>NZ_BAFW01000037.1 GCF_000308535.1 Nocardia cerradoensis NBRC 101014 | reverse complement strand
AGGTGAACCCGGCGCGGCGCCGAAACGTGTCGGTGGTAGGTCATACACTCGAATCGAAACCGGTTCATCCGGGGCCCGTGCGGTGACGTCGACGATGCCGTGATCGCTCGGGATACGGGGAGCCGCCGACCGCGGTCGGCGCCGCCGAATCAACGACGCTTCGACGCACTCCTCCGCTCCGGAGTCGTACCCGCGGGGCAGGCGCTTCGAGTGTTGGGCCCCAAGGGGTTCCGCGTGCCGAGCCACACGGCCCGGCACGGCCTCTCGTGCGGTGAACAATCGGTGCGCGCCCGGTACCGTCGAATCGATGCATTCATCGGTGGAGACGACACGGCGCGGGACGGTTGCTCCGGCCGCTCGCCGCGCGCGGGCAGCGGTGTTCGCGGTGTTCGCGCTCAACGGGTTCCTGGCCGCGATGTGGGTGGTGCACATTCCGGTCATCACGGATCGCACCGGAGTCTCGCACGGGACCCTCGGCATTCTGATCCTGGTGATGGCCGGCAGCGGCATCGTCGGTATGCAGGCGGCGGGTCCGCTCGCGGACCGCTTCGGCAGCCGAACCCTGGTCACCGCGGCCGTCGCCTGGCTGATCGTGGCGGTGAGCGGACCGGCGTGGGCCACCGGACCCGTGCAGCTCGGTATCGCGCTCGCGATCTTCGGTTTCGGCAACGGCGCGCTCGACGTGTCGATGAACGCCCAGGCCGTGCAGGTCGAGCGGGTCTACCGGCGGCCGATCATGGCGGCGTTCCACGCGCTGTTCTCCTGCGGCGGTCTGGTGGGCTCGCTCGCCGGCGCGGCGGCCATGCACGCAGGCGCCGACATCCGGATGAGTTTCGCGGTCGCGGCCGTACTGGGCCTGCTGGTGATGCTGGCCAGTGTGCCGAGCCTGCTCCCCCGCCTGCACGCCACCTCGCACGTCGAGCCGGCAGCCACCGTCGCCGAATCCGCGGCAGTCCCGGACCACTCCGCGGCCGGAAATAGTGTGGCTGTCACCGAATCGGCCGCGGCACTTCCGGCAGCCGGGGCCCCGGCCTCGGGATCACGGACCGGTCGCCGCGCAACCGATTCGGCCGTGCGGCGACGCGTCCGGCACTGGTTGCCTCCGAAAGTCCTGGCGCTGGCCGCGATCGCCTTCGCCCTGCTGATGGCCGAGGGTGTGGCCAACGACTGGAGCGCACTGCAGACGCACGAACATCTGGGCGTCAGCGACGCCACCGCCGCCCTGTCGTTCGGCGCGTTCTCCATCGCGATGACCGTCGGCCGCTTCACCGCGGACCGGGTCAGCGAACGCTTCGGCCGCATCGCCGTCGTCCGCTGGGGTTCGGTTCTCGGCGCCGCCGGTCTCGCCGTCATCATGGCCTCGCCGTGGCTGCCCCTGAGTCTCGCGGGCTGGGTCCTCGCCGGTCTCGGCCTCGCCGGCGGCGTCCCCCAGATCTTCACCGCCGCAGGCAATCTGAGCACCGCCACCGCCGCTACCGATATGTCCAAGGTCTTCGGCCTCGGCTACCTCGGCTTCCTCGCCGGCCCCTCCGTCATAGGCTGGCTCGCCCAACTGACCTCCCTCACCCTCGCCTTCACCTTCCCCCTACTCGCCGTCCTACTCTGCGCCTGGTTCGCCGGCACCGTCGGGGAAGGTGCTCCGGCCGAACACGTCGACAGGTAGACGAGCAATCACCACGAACGGCCAACCGTGCCATCGGGTGCAGCCACCAGGAACACGCGTCCCTCTCGCGGTCGCAGTTCAGTCGACAAGGCTCTTCAGAAAGGCTTGTGTGTCCGGATCGACAGAATGTATGACGACTCCTCGCATCCCGCGGGTGAGGAGCACCTTGTAGATATTTCGCACCAATGTGTCGAAGGTTTCGTCACCTACAGGTTTGGTTTTCGTGCCCTTGAGCGCCTTGTCCTTCGTAGCGTCGCGAACCGTCGCCAAGTGCCCGTCGCGAATGACGAGGTCGGGACCGATGATGACACCCGACCAGTCATATTCGAACCCCTGGGCGGTGTAGACGCAGCCGACCTGCTCGAATCCGCGCGGGTCGGTTGCCCACAGTGAACTCGGCGGAGCGCCCCCGACGGCCCGTTCTCCTCGAAGGTTCCACGGCTTGGCCCATTCGCCGATGACCACGTCGTCGACGAGAGTCCCATCCTTCTTCGGAGAGCTCCAAGGCCAGCAATATCCGGCGGCGATTCGCGCGGTCCATCCGTCGGCGTTCTTGTCTCGGAGGAACGTTTCCATTTCCTGCGGCGTCTCCGCAATACGGACGTCGAACGCGGCGGAGTCTCCCGTCCACGGTGTAGGACCGCCGATACGCAACCCCAGCAGACGGCGCACCCATTCGTCGTATTCGGCGCTGCCGCCACACCGGTACTGCCCGTCCAATTCGATCTGGTGTACCACGTAGCCGGCGCGAGCCGCGTGATCTCGGATCGCGTGAACCGTCCCCACCTCGTCCGGCCTGACCACCTGATGTTCATCGAGAAGAAAGACCGGGACCCTCGCCGCAGCCATCAACTCATCCACCTGTGGACGGTTGGTGCGCTGGGCGCGCGGTGTGAACCGATTCGTGGACACCTCTCGAATTCGATGGGCCTCATCGCAGATGAGGACGTCGAGCTCGTTCTTTTCGCAGTCGGAGAAGTTCCGGAAGTACTTGAACAAGTCCTGAAGCTCTCTGGAGCCCTTGCCCGGGAACTTTCGTAGCGATTCGGTGAAGGCCAGAGATCCGGTCGCGTGCCGTACGCGGTAGCCCTCGCGGTGCAACTCCGCGAGCAGCGAGACCGCGATCAGGCTCTTGCCACTGCCCGGTCCTCCTGTAACGACCACGACACTCTTCTGGTCCGTCTGCCGAGCCAACCGCACTCGGCTCATCACCGTTTCGTACGCCAGTTTCTGGTGGTCGAGTAGCGAGTATTCGGTCGCCGACCGTAGCTCCGCACCGGTGAACCCGAACAGGTTCGGCTTCGCTCGAATAGGGCTCTCGAGCAGCCGGTTCGCTGCTCCGGTGCCCGATTCCGGGGCGAATTGGCTCTTGAGGAAGGTCAGAAATTCTTCGCGTTGCTCGCCGGTGAACATGCGGCCCGTCTCGTCCGGCGGCAGAGCTCGCAGCGCGCTCACCGAATTCTCGGTTGCATTGTGCAAGTAGGCAACTCCACGGACCGCATTCGGCCGATCATGGAGAGTCTCGACGAAGCGGGTCAGATATCGGCAATAGCCACGCACCTGATCGATGGGGTGAAGATGCTCGCCCGGCAATCCCTGTACTCGCACGATTCGGTCGCTGTTCCAGATGAGCTCCGCTCGGCCCCACTGCTTCAGTTCGACGACGACATAGTGGTCGTCTCCGGTTTGCGGGTGGATACCACTCAAAATCACATCGGCCCGGCGGCTTGTCTCGGGCAGTCGATATTCGATCAGCATCTCGACGTGTTCCAGCCCGGTGGCGACCAGATCCCCGGCTATCCACGGCAGGCTCACGTCCCAGGAGCGTTGCTCGGCGGTCGGCACTTTACGTTTCGTCCGGCCCAGATGCTCGGAGACTATCGCCGACAGCTGCTGTTCCACCGACAGATGCAACACCTCTTCTGCCGTCGACCGGTACACCCGATATGACACGACAACACCCCCAAGCAGCACGAATCCTCGCGCGGTTGGGGGCGTATCCGTTGCTCACAGAAGCCCGTCGGGCCGCAACCTGATGACGAGATATTAACGCAGCCAACAACTGTCACACACGGGCACCGTCCGAGAGCTCACCCGTCGACGAACCCATTGTTGACCTCAAGGACAAAAACTCGTAGGGTTGAGACATGGGCAGGCCGCGTAACTTCGAGACCGAGACCGTGGTGGATCGGGCTCTGGATGCGTTCTGGACCCATGGGTATGCGAATACCTCACCGGCGCAGCTGGCCGAGGCTACCGGGATCGGGAAGGGGAGTTTGTACAACACGTTCGGCAGCAAGCGGGAGCTGTTCGAACGGGTGCTGGAGCGCTACGACCGGATAGGCTCGGAAGTGGTCGGGGAGTTCATGGCGCGGCCGGGGACCGCACAGCAGTGCATCGGCGCCTTCATCCGGTTTCTGGTGGATTCCGATGTGGCACAGCCTGTTCGGCGCGGCTGCCTGGCGGTGAACACCGCGACCGAATTCTCCGCACAGGATCCCGAGATCACGAAGGCGGTCCGGACCATGCAGGAGAACACCATGACCGCACTGTCCGATCGGATCGATCGGGGGCGGCGCGACGGTGACGTGGCACAGGACGTCGATCCGCGGGCCGCCGCCGAATTCCTGATGAACACCATCGTGGGACTGCGCGTCATGGCGAAGACCAGCGATGCGCAGACCCTGCACCGCATCATCGACACCGCACTGACCACCCTCTGATATCCGGGCCGCCACCGCGGCCCTTTTTCACACCTCAATTTTTGACCTGAAGTTCAAGAAAGGGAAGCTCATGGACCTCGAACTCACCGGCAAGACCGCCGTCGTCACCGGCGCGAGCCGCGGCATCGGACTGGCGATCGCCGAGGCGCTGACCGCCGAGGGAGCACTGGTGGTCGGCGCCGCGCGCACCGTCACACCGGAACTGGAAAAGTCCAGTGTCGCAGCGTATTCCGTCGACCTCGGCACCTCCGAGGGCGCCACCACCCTGATCGATTCGGCGCTGCGCGAACTCGGCGGCATCGACATCCTGGTCAACAATGTCGGTGGCGGTGACGCGGATCGGCTGGGGCTGGGCGCATTCACCGACATCACCGACGAACAGTGGCGAACCCTGTTCGACCTCAATCTGTTCAGCGCCATCTGGACCACGCGCGCGGCGCTGCCCAGCCTGCTGGAACGCCGCGGCGCGATCGTGAACATCTCCTCGATCAACTCGCGGCTGCCCGCCGCCGGGCCGATCGGCTACAGCGAGGCCAAGGCCGCGCTCACCTCGCTGAGCAAACGCCTCAGTGAGGAATTGGCCCCGCGCGGCGTGCGCGTCAACACCGTATCCCCCGGTGTCGTGGGCACTCCGCTGTGGCGGGATCCGAACCGATTCGGCGGGAAGCTCGCTGCGGCGCAGGGCATCTCGCACGACGACCTGCTCGCGACCATCGGCGAGAGTTTCGGCATCGCCTCGGGGCGGATCTCGGAGCCCGAGGAGGTGGCCGCGCTGGTCGCCTTCCTCGTCTCCGCGCGAGCCGGCAACATCGTCGGCGCCGATTACATCATCGACGGCGGGACATTGAAAGTCGCCTGACCACTACCGTTCGTACTTGTGCCGCAGGCCGTTGCCGAGTGCCACGGCCGCGGCCAGCCACGCCCCGACACTCAGCACCGCGAAGCTGACCACGTAGGCGTGCAGCGATGGCACGCCCGTGTGACCGATGGTGAGAGCGCTCAGGATCGAGGCGGTGATGGCGCCGGCGATACTGCCGCCGGCGGTGCGCACCAGTGAGTTGATCCCACTGGCGATTCCGCTCTCGCTCATCGGAACATGCTGGACGGCAAGGGTTCCCAGTGCGGCATAGCCGATACCGAAGCCGATGCCCTGCAGCGTATTCGAGATGACCATGTCGTAGCCGTGCGCGTTGGACAGCGCCAGCCATCCGGTCGCCGCGCCGGCGAAGGCCGCGCCGATGGCCAGGGTGAAGGCGGGACCGATGCGCGCCACGATGCGCCCGGTGCGGAAGGAGAAGAAGGTCATCAGCACCGAGCTGGGAATGCCGTAGAGACCCACGGCCAGGACCGACCCGGACAGACCGTAACCGACCTTGTCGGCGGGGGTCTGCACGAAGTTCGAGATCAGGGTGAAGGAGCCGAACATCGCGAAGCCCAGCAGCGCCGAGGCCATATTGGCCGACAGCGAGCGGGGGCCGACCAGCAGCGGCAGGCGCACCAGCGGCTGCGCGACCTTGCGCTCCACCAGCACCCACACCACGGCCAGCACGGCGGCCGCGGCGAACAGGCCGATCACGCTCGTCTCGCCCCAGCCCCAGCGCGGCCCCTCGCTGATGGCCAGCAGCAGGCACACCAACAGACCGGCGAGCAGGACCGCGCCCAGATAATCCGGCTGCCCGCCGTGGCGCTGCCCCACATCCTTGGCGCTCACGCCGACGAGCACGGTGGCGAGCACGGCCAGCACCGCCGTCATCCAGAACACCGGATGCGGATCGGTGGTCTTGTCCGCGATGACACCGGTCACCAGCATGCCGATGGTGCCGCCGACACCCATGGTGCCGCTGATGACGCCGATCGCGGTGGTGAGCCGTTCACGCGGGAAGGTGTCGCGAATGATGCCGATCCCCAGCGGAATCAGCGCCGACGAGGTGCCCTGCAGCGCCCGGCCGACGATGTAGACACCCAACGAACTCGCCACCGCGCAGACCACCGAACCGATGATCAGCAGTCCCATGCAGAACATCACCATGCGCTTCTTGCCGTACATGTCGCCGAAGCGCGAAAGCAGCGGGGTGGCAACGGCTCCGGTGAGCAGCGCGGCGGTGAACAACCACGTGACACCCGCGACGTCGGTGTGCAGTTGCCCGATCAGCCTGGGCAGCAACGGAATGACCACGGTCTGCTGCAGTGAGACCACGAGTCCGGCCGCGCACAGTGCCAGCAGCGTCAAGACCAGGTGCGCCGGCGCACCGGTTTCGGAATCGGTTCCGGTGGATCGGCCGGTGACGGTCGACGTCATCTGAGTTCCCTATCTTTATACTTACCTAACTTAAGTAAGTTGGGTAGTAGGATAACCCTGTGCCGCGTTCCGAAGGAAGTCCCGAATCGGTGGTCGACGCCGACTACATCGTGGAACTCGAGCGCGCCCTGACCCGGATCGCACACCTGCTCACCCGGGCCAGACGACACGATCGCACCGTGGCCGCGGCCGGGGTGAATCTCGATCGCGCCAACGTGCCGCTGTTGCGGATGCTCGCCGACGCCGCGGAGCCCATGCGCATGGGTGAGCTCGCGGCCTGCCTGGATGTGGAGGCGCCGCATGTCACGCGCCAGATCCAGCGCCTGGAACGGGCCGGTTACGTCGACCGGGTGACCGATCCGGAGGACCGCCGGGCGCAGCGGGTGCGCATCACCGACGAGGGCCGGGCCACCGTGGACGCGATCCGCGCGGTGAGCCGCCGCCACATGCGCGACGCGCTGGCGCAATGGTCGACCGAGGATCTGCGTCAGCTCGCCGCGCTCAACCACCGCATGGTCGACGCGTTTCTCGACAATGCCGAGCGCACCGACGCCTGGCGGCGATGATTCTCGTCAGCGCTCCTTGCGGTCGATCCGGATGGTGACGTCCGGCCACGGCGGATTCCGCACCACCGCGATCAGGGACAGCGTCGTCGCCACCAAGCCGACGAAGATGCCCAGCAACGCGATGGCGGTGTCGTCGGTGACGGCGTGCCAGCCGGTGTTGCCGTCCTCGATGACGAAGACACCCAGCGGCCGGGCGCGCCGGAACTTTCCGCCCGGGCGCGTCACCGGGATGACCGTGGCACCTTCGGGCGTCTGATACGGCGTGCCGTAGATCGCCGAATCATCGCCCACCGCAGGCAGATCGAACCGCTCCCGAACCGTCATCTCGACCCCTTCCGGCTGCCGTGCTCTCGGTACCACCCGGCCCTGCGGGCCACTCTAGTCCGTCACCCGCGGCTGGGAGGTCCGTGCGCACACGTAGCGCGAGCACGCACGCTTACCGCCGGGAACCGGAAACGGCCCGCAGCGGAAACTGCGGGCCGTTTCGGGTCGAACCTACGCTCGTTACAGCGCCTTGAGTTCTTCGGTGACGGCGCCGACGGATTTCTTGGCGTCGCCGAACAGCATGGAGGTGTGGTCGGCGTAGAACAGCGGGTTGTCGATGCCGGCGAACCCGGAGTTCATCGACCGCTTCAGCACGATCACGCTCTTGGCCTGGTCGACGTTGAGCACCGGCATGCCGTAGATCGGGCTCGAGGAGTCCTCACGCGCGGCGGGGTTGGTGACGTCGTTGGCGCCGATCACCAAAGCCACATCGGTGCGCGAGAATTCGCCGTTGATGTCGTCCATTTCCTTGAGCGCGTCGTAGGAGACCTCGGCCTCGGCCAGCAGCACGTTCATATGCCCGGGCATCCGGCCCGCGACCGGATGGATGGCGTATTTGACCTCGACACCCTTGGCCTCGAGCAGCGACGCCATCTCCTTGACCGCGTGCTGAGCCTGCGCGACGGCCATACCGTAGCCGGGCACCACGATCACCTGGTTGGCGTAGGCCATCTGGATCGCGGCATCGGCGGCACTTGTGGCCTTGGCCTGCTTCTGCTCACCATCGCCGGAGGCCGCGGCACCGCCGCCACCACCGAAACCACCCGCCACGATCGCGGGGATGGAACGGTTCATGGCCTTGGCCATCAGGTTGGTCAGGATGGTGCCGGACGCGCCGACGATCATGCCGGCCACGATCATCGCGGTGTTGTTCAACGCCAGACCGGCGGCCGCGGCCGACAGACCGGTGAGTGCGTTGAGCAGCGAGATGACCACGGGCATGTCCGCGCCACCGATCGGCAGCACGACCATCAAACCCAGCACCGCGGCCAGCACCAGCAGCAGCACCATCCACCACCACGGCGCACCGTCCTTCGTGGCGCCGATACCGATCACCACGGCCGAAGCGATCGCACCCAGGGCCAGCAGCAGATTGACCGGCTGCTGCAGTTTCCCGAGACCGATCGGGCGGCCGGGCAGGATCTCCTGCAGCTTGCCGAACGCGATCAGCGAGCCCCAGAACGAGATCGAACCGATGATCGCCGCGAACAGCGAACCGATCACGATGTGCACGGTGGGCTGTTCGTGCAGCGACGAGAAACCGTCGCTGTTGAGGAATTCCGACCACGCGATCAACGCGACCGTGCCACCACCGACACCGTTGAACGCGGCGACCAGCTGCGGCATCGCGGTCATCTTGGTGAACCGCGCGGGCGGAACACCCAGCGCCACACCGACAACCAGGCCCGCGATGATGATGATCCAGTTCGAGGTGTCACGAATGGAGATGAACGTCGCGATCACCGCGATGCCCATACCCACCGCCGCGATCCAGTTGCCGCGCACCGCGGTCTTGGGCCCGGTCAAGCCCATCAGACCATAGATGAACAGTGAGAACGCGACGATGTAAAGGATGTTGACCAAGTTGTCCATCGGTTACTTACCCGCCTTCTCACCCGCAGCGGGCTTCTTGCCCTTGAACATCCCCAGCATCCGGTCGGTCACCACGAAACCACCGACCACGTTCAGCGTTCCGAACACCACCGCGACGAACAGAATGATCTGCGTGATCACCGACGGGTGCTCGACCTTGCCCAACGTGACCAGCGCACCCAGAACCACGATGCCGTGAATGGCGTTGGTGCCCGACATCAACGGCGTGTGCAAGGTGTTGGGCACCTTGGAGATCACCGCGAAACCCACGAATCCGGACAACACCAGAATCGCGATATTGGCCAAAAGCTCGGTATACATCAGCCCTGCTCCTCGGAGTCGGCGGGACGGCTCGGCGCACCGGCCACACAGGAATCGGCGATCACCTGGTCACCGAAATCGGGCTCGAGCCTGCCGTCTTTCAGCATCAGCTCCAGCAGCGCCGCAATATTCTTCGAGTACAGCTCCGAGGCGTGCTCGGGCATCGTCGCCGGCAGATTCAACGGCGAGCAGATCGTGACATCGTGGCGAACCACCGTCTTACCGGGTTCGGTCAACTCGCAGTTACCACCGGTCTCCCCCGCCAGATCGACGATCACGCTGCCGGGCTTCATACCCTCCACCGCGGCGGCGGTCACCAGACGCGGCGCGGGGCGACCCGGCACCAGCGCGGTGGTCACCACCACGTCGAAGCCCTTGATCGCATCCTCCAAAGCCTGCTGCTGCTGGGCCTTCTCGTCATCGGTCAGCTCGCGGGCGTAACCACCCTCACCGGCCGCGTCGATACCCAGATCCAGCCACTGCGCACCCACCGACCGCACCTGATCGGCCACCTCCGGCCGCACGTCGTAACCGGTGGTACGGGCACCGAGGCGCTTGGCGGTGGCCAGGGCCTGCAGACCCGCCACACCCACACCCAGCACCAGCACCGTCGCCGGCTTCACCGTGCCCGCCGCGGTGGTCAGCATCGGGAAGAACCGCGTCGACTCCGACGCCGCCAGCAACACCGCCTTGTATCCCGCGACATTGGCCTGCGAGGACAGGGCATCCATCACCTGCGCGCGCGAGATCCGCGGAATCGCCTCCACCGCGAACGCGCGCACGCCCGCATCCTGCAGCGCGCCGATCTTGTTGTCCGCGTTGCGCGGAGCCAGGAATCCGATCAGCGTCTGGTCCCGCGACAGCTTGGCAATCTCGGCATCGTTGGGCGGGGCCACCTTCACCACGACCTCGGCCTGCCACGGATCACCGATCGTCGCACCCGCGGCCTCGTAGGCTTCGTCCGGAATCAATGCCCCGACACCCGCGCCGGCTTCGACGACGACCTGTACACCCTGCTTCACCAGGCTCGGGATGATCTTCGGCACCAACGCGACGCGTCGTTCATCGGCATTGGTCTCACGAACCACACCGACACGCGTGCGGTGCGACGTGCGACTGTCGTCGCCGGGCTGCGCGCCCTCGTTCGCGCCCTGCGTTGTCTCCACTGGTCAACTTCCTTACTTGTGACGGCAAGCTGGCCCCCTGATGTCCAGGTGGGCCGCCTGTTGGGTCTGGCCGAGCGGAACTTACTTTCCAGTAAGTTCCGAAATAATTCTCGCAACTGTACCCGGCAGGCCGGTGAGATTAGTTGAGATCAACGTCACACCACACCACGCCTTTCCTCCCGAATGCCCGTTCACGCAGCACAGAAGCGGGCTATGCCGGGTGCGCCTTACGCCGTAATGTCTGCCTGGTGAGTGGCTGCATCTTCTGCCGGATCGTCGCGGGCGACGCACCGGCGACGCGGATCTACGAGGACGAGCGGGTGTACGCCTTCCTCGACATCCGGCCGATCACCCGGGGACACACCCTGGTGGTTCCGAAGAGCCATGCCGCCCACCTCGACGAACTCGACGCCGACCTGGGGGCGGACCTGTTCCGCGTGGGCCATCGCATCGCAAAGGCGTTGCGCCGCAGCGACCTCGGAGCCGACGGCGCGAATCTCGTCCTCAACGACGGTAAGGCGGCCTTCCAGACGGTGCATCACGTCCACCTGCACGTGGTGCCGCGCCGCGGTGGTGACCTGTTCACCTTCGCCCGCGGCTTCCTGCTGCGTCGCCCGCACGATCCGGCGGCCACGGCGGCCGCGATCCGCACCGGGCTCGACCGCCTCGGTGCGGAGCCGGACCGACTCGATCCGACCGACAGGGAGACTCGTTCATGAGCACAGCCTCACTCGACCGCACCGAACTGACCAGTGCGCTCTCCGACCAGTGGGATGCGCTGGCGGAACTGACCGGTGGATTGGACGAGGACCGCTGGCGGCTGCCGTCACCGCTGCCGGGCTGGACGGTCTTCGATGTACTCGCCCACGTCGTCGGCACCGAATCGATGCTGCTCGGCGAGCCGCTGCCGCAGGTGGACAGCGACTTCAGCGCGTTCGGGCACGTCCGCAACGACACCGGGGCGCTGAACGAGACGTGGCTGGAATCGCTACGGCCGCTGCGCGGCGACGAACTGCTGCGCCGGTTCACCGAGGTGACCGGTCGCCGCCGCGCCGCGCTGGCCGCCGTCGACGAGGCTGCCTGGGCCGCCGACATCCAGTCCCCGATCGGGGTCGTGTCGTACGGCCGGTTCATGCGGGTGCGGCTGTTCGACTGCTGGATGCATCAGCTCGACATCACCGACGCGCTCGGTGGCGAGGCGAAGGCCCTGGGGATGGACGAGGGCGGGCGGCGCGCCGAGATCGCACTGGACGAGATCGAACCCTTCCTCGGGCGCGTGGTGGTCAAGCGTGGCGGCGCGCCCGACAGGTCGCGCATCACGATCGAGACCACCGGTCCGGTCGCCCGCACCGTGCTCATTCGTGTCGACGGGCGCGCGGAAGTCGTTGCGGCGCTGGATCGTCCGGCCGATACCGTGATCCGGCTGGGGTCGGGCCTGTTCGCCCGGCTGTGCGGCGGACGCACCGCCGCCGCGGATCATCGCGACGAGATCGAGGTCGACGGTGATCGCGAACTGGGTGAGCGGATCGCCGCGAATCTCGCGTTCACCCTCTGATTCGCCGTGCGACTCTTCCTGTCCAGTTACCGATTCGGCGCCCACTACGACCGGTTCGCCGAGCTGGTCGGCGGCCCGGGGCCGATCGCGGTGATTCCGAATGCCTGCGACGCGTGGCCGTCCGCGTGGTCCGGAGCGGTGACCAGCGATCTGGTTCCCCTGCGACGCAGCGGTTTCCGGCCCGAGGTGGTCGATCTGCGCGATTACCTCGGCCGCCCCGCCGCATTGGAGCAGGCGCTGCGCGAATATCCGGCGCTGTGGGTGCGCGGCGGCAACACCTTCGTCCTGCGGGCCCAATTCGCCCGCAGCGCAGCCGATCTCGTTCTGCGCGAGTTACTGGCCGAAGACGCGCTGGCCTACACCGGTTACAGCGCGGGCGCCTGCCTGCTGACGCCCGACCTGCACGGCCTGGAGGACGCCGACGATCCGGCCGAGGTGCGGGCCGCCTGCGGTATCGATCCGCGCTGGGACGGACTGGGGGTGGTGGACCGGGCGATCGTCCCGCATGTGGATTCGCCGGGGACCGATCCGGACGGGCACGGCACCCGCCTGGCCGAGCGCTTACGCGCGGCGGGAACGCCGCACTGGGCGCTGACCGACGACGATGCCGTCGTGGTCGACGGTGAACGCACCGAGATACTCACCACGAAGAACTGACGCCGCACTTCGGCCGCGAGTCCGCTCACCCGAGGGTGATACCCGTTCGCTCACACCGCTTTTCGCCCCATTCGTAGAGTGCGGTCAGCACCGGAACCAGGCTGCGCCCCTCGGCGGTCAGATCGTATTCCACCTGCGGCGGGACGGTCTCGAAAACGGTCCGGCTGACGAGACCGTCGGCTTCGAGCTCGCGCAACTGCTGTACCAGCATCTTCTCACTGGTCGAGGGCATGGCCCGGCGCAGGTGACCGTAGCGCCGCACCCCTTCCTTCAGATGCGCGAGGATCACCGGTTTCCACTTCCCGCCGATCAGGTCGACAGTGACCTCGACCGGACAGTAATACCGCCGCTGCGACACCGCGTTCACCTACTTACCGAAAAGTGCGCCCTTGTAACACTGTAATCACCGGACTTGCATGGACCTCATGAAAGTTATCGCCTTCGACCGCTTCAAACCCGGCGTCACCCTCGAGACCATCACACCGTATCTGCCCGAGGAGGTCGCCAATGTATGGCGCCTCTGGAAGGCCGGAATCGTCCGGGAGAACTACGCCCGCGCGGACGAATCGGGCGTCGTGATCGTCTTCGAGGTGGACAGTGTGGCGCAGGCCCGGCGCTATGTGGACGATTTCCCGTTGTCCAAGAAGGGCTTTCTGGAATGGACCTACGTCCCGGTGACCGCTCCACTCCCGCTCGAGGCGCTGATGGACGCGTCGGTCGACACCGGCGAACCCTACGACCGGACCAGGTGAGCAGTGTATATGCAGCATGCATTCGGACTCGACATTCCCCGCACGGTGGCGGACGCGTGCGATCCGGCTCGGGCCGCGGTGCTGATCTACGACATGCAGGTCGGCATCGTCGGTCAGATCGCCGCCGGGCAGCAGATCGTCGACGCCTGCGTCCGGCTCCGAGACCTCGCTCGTGAGAACGGCTTTCGCGTGTTCTACACCCGGCACATGTCGCTGCCGCCGGCCGCGGCCGGGGTATCCCAACTGCGGACGGCGATGGCGTGGCAGCGGGTGGACGATCCGGGCCGGGTGCGCTCGATGTTCCCCCAGGGCTCCCCGCGGTATCAGCTGGTCCCGGAGCTGACACCGGGCCCGGACGAGGTGGTCTTCGACAAGATCGCCATGTCGGCGTTCGCGGGCACGCCCCTCGATATCGCCCTGCGCGACCTGCGCCTGGATACCGTCGTGATCGCGGGGATCGCCCTCGAGGTCGGTATCGAGCCGACGGTGCGGCACGGCATCGATCTGGGCTATCTGCCGATCATGGTGACCGACGCCTGTGGTGCCGGACATCCCGACGCGGCCGAACGGTCGTATGCCGCAATGGCTTTCGCTGGCGGCTCGCTCACCACCGATCTCGCCGGCCTCGAGCAGGAGATGACCGCGCGCCGTTAGCGAGCGTCCGTCTCAGGCGTCCTCGCGCGGCGCCACGATCCGGCGCGCGGCGTCGCGCACCCAGTTGCGCAGTTCCGCCGGATCGTCGGGGCCGCCGACGACGAACCGCCGGGACTGCGGGAGCGCCTGCTGATAGTTGATCAGTCCGGTCAGCAGGGTCAGCAGGTATCCGGGCGGCATATCGTCGCGCAGCAGTCCGCGCCGTTGCGCGGCCTCGACCTTCTCGATCTTGTCCCGGTAGCGGCGGGCGCGGGCCTCGCCGGCCGTGACCTGATCCGGCGCCAGCTCCAGCGCCTCCCACATCTGCAGCCGGAGGAATTCCGGATGTTCGCGGTGGTAGGCGATGTGGGCGTCCACCCAGGCATCGATATCGTCGATATCGGTCGACACCGCCGCGGCCACATCGATCATCGCCTTCTCCAGCACCTGCTCGAACAGCTGCTGTTTGTCACCGAAGTAGGCGTAGATCAGCTGCTTGTTGGCCTTGGCATTGCGGGCGATGCGATCCACGCGGGCACCGGCGATCCCGTGGGCGGCGAACTCCTCGGTCGCCGCCTCGAAGATGCGGGCCTTGGTGGCCTCGGGATCGCGCGGGGGCATGCCATCGATGCTAACCAACCAATTGGTTGACACGACGTCGCGGGCGCTGGAATGGTTCTAACCAACCGGTTAGTTACATCCCTCGCGGAGAGCGATCCGCATCCCGTGGCGCAGCGCGGCGCCGCCGACACTCTCGACCGATTCCGGGGAGTCCGATATGTCCACCCTCGAAACCCCTACCGCCCCAACGCTTCTGCGCACACCGCCGGCCGACGTCGTGCCCTACCCGGCTCGCTGGCGGGTTCTCCCGGTGGTGCTGAGCGCCATGTTCATGGCGATGTTCGACTGGTTCGTCGTCAATGTCGCCGCCTCTTCACTGCAACACGACCTGAACGCCGGCGAAGCGGCGCTCGAACTGATCGTCGGCGGCTACGGCTTCGCCTACGCCTCGGGCCTGATCACGGGCGGGCGGCTCGGCGACCTGTTCGGCCACCGGCGCCTGTTCGTGATCGGCATGCTGGCCTTCACGGTGGCGTCGCTGCTCTGCGGCCTCGCGACCGACGCCTGGACGCTGGTCGGGGCCCGCGTGCTGCAGGGCGGCACCGCGGCGCTGATGGTGCCGCAGATGCTCGCGCTGATCAACACCCTGTTCCCGCCGCTCGAGCGGCCGCGGGCGATGGCCGCGTTCGGCGCCACCATCGGCCTCGGCGCGGTCGCGGGCCAGGTGCTCGGCGGCATCCTGCTCGACGCCGATCTGTTCGGCTGGGGCTGGCGGACCATCTTCTACATCAACGTGCCGATCGGAGTGGTCGCGGCCGCCCTGGCCGCCCGCTGGCTCCCCCGCGCCGGCAGCACTCGCCGGGCACGCTTGGATCCCGTTGGCGCCGTGGGAATTTCCGCGGCACTGGCCCTGCTGCTGATCCCGATCACGCTGGGCCGGCCGGAGGGCTGGCCGCTGTGGACCTGGGTGTCGATGGCGGCCGCCGCGCCGGCGCTGCTGGCGACGCTGCGTTACGAGAACCGGCTGGCACACCGGGGCGGGGAACCGGTCCTCGACACCGCCATGGTCCGCGAACGCGGCTTCAGTCTCGGCCTGGTGATCGCGGGCGGCTATCTGACCTTCTTCGCCGGCTTCATGCTCTGCCTGACGCTGATGCTGCAGGGCGGACTCGGATTGTCGCCGCTGCGTGCGGGTTTGGCGTTCGCGCCGCTGGGACTGTGCTTCGCGGGCAGTTCACTGTTCCTCGCACCACGGGTCGCCGATCGCTTCGGAAACCGGGTCATGGTGATCGGAACCTGCACCAGCCTGACCGGCCTGGGCATCACCCTGGCGGTGCTGGCCGGTATGGGCACACAGGTGAGCGCCCTGGCGCTGATCCCGGGCATGATGATCGTCGGCCTCGGCAACGGTATGACCATCCCCTCGGTCGTCTCGGCCGTGCTGTCCTCGGGTATCCCCGCACCGCAGGCCGGGATGGCGGCCGGCGTGCTCACCACCGCGCAGCAGTTCGGAAATGCCATCGGCGCAACGGTTCTCGGCGTCATCTTCTTCTCGGCGCTGGGCGCGGTGCACACCACCGGCAGCTACGTGACCGCCATGGAGATGGCCGCGGTGGCCGGCATCGTGGTCCTCGCAGTGGTGCTCGCCGCCGCGCTGGCGCTGCCGCGGCAAACCCGCTGAACGGCTCGATGCCCCCGGCCGCACGACCGGGGGCATCGCCGTGGCGGTTACAGGTAGAGGCCGGTGCCGTGTTCGGGGCGCTCGCTGGCCACCGCGTGCAGATCACGTTCGCGCAGCACCAGATAGGCCTGGCCCTGCACCTCCACCTCGAACTGATCCTCGGCGCTGAACAGCACGCGGTCGCCGACACCCACGCTGCGCACGTGCGAACCGACCCCGCTGACCTCACCCCAGGTCAGCCGCTTGGCCACCTGCGCGGTCGCGGGAATCAGAATGCCGCCGCTGCTGCGTCGTTCACCCTCCTCCTGGGAGACGCGAACCATGATCCGGTCGTGGAGCATCTGGATCTCGAGCTTGGCATCGGACACCGCGGCAGTGTACTGCGCACGGATCCCGTGCGAGCACGTAGGTTCGGAGTGTGGACATCGCAGCACTCGCAGACCGGCTTCCCGACGGCACGGTCGTCACCGATCCCGACATCCTCGCCGGGTACCGCCACGACCGCGCACTCGATCCACAGGCCGGCATGCCGGCGGCGCTGGTGCGGCCGCTGACCACCGAGCAGGTCGCGACCGTGGTCGGCTGGGCACACGAACATCGGGTCCCGCTCGTACCGCGCGGCGCCGGGACCGGACTGTCCGGCGGCGCGACCGCACAGGACGGCGCCCTGCTCGTGAGCACCGAGCGCATGCGCGAGATCACGGTCGATCCGGTCACCCGCACCGCCGTGACTCAGCCCGGACTGCTGAACGCGGAGGTCAAACGGGCCGCCGCCGAACACGGACTGTGGTACCCGCCGGATCCGTCGTCGTTCGAGATCTGCTCGATCGGCGGCAACGCCGCCACCAACGCCGGTGGGCTGTGCTGCGTGAAATACGGCGTCACCACCGACTACATCCTGGGTATGGAAGTGGTGCTCGCCGACGGCACGGTGGTGCGGCTGGGCGGGCCGCGGCTCAAGGATTCCGCCGGGCTCTCGCTGACCAAACTGTTCGTCGGCAGCGAGGGCACCCTCGGCATCATCACCGAGCTGACGCTGCGCCTGCTGCCCGCGCAGCCGCAGCAGAGCACCGTGGTCGCCACGTTTTCCACCCTCACCGCGGCAACGGCGGCGATCGAGGCGGTCGCGGCCCGGCTGCGTCCCTCGATGCTCGAATTCATGGACTCGGTGGCGATCAACGCGGTCGAGGACGAAATGCGGATGGGACTCGATCGCGAGGCCGCCGCCATGCTGGTGGCCCGCTCCGACGCCCCCGGCGAATTCCGCGCGCGGGAGGCCGCCATCATCGCCGAGGCCTGCGAAAGCGCCGGAGCCGCCGAGGTTTTCCGGACCGAAGACCCGGAGGAGGGCGAAGCGTTCTGCGCCGCACGGCGATTCGCGATCCCCGCGGTGGAACGCAAGGGCCCGCTGCTGCTCGAGGACGTCGGCGTCCCGCTGCCGCGCCTGGGCGACCTGGTCACGGGGATCGCCGAGATCGCCGAGCGGCGCGAGGTGCTGATCTCGGTGATCGCGCACGCCGGTGACGGCAACACCCACCCGCTGATCGTCTACAACCCCGCCGACGCGGACGAGACCGCACGCGCCCATCAGGCCTTCGGCGAGATCATGGACCTGGCCATCGCGCTGGGCGGCACGATCACCGGCGAGCACGGGGTCGGGCGGTTGAAGAAAGCGTGGCTGCCGGACCAGGTCGGTCCGGAGGTGATGGATCTGACTCGGCGCATCAAGGACGCCCTGGACCCGCACGGCATTCTCAATCCGGGCGCCGTGCTCTGAACCCCCGCAGCCGGAAAAATCTCGCAAACCGGACAGTCGGCGGCTAGGCTGCGAGATCTCGGTTCGCTCGCCTGGTGAGCGGCCCCTATCGAAAGCCTCCCGAGGACCCATGATCAAGAGCCTGCCCGCCGTCGTGTTCGCCGCTGTCACGACCGCTTCCCTGCTGCTTCTGCCGACGGCCACCGCCGAGGCGAAGTCTCCGGCCTGCGATCGAGCCATCGCGATGGTCAACGCGGGAGTGCAGATGAGCGGCGGCACATTCGACGCCGAGACGGCCCGGGCCCTGCACGATCGGCTGTGGACCGTCGGCGATCTCGCCGCGGGTGAGGAGCGGGCGGCGATCACCGGATACGCCGATGCCCTGATCGACGACAGCGTCACCGATCTGCAGCCCTTCACCGACGAACTCAATCGGGTCTGCGGGAGCTGACCCGCGTGGAACAAATCGGCCCGGGACGGCGGTTCCACCTGATATGACGACCAGGCTCGAGCACAATACGGCCGCCGGCCGCTACGAGATCTACATCGACGACACCCTCGCGGGCTACGCGGACTACAACGAGAGCAGCGCGGGCGAGAAGCCGATTCGCGATCTCAACCACACCCTCACCTTCCCGGAGTTCCGCGGGCGCGGGGTGGCGGCGCAACTGGTCGACTACGCGCTCACCGACTGCCGCGACAACGGCTTCGCGGTGGTGCCGACCTGCTGGTACGTGGAGCAGTACATCGGCGACCATCGCGAATACGCCGACCTGGTCGCCTAGCGGACATATTCCGGCGGCCGCGTCAGACGCGGCGCCGCCAGACCAGGAACTGCCGGTCCCCGACCGTCTCCATCGCCTCGATCACGGCGGCGTTGTCGAAGCCCGGCAGTTTCTGCAGGCGGGCCAGGAACTCGGTGTCGGCAGCGGAATGCGGGACCACGCAACCGTTCCCGCGCACACCGATCAGCACGAAGAACACATCGTCGGCGAAGGGGCCGTCGGCGGTCGTGATGATCCGCACCTCGGTCAGCTCCAGCCAGGTGACCTCTTCGATTCGGCCGTTGTCCAGAGTGCGGCGGACGAACCTGTCGGTGATCTCCACGCCTGCCATGCATCAATAGTGCGCTGCGAAAGCCGTTGGGACAATTCCGAATTCGCCCGATTGCGATTGAACGAACATTTGAAATTGCAGATGAAAGTACTTCGCAGAGATTTTCGGGGCACTACCGTTCTACCAGCGAAAATTGCCGGTAATTCACTGAATTCGGCGCTTCGATACCGTAACGCGCCCTGACAACCCGCCGCGCGCGACGCGCCAGGAGGTGCGGCCGCTTCGGTTCGATGTCACAAGGTGACGCGGGCGGCGCCGAGACGGCACCCGGCACCGCCCACGCCCTCGGACGACCGTGCGATCAGCGCAGCAGCTGACGCGACATGACCAGACGCTGAATCTGGTTGGTGCCCTCGTAGATCTGGGTGATCTTGGCGTCGCGCATCATCCGCTCCACCGGGAAGTCGGTGGTGTAGCCGGCGCCACCGAACAGCTGCACCGCGTTGGTGGTCACCTCCATCGCGACATCGGAGGCGAAGCACTTGGAGGCGGCGGAGATGAAGCCCAGGTTCTTCTCGCCGCGCTCGGCGCGGGCGGCCGAGGTGTAGACCATCAGGCGCGCGGCCTCCACCTTCATCGCCATATCGGCGAGCATGAACTGGGTGTTCTGGAAATCGGCGATGGCCTTGCCGAACTGCTTGCGGTCCTTGGTGTAGGCGATCGCGGCGTCCAGCGCGCCCTGCGCCAGACCGACGGCCTGCGCGCCGATGGTGGGCCGGGTGTGGTCGAGGGTCTGCAGCGCGGTCTTGAAACCGGTGCCCTCGGCGCCGATGATCCGGTCGCCCGGGATGCGGCAGTTCTCGAAGTACAGCTCGGCGGTCGGCGAACCCTTGATGCCCAGCTTGTGCTCGAGCGGGCCGACCACGAAGCCCTCGTCGTCCTTGTGCACCATGAACGCGGAGATGCCGTTGGCGCCCTTCTCCGGATCGGTCACGGCCATCACGGTGTACCAGGTGGACTGGCCGCCGTTGGTGATCCAGCACTTGGAGCCGTTGATCACCCAGTCGTCGCCGTCGCGCTTGGCGCGGGTGCGCATGGAGGCCGCATCGGAGCCGGCCTCACGCTCGGACAGACAGTAGGAGGCCATCTTGCCCTCGACGAGGTCGGGCAGCACCTTCTGCTTCAGCTCCTCGGAGCCCTGCAGGATCAGGCCCATGGTGCCGAGCTTGTTCACGGCCGGGATCAGCGAGGACGAACCACAGACGCGGGCGACCTCTTCGATGACGATGCAGGTCGCGACCGAGTCGGCACCCTGGCCGCCGTAGGCCTCGGGGACGTGGACCGCGTTGAAGCCCGCGGCGTTCAGCGCGTCCAGGGCCTCCTTCGGGAAGCGGGCGTTGCCGTCGACATCCTTGGCGTGCGGGGCGATCTCCTTCTCGGCCAGGCCGCGAATCGCCGCGCGCAGCTCGTCGTGGATGTCGTCCAACTTGAACAGATCGAAATCGGGGTTGCCCGCCATGCGTTCACTCCTGGTCGTGGGGGTTCGGTTCGCCTGGTCCGCGAATTCCGGCACTACACTGGCGCACCTCGGCACTCAGTGCCAGTCGTATCCGAGTATACGCTGCCGAATCGCGACAACGTGAGGAGATACCCGGAATCTTCGCTGGCACTCAGTGCCAAACCGCGACATCGCCGGCCCGGGTCACAGATTATCGAGACGGTCGGCCAGGAGGTCGGCGACCTGCCGGGCGGGCATCGCGCGCGGGAAGACCGCCACCACCAGCTCGGCCGGATCCGGCGCCGGACCAGGTGGCGCGATCGCCCGCACCGCCGCGCGCAGATCGGCGGCGCTCGCCTCGGATCGGCCACGCACCATGCGGCGCAGCAGATAGTTGTGGGTGGCGGTGACGGCCGCACTGAACTGGATCAGCGCCAGATCGGGCACCTCGGGCAGCCGATCGCGCAGATAGTCGGTGAACAGCCGTTCGTACCGGAAGACGGTCACGATCTCGCGGTCGCGCAGCGCCGACGCCTGCCGCACGACCCGGTAGCGGCGCGCGGCCAGTTCCCTGGTCTCGGTGAACCGCTCGAAGATCCCGACCACCGCCTCCCGCACGGCATCCCACGGGTCACCTTGCGCCGCGGTCAGATACGCCTTCGCCCGGGCGAGCTGCTCCTCGTGGTCGGCGAAGACCACATCCTCCTTCGACCGGAACTGCCGGAAGAACGTGCGCCGCGAAATCCCCGCCGCCTCCGCGATCTCGTCCACCGTGGTCGCCTCGTACCCCTGTTCCGCGAACAGCCGCAACGCGTGATCGACCACGGCCAGCCGGAACTCCGCGGCGTCGGCGGCACGGACGGGGGTCGAATTGTCGCTGGGCACCCCACAACGGTAGCTGTGCCGTACGGGAAGATCCCGCGCGCGCCGACGACTAACCCAGCAGGCGGGTGCGCAGGGCTTCGTCCTTGTCGAGGACCAGTTTCTCCAGGTCGGCCTGGAACTGTTCCATGCGGGTGCGCAGCTGGGGGTCGGCGGCGGCGAGGATGCGGACGGCCAGCAGGCCCGCGTTGCGGGCGCCGCCGATGGAGACCGTGGCGACGGGAACGCCGGCCGGCATCTGCACGATCGACAGCAGGGAATCCATGCCGTCGAGATACTTCAGCGGTACCGGGACACCGATCACCGGCAGCGGCGTGGCCGAGGCGACCATACCGGGCAGGTGCGCGGCGCCACCGGCACCGGCAATGATCACCTTGACGCCGCGACCGGCGGCGTCGCGGGCGTAGTCGAGCATGCGCTGTGGCGTGCGGTGCGCCGAGACCACACCGACCTCGAAGCGAATCCCGAACTCCGCCAACGCTTCCGCGGCCGCTTCCATCGTGGGCCAGTCGGAGTCGCTGCCCATGATCAGGCCGACCGCCGCAGCGGTGCCCGCGGAGCGACCATCGAACCCGATTGCGTTACTCATGGGGATCCCATCCATCGGTCCACACCGCGTGCGACATCCAGTGCGCCGCCCGTTCGGCCTTCTCCCGCACCTCGGCCACGTCGTCACCGAGGATGTTCACATGCCCGATCTTGCGCTTCGGGCGCTCGCCCTTGCCGTAGAGGTGCACCTTCGCCTCCGGGATCCGGGCGAAGAGGTGATGCAGCCGCTCGTCCATCGACATCGACGGCGCCTCGGCCGCGCCGAGAATATTCGCCATCACCGTCACGGGCGCCAGCGGCGTGGTGGCGCCCAGCGGATAGTCGAGCACCGCGCGCAGATGCTGTTCGAACTGTCCGGTGACGGCGCCGTCCATCCCCCAGTGCCCGGAATTGTGCGGCCGCATGGCCAGCTCGTTGACCAGCAGGTCACCGGCGTGGGTCTCGAACAGCTCGACGGCCATCGCACCGGTGACGCCGAGTTCGGCGGCCAGTCGCAGGGCCAGCGATTCGGCCTCGGTCGCGGCCTCGTCCGACAGTTGCGGCGCGGGCGCGATCACCACGGCGCACTGGCCCTCGCGCTGCACGGTCTCCACCACGGGCCAGGCCGCGGCCTGGCCGAACGGCGAGCGCGCCACCATCGCCGAGAGCTCACGTTTCAGATCCACCCGCTGCTCGGCGAGCAACGTCACACCGTGCCCGAGCTGATCGGTGACGATGCGTTCCGCCTCGGCGGCGTCGTCGATCATCCACACGCCGCGCCCGTCGTAGCCGCCCCGCACCGCCTTCAGCACGAACGGACCGTGCTCGGCGAGGAAGCCCGTGGCGTCCGCGACGGTCTCGACCGCCGTGAACGCCGGGACCGGCACGCCCATCCCGGCCAGCTTGCGCCGCATCGCGAGCTTGTCCTGGGCGTAGACCAGCGCGGCCGGCGGCGGCTGCACGTTCACACCCTCGGCCACCAGCGCCAGCAGATGTTCGGTCGGCACATGTTCGTGGTCGAAGGTCACCGCGTGCGTACCGACGGCAACCTTGCGCAGCGCCGCGAGATCGGTGTGCGATCCGAGCACCACCTCGGGGCTGACCTGAGCCGCCGGATCGTCGGGTCGCTCGGCCAGGACCCGCAGGCACTGCCCCAGCGCCACGGCGGCCTGATGCGTCATCCGCGCCAGCTGCCCGCCGCCGATCATCGCGACGGTCGGCATTCCACCGCCTTCGAAACTGCGCGAAACCGGCATCGGTTCACCTTCGGCAACCTCTTGCACCCCGGTGGAAGGGTCCATCGATGGCCCACTACGCTCGCTCACAGCCCACCATGTTGTCATGCGCCCACACGCGGGAGTGAGTGCGGGTTGATTGCCCAGCGCGGGACGGACGTAGACTCACCGGGTGCCATTTGTCGACGATGTGGTCAACATCCTGCCGAAAACACTTCGGGACCTCGCTATTCGCCATCACGAGCTGATCAAGTTCGCGATTGTCGGAGCGACCACTTTCGTCATCGACAGCGGTATCTTCTACATCCTCAAATTGACGGTTCTCGAGTCGAAACCGATCACGGCCAAGATCATTTCTGGGGTTATCGCGGTCATCGCGTCCTACATCCTGAACCGGGAATGGTCGTTCAAGGGTCGCGGCGGTCGTGAGAAACACCACGAAGCCCTGTTGTTCTTCATGGTCAGCGCCATCGGCGTGCTGCTGTCGAATCTCCCGCTCTGGGTTTCGCGGTATTTCTTCCACCTGCACGTCCCCGATGTCAGCTTGACCGTGGAGAACATCGCCGACTTCGTCAGCGCCTTCATCATCGGCAACATCCTGCAGATGGTGTTCCGATTCTGGGCGATGAAGCGCTGGGTGTTCCCCGACGAAATCGATGCGCTGGTCGAAGAATTCGAAGAGCTGTACGAGGAAGAGAAACCGCTCGGCTTCAGCTGAACCCGTCGTTCAGCGGGGCTCCCCGATGACGCCGTTACCCGACCGCCCCGCGGTCGGCTTACCGAGGAATACCGCGAACAGCGCCGGCCGCCGTCGCTGGAGTTCCAGGCGGCCGCCGTCGGCTTCGATCAGCGCACGCGCCAGCGCCAGCCCCACCCCGGTCGATCCGGCGCCGGAGAAGCCGCGGTCGAAGATGTGCGGCGCCAGTTCGTCGCTGACTCCCTCGCCCTCATCGGCCACCTCCACCGCCACCAGCGGTTCCCGGTCGGGCCCGCCGTAGACCGTGCGCACCGACACCGAGCAGTCACCTCCGCCGTGTACCAGCGCGTTGTCGACCAGTACGGCCACCGCCTCACGCAACCGCGATCCGGTCACCGGGGCGCGCAGACCCGGATCGCCGGAGAGCACGAGCTTGCGCCCGGCCTCGGCGAAGGGATGCCGCCATTCGGCGACCACCCCGCGCAATTCGGCGACCACCGGAACCGGTTCGTGATCGGCGGCGTCCTGGTCGCGGGAATCGCGGACCAATTCGTCGATCGCCTCGGTGAGCCGGTCGACCTGCGCCATCGCCTCCTCCGATTCCTGGACGACCGCCGGATCCGGATGCGCCGACAATTCGTCGAGGCGCAGCCGCACCGCGGTCAGGCGACTGCGCAACTGATGGGAGACATCGGCGACCAGCGCGTGCTCGCGCTGCAGCCGGCCCGCGATCTCCACCGTCGCCGAATCGAGCACATCCGAGACGCGGTCGAGTTCGGTGATCCCGTGTCGGCGCGGATCGGGCCGGAAATCGCCCTTCGCAAGCCGCGCGGCGCGCGCGGCCACATCGCGCAGCGGATCGGCGACCCGTCGCGCGGTCACCACCGCCACCGCGGCGCCCGCGGCCAGGGAGGCCAGCGCCACCAGTGCCACCGCGCCCACCGCTTGCCGCTGCATCGAATGCATGGGGGCGGCCGGCACCTCGAGTCGCAGCGAGCCGGACGTGCCCATCGACAGCGATTCCACCACCGGGTTCTCGACCTCCGGCGCACCCGCGTCCACGCGCAGCGCGGCGTCCTCGGGCGTCGGATAGATGATGGTCAGCCGTCCGCCGGCGGGGATCAGCGGCCGCACCGAGCGCAGGTCGAGCACGCCGTGGACCAATCCGTCGTCACGCTCCTGGCCGACGATCTCCACCGACATGCGATCCAGCCGGGCGCGCAGGTCACTGCGGGTGATGTCGGCCACCCACTGCCACGCCGTGAACGCCAAGGGGATACCCAGCACCACGGTGGTGAGGGTCAGGGCCGCCAGCATGGACAGCAGAATTCGGCGCCGCATCGGCGATCAATCGGTATTGAAGCGGAAACCGACACCGCGCACGGTGACGATGCGCCGCTCCGCGACGGGGCCCTCGTCGCCGATCTTGCGGCGCAGCCAGGACATGTGCATATCGAGGGTCTTGGAGCCGCGCAGATCGGCATCGCCCCACACCTCGCGCAGGATCGTCTCGCGCGGCACGACCTGCCCGGCCCGATCGATGAGCACCTTGAGCAGTTCGTATTCCTTGTTGGCCAGATTCACCTCGTGGCCGTTGACCAGTACCCGGCGCGCGGCGGGTTCGAGCCGCACGCCGCCGATCTCCACCGCCTCGTCGCCGATGCCGCTGCGCCGCAACAGGGCTCGCACGCGGGCGAGCAGTTCGGCGAGGCGGAAGGGTTTCCCGACATAGTCGTCGGCGCCGGCGTCGAGTCCCACCACGAAATCGACCTCGTCGGTGCGGGCGGTCAACATCAGCACCGCGAGATCGGCGCCCCGGGCGCGTACCTGGCGGCACACCTCCAGACCGTCCATTCCGGGTAGCCCGAGGTCGAGGATGAGCAGATCGTGTTCACCCTCCAGCGCCCGGCGCAGCACGGCGGGGCCGAAACTCTCGACGGTTACCGAATAGCCTTCGCGCCCCAGGGCTCGCGAGAGCGGAGCGGCGATGGCCTCATCGTCCTCGGCCAGCAGTACGGCGGTCACAGCACAAGATTACTGGCGAACCGGGCCGATCGGGCGTGCGCCACCGAACCGCCGCGGCCGCTATCGACGGCGGCCGTAACGAGGGTCCTGATACTGGTCGTGGCCCGGATCGCCGTGCGGGTTGTCGAAGACCTGGTGGTACAGCAGCGAATGCACCTTCTGCACGTTCGGAATGTCGTCGTATTCCAACGGATCCCCCGAGGCGGCGTCGATGATCAGCGTGCCCGTGCCCAGCAACCGGTCCGACAAGCCGTGGCGGAACTGCACACTGGAGATGCGGTTCATCGGGATATCGATGCCGGTGTGGGTGAGTACGCCCTCGCGTACCAGCACGCGCCGGTCGGTGATGATGAAATGCGTTGACTTCCAACGGATCACCTGCGACAGGCAACGCCACACCACCAGTAGCGCCCACACCACGACGATCGCGATGAGAACGATGTTGCGCGTGGTGCCCTCGGTGTTGCGCCAGGCCAGCCCGCTCAGAAATCCGGCCAGCGCCGTGGCGAGGATGAAGGTGAGCGCCGGCAAGAACAACATCTTCCAATGCGGATGACGGTGCAGTAGCAGCTGCTCGTCCGGCGCGAGCAGCTCCTCCGGATAACCCATAGTCGAACCCTACCCCCTGATTCGTCCCGCTATGCCGGGCGAAGATGAGTGACGTCGCCCGCCGATACCGAACGGCCACCGATGATCAAGCGGCCGTAGCCGTCGATATCGGTGGCCACGCCGGTGAGGACCTCGCCGCCGGGCAATTCCGCCCGCACGTCCGCGCCGAGGGTGGCACAGCGGGCACGATACGCGTCGGCCAGCGCGCCGACATTCCAGTTCTCCGTCCGCCATTCGGTGAAGTGGCGGGAAAAGGCGCGCAGCAGGGCGAGGACCAACGCGTTGCGGTCGGCGTTCTCGGCGCCCGCGAGGGTCAGTGAAATGGCATGCGGCACAGGCAGTTCGTCCTCGGTGAGGCTCACATTGAGCCCGACACCGACGACGACCGCCGGAGCGCCCGCACCGGAGGCCACCTCGGCCAGGATGCCGGCCACCTTGCGGCCGCCGATCAGAACATCGTTGGGCCACTTCAGGTTCGCGTCCAGGCCGGTGGTTTCGCGGACCGCGTCCACGACGGCGACACCGGTCAGCAGCGGCAGCCAGCCGAGAACGGCCGGTTCGATACCGCCGAGCCGCACCAGAATCGACATCGCGATCTGCGCGCGCGGCGGACTCACCCACGAACGTTCGTGACGGCCGCGGCCGCTGTCCTGATATTCGGCGATCAGCACCCGCCGATCGGAGGACGGATCGCCGGCCTCACCGATCAGATCCGCATTGGTCGAACCGGTCGACTCCACCACATCGATACGGGAGAAGAACGACAGGTCGGGCTGTTCGGCGACGGCATGTCGCAGGATATCGGCGTCCAAGGGTGGCCTCTGCACGCCTCGCAGGCTACTCCTGCGGGCTCGGGCGGCCGATATGCCGCTCCGCGACGCCCCTCTCAAGTCGTTCGAGATACGGGTGCCGACATATCGGCGACACCCGCGTCCCGGGTCGTCTCATCGGGCCAGGTCGTACTCCGGCAGATGGATCGAGCGCACGAGTCCGTCCACTCCCCCGAATGCCATGACGGCGTCGGAGGCCGGTTCGCCGGCCTCTTCCGGCCGCCCCGACTGCTCGGCCCAGACCTCCGGATCCACGACGGTCGGCGCCGGTTCTCCGGCCGACCGGGTCCACGCTGTCGCGGTAGCCCGTTCCGCGACCGATCTACTCCACTCCCACATCGCGCACCTCCCCAGTGCTTGATTTCGGAGTCCTCACCGTACGGGTACGGGCACGGGGCAATCCACCGAATTAGTCAGCCGCCCCGGACGCTCGCCACGAAAAGCGCTGCGGCACAGCATATTCGGTGGAATCACAAAGGTTGCAGGCCCAAGGCTCCGGCGACGAAACGGCTCACCGCGGTCAGGCCGGACTGCAGCGCGGAATCATAGCCCGCACGCGACCAGCCCGAAATCTCCGCGGTGCCATCGGCTCGAGGCGTCACCACGATCTCGGCGACCAGTTCCGCGGTGGTGGGTTCGCACACCGCCCACGAATAGCCGGTCTGCTCGGCCCATTCGCGGGCACGGCGTTCGACATAACCGGGTTCGGTGATGCCGCCGTCGGCCAGTGCCGGGCGATCGTCGATGCGGTCGTCGGCACGCAGCGCGCGCAGATACCAACTGCCGGCGTTGATCTCGATCGGCTCCA
The DNA here is from genome assembly GCF_000308535.1 of Nocardia cerradoensis NBRC 101014. Classification (GTDB taxonomy): domain Bacteria; phylum Actinomycetota; class Actinomycetes; order Mycobacteriales; family Mycobacteriaceae; genus Nocardia; species Nocardia cerradoensis. The sequence continues at coordinate 26,847 of NZ_BAFW01000037.1, read as the reverse complement.
TCAGAACCTCCGGCGACGGTCGCGCCGACGGCGGCGGCGGTCGAGCGCGCGATGATCATCGCCGCCGAGGAGCCGGCGATCGTGGCCGCGCTGCTGCAGGCCGCCGGTGATGATGCCCGCCGCGGGGATGAGCAGGAACCAGAGCCAGGTGTGGGTGGTGAAGAACAGCACGAGCGCCAGGATCACCACCAGGCCCATCATCGGACCGGCGAATTCGCGGCGCCCGCCCGGCTGGGCCGCGGCCGGTTCCGGCGGTTCCGGGGGCTCGGGTACGGCGGCCGGGAGGTCGCTGAACACCGGCGCCAGATCACCCCGCGTCACCGCCGCGGCGATCAGGCCGCTGCGTTCGTCGAACTCGGCGACCGACAACCGACCGGCGGCGAAGTGCTCCGACAGGCGCTGCATCGCCTGCTCGCGCTCCGCGGTACCGATGCGGACGTCGGGAGAATCAGCCATGGCACGAGATTACCGCGCTGCGCGCCGGTGAGCGGGCCCGATCCACCCGCGGTACCGCCGGCCGCATCTCCGCACTATCGTCGGTCTCATGTTCCGCCAGCGCGGCATCGGCACCGCCGCCGCCCCGCTCGTCGCAGCGTCGACGGGCCGAGCCCCACAACCGACCGAGACGCGACCGCAGATCGGCGACGCGGGGCTCCGGACGCGGACGACACCGGCGAGCGGCGGTGTCCCCGGCGGCTTTCGGCCGAATATCACGCATATCAGGCGGATGCGGTGACCGCGCGGGAATTCGGGCGGTACCGGCTCGATCGACTGCTCGGCCGGGGGTCGGCCGGGGAGGTGTGGCTGGCGTACGACCCCGCGGATGCGCGGACCGTCGCGCTGAAGATCCTGTCCGGGAGTGCGGCCGAGGACGCGGATTACCGGCGGCGGTTCGAGCGGGAGGCCCGGATCGGGGCGCATCTGGACAATCCGCATATCGCGCCGATCCATCGGTTCGGCGAATACGCCGGACGGCTGTATCTGGATATGGCCTACATCCCGGGCGTGGACCTGGCGCGGCTGGTGCGGTCGAGCGCGATGGAGCCGGCGGAGGCGGTCGAGCTGACCTCGCAGATCGCCGAGGCGCTCGATGCCGCGCACGCGGCCGGGCTGGTGCATCGAGATGTGAAGCCCGCCAACATCATCGTGCACACCAGCGGATTCGCCTACCTCATCGATTTCGGCATCGCCCGCGCGGCCGGGCAGACCACCATCACCGCAACCGGTTTCACGGTCGGCACGCTCGCCTATATGGCGCCGGAACGCTTCACCGGGCACGGCGACTCCCGCTCGGACGTGTACTCGCTGGCGTGCGTGCTGTACGAATGTCTCACCGCGCGAAGGCCGTTCGGCGATACCGACGCCGTACAGCAGTTGCACGCCCACCTGCACGAAGCCCCGCCGCGCCCCTCCGCCGCCGATGCGCACATCCCCGCCGCCCTCGACGCGGTGGTCGCGCGAGGTATGGCCAAGCGTGCCGGCGACCGCTACCGCACCGCGGGCGAGTTGGCGGCCGCGGCCCGGGCCGCCGTCGGAATGACGATCGCCGATCGCACACCGCCGTTGCTGCAATCCGAACAGGGACCCACGACGCGGCTGGGGTCGGCATCCGCGACCAGGTACATCAGCCCTGCGCCTGGGGCGACCGGCCCCACCTTCGCGGCGACCCGGCAGGACGCCGCGCCGGCCCCGAGGGGTTACTCCAGCCCCGCACCCGCCGCCTACGGGCACCCCGGGCCCGCACCCGTAACGAGAAGAGTCGGCTCAGAACCCGCAGGCATGGCATCCGACCGGCCGCCTGTCCCGGTCCGGGCTACTCGTGTCCTGCCGGACGCGAGCGCACCCGTTGGTCCGCCGGCGGCCCCGGCAGATCACGCGGTGTCCGCCCGGCCGAATCCGCCGTCCGCCGGTAACCCCCGGCCCACTCTGGTGGGTAGCACGTCGCTTCCGGTGAAATCGGTTACGGCACAGCATGTTCCGGCCGCGTCGCCACGACGCCCGACTCTCGTCGTCGCCGCCGCCCTGATAGGCGCCGCCATCCTCGCCCTCGCGGTCGTCGCCGGATGCACGGCCCTGCTCAGCAGTGGCTCCCGCACTCCGTCCGACCAGCCGTCGACCACCCGGACGGAGGTGAACACTCCCGCGCCGACCACCGCGGCGCCGGCCACCCCGGAACCCGAATACACCACGACGGTCATCCCACCGCGCTGGACGCTCCCCTTCCCGACGAACATTCTGCCGCCGCCGCTCCCATTTCCCCATCCCGCAGCGCATTCCGAGGAGCACCACCCCGCCCCGGCAAAGAAGGGCAGTCCCGGTACACCGCGTACCGACCGCGTTTCGTGCGCCGAGGACGCCACCGCCTGCGAGGGCGCGAGCCGATAACCCGTCCCGCGATCGGCCGCCGACGAGCGTCGCCGCCTGCCCGCCCGGGAGACCCGCCGACCGGCACAGTGCTGCCGCACATCACCGCCGAAACGTCGAAGGCCCCGCTCCGAATCGGAGCGGGGCCTTCGACGGAAACCGTTGGTACTACTTGATTTCGGCGAGCACGGTGCCCTGGGTGATGGCGGCGCCGGCCTCGACGGCCAGCCCGGTGACCACACCGGACTTGTGCGCGTTGACCGGGTTCTCCATCTTCATGGCCTCGAGCACGGCGATCAGGTCGCCCGCCTCGACCGACTGGCCCTCTTCGACGGCCACCTTCACCACGGTGCCCTGCATCGGCGCGGTGACGGCGTCACCGGAGGCGGCCGAGCCGCCCGCGCCGCCACGCTTGCGCGGCTTGGGCTTCTTGCGGATCACGCCCGCGCCGTTGTTGCCGGCACCGGCCGCGCCCGCGCCCACGGTGAACCCGCCCGGCAGCGACACCTCGAGGCGACGGCCGCCGACCTCGACGACCACCGTCTGCCGCGCACCCTCGTCCTCGTCCTCGATGGGCTGGCCACCGGTGTAGGGCTCGATGGTGTTTTCCCACTCGTTCTCGATCCACTTGGTGTAGACGTCGAACTTGGTGCCGTCACCGACGAAGGCGGGGTTGGTCACGATGTGGCGGTCGAACGGCAGCACCGTCGCCAGGCCCTCGATCTCATATTCGGCCAGCGCACGCGCGGCCCGCTCCAGTGCCTGGGTGCGGTTCTCACCGGTGACGATCAGCTTGGCCAGCATGGAGTCGAACTGGCCGCCGATCACGCTGCCCGCGACCACGCCGGAATCGACGCGCACGCCGGGGCCGGACGGCTCCTTGTAGACGGTGACCGGGCCGGGTGCGGGCAGGAACCCGCGGCCGGCGTCCTCACCGTTGATGCGGAATTCGATCGAGTGGCCGCGCGGAGTCGGGTCCTCGGTGATGGTCAGCTCCTCGCCGTTGGCGATCCGGAACTGCCAGCGCACCAGGTCCAGGCCCGAGGTCTCCTCGGTGACCGGGTGCTCGACCTGCAGGCGGGTGTTGACCTCGAGGAAGGAGACGGTCTCGCCCTGCACCAGGTACTCCACGGTGCCGGCGCCGTAGTAGCCGGCCTCCTTGCAGATCCGCTTGGCGGACTCGTGGATCTTGGCCCGGACCTCGTCGGACAGGAACGGCGCGGGCGCCTCCTCGACCAGCTTCTGGAACCGGCGCTGCAGCGAGCAGTCGCGCGTCCCGGCGACGATCACGTTGCCATGCTTGTCGGCCAGCACCTGGGCCTCGACGTGGCGGGCCTTGTCCAGGTACTGCTCGACGAAGCATTCGCCGCGGCCGAAGGCGGCGGTCGCCTCACGGGTGGCGGAGTCGAACAGCTCCGGAATCTCCTCGATGGTGTGGGCGACCTTCATGCCGCGGCCACCACCACCGAAGGCGGCCTTGATGGCCACCGGGACGCCGTACTGCTTGGCGAACTCGACGACCTCGTTCGCGTCCTTCACCGGATCCTTGGTGCCCGCGGCCATCGGCGCCTGCGCGCGCTCGGCGATGTGACGCGCGGTGACCTTGTCACCCAGATCGCGAATCGACTGCGGCGACGGGCCGATCCAGATCAGCCCGGCGTCCAGGACGGCCTGGGCGAAGTCCGCGTTCTCGGACAGGAAGCCGTAACCGGGGTGGATCGCGTCGGCGCCGGACTTGCGCGCCGCGTCGAGAATCTTGTCGAAGACCAGGTACGACTCGGCCGAGGTCTGTCCCCCGAGCGCGAATGCCTCATCGGCCAATTTGACGAACGGCGCGTCCGCGTCCGGTTCCGCGTACACGGCGACACTGGCGATACCGGCATCCTTGGCGGCCCGGATCACACGCACCGCGATCTCGCCCCGATTGGCGATCAGGACTTTCGTGATCTGCGCGCTGGCATGGCTGGGCACTGAGCCTCCTGTGCTGTGGACAACTTACGTCTCGGGTGAGTGTAGGCAGTGTGCCAACAGACGCCGAACACGGCTAGGGCTACCGAACAGTAGCCCGGACCCCCGTGACGTGAACAACACCTTAGACCGACTGTGCCGCCGCCGACACGGCGGCCGGAGCCGGACCCGGTTCACTTCCCTTGACGATCGGCGTGCGCACGGCGTTGCTCCACTCCGTCCAGGAGCCGTCGTAGTTGCGCACATTCGCCACTCCCAGCAGCGAGGTCAGCACGAACCAGGTGTGTGCCGAATGTTCGCCGATGCGGCAATAGACGATGGTGTCCTCGGCGCCGAGCAGCGGCGCGTAGATCTCCTCGAGCTCCGCACGGCTGCGGAATCGGCCGTCGCCGCCCACGGCCGCGGTCCACGGGATGTTGATCGCGGTCGGAATGTGCCCGGCGCGCAACGACTGTTCCTCCGGCCGGTCGAGGATGCGGTCGTCGTCGCCGGTGTATTCACCCACCGCGCGCACATCGACCAGTCCGATGCCCGATCCGCCGCGGTTCAGGTAGCCCCGCACGTCCTCGAGGAAGGCCCGGCCGCCCCGGTCGTCACGCTCGACGACCGGATACTCCCCCAGCCCGACGTCGGGCACCTCGAAGGTGGTGTCGCGGGCCTCGGAGATCCATGCTTCCCGGCCGCCGTCGAGCAGCCGCACGTCGGGATGGCCGAACAGGCCGAAGACCCAGGCGGTGGCGGCGGCGGTGCCGTTGGCCTTGTCGCCGTAGACGACGACCGTATCGTCGCGGGCGATGCCCTTCGCGCGCATGAGTTCCGCGAAACGGGCGCCGTCGATCACGTCGCGGGTGAGCGGATCGGTAAGCTCGGCGCGCCAATCGATCTTGACCGCCCCTGGCACATGGCCGATGTCATAGAGCAGGATGTCCTCGTTGGACTCGACGATCGCGAGGCCGCGCGTACCGATGTTTGCCGACAGCCACTCGGTGGTTACCAATCGTGGTGGATATGCATGAGAGCCGAAGGATGGATGAGAGTCCGGAGCGACGGGCACGGTGGAAGATCCTTCACACGTGGTAGACGATGGTCGGCTGGGCAGTACCGATCGTAGGTGCGAACAATGCGCGCCGGCGGTTTCACATCACGAATCGGATGAAGCGCGATTAAGTCGCAGCTTCGTCCGATAAAGTCACATGGGAGGAGGGGTGAGCTATGTCCGATTCTTGGCCACGACGGCGCCTGCTTGCGATCCTACGCGGCGCCAGCGAGCCTCTCGATGCCCAGGAACTGGCGCGCATCACCGGACAGCACGTCACCACCGTCCGTTTTCATCTCGATGTTCTCACCCGGGAATCGCTGGTCCGCCAATTCCAGCAGCCACCCCGGGGCCGCGGCCGCCCGCGCATCGGATACACCGCGGTACAGCGATCGGTCGGTTATCAGGATCTGGCGCAGGTGCTGGCCGATCAGCTCGGCAGTGATCCCCGCCGGCGCTCCGAATTGGCCGTGACGGCCGGACGAGCGTGGGGCGCCAAGGTCGAACAGCTCGAGCAGCCCATCGCCTCGCTCGACGACGCGCGCGACATCGCGGTGACAGTGAGCTCGGAGCTGGGTTTCGCCCCCGAGCGCGATCCCGCCTCCGAAACCGGCGACCAGCTCAACATCCGCCTGACCGCGTGCCCATTGCGCGAATTGGCCCGCACCCATTCCGAGGTGGTCTGCGGTGTGCATCAGGGCCTGATGCGCGAGGTCCTGGATCGCAACGGCGGCCGCGATGCGGTGAACGTCCGGCTGCACCCGTTCGTGGGCCCGGAACTGTGCGTGATTCACCTGGAGGCACTGGCGAGCACGCTGCCGGATCCCGCCCATATCCCGGATCAGGCGGGGGCGGCGCCGCGACTACCGACGCCGTCAGCCAATCGCGTCGGCCCGCAGCTGCGCACCGATCCACAACTGCGCAATACCGACGCCCACGTCGCCCAGGAGGCGACGCAGCAGCGGTAGGCCGATCCCGATGACGCTGGAGGGGTCGCCGTCGATGCGGTCGACGAACCAGCCGCCCATTCCGTCGAGGGTGAACGCACCGGCCACCCGCAGTGGCTCGCCGGTGGCGATATAGGCATCCAGCTCGACCGGCCCGGGTTCGGCGAAATGCACGGTGGTGGTGCTGCAGTCGTGGGCGTCGGCGACGATCGCCCCGTCCCGCAGGCGCAGCACACAGTGGCCGGTCAGCAGATCGGCGCTGCGCCCGGCCATGTCGGCCCAGCGGGCGCGGGCGACGTCGGGAGTATGGGGCTTGCCCTGTAGGACGCCGCCGACCAGCAGCATCGAGTCACAGCCGACGACCACACAGTCGTCCACCAGGCGCGGGGCCCGCGCGGAGACGATGCCGTAGGAATCCGGAGCGGCCTGGCCGCGTCCGGACGCGGCGGCGTCGGCGATCAGGGCGGCGGCCACGGTGTGCGCCTTGGCCGTGGCGAGTGCGGTGACCACGCCGGCGGGCGGCGTGTCCGGCGGCAGAGCCGCGGCCACCGCGTCCTCGTCGACCTCGGATATTCGCACCACCGGATCCAGCCCGGCCGCGCGCAACACTTGCAGCCGCGCGGGCGAGGCGGAACCGAGAACGAATCCCGTCACGTCAGCCGCGGATGTGCGACAGGTAGGGGAAGGCGTACGGGGAGAACGGCGAGGTACCGCGATGCATCATGGTGGGCCGGCCCCAGTTGTCCACCGGGCCCTGGTCCTGCGGCGCACCGGCATTCGCGCTCGCGGCGGCGAATACGGTGACCAGTGCGGCGAGGTCCTCGTCGGTGGGCGAACCCTTCAGGACGCGGATCACCGGCCCGTGATCGGCCTCGACCTCGACGGCAGCGGTGACGGATGCGAGCTTCGTGTCGTCGTCACCGAATTCGTCGACCGCCAAATCCAATTCGGCGGCGCGCAATATCTCTTCGTCAGCCACAGCCGTCACAGCGCCAACTCCTCCTGTTCTGTGCCGGCCCCGAGGGCCGGCGTTCACGGTGCGGGACGAACCCACGCCGCGAAGGGTATTCGTGCGGCCCTCATCGAATGAGGGCCTTTTCCTACCATCTTCGCCCGGATGCGGCGATCGTGCGCGGTGCGAACGCATCACTCATCCGGAAAGTGTGCCTCCGCTACCGCACATATCGTCGGATCAGAGCGGAATGTTGCCGTGCTTCTTCGGCGGAAGAGTAACCATCTTCCGTTCGAGCAAGCGCAGCGCGGAGACGATCTGGCCGCGGGTGTGCGAGGGCGGGATCACCGCGTCGACGTAGCCGCGCTCGGCCGCCACGTACGGGTTGACCAACGTGTCCTCGTACTCGTTCTGCAGCTCGAGGCGCAGTGCGTCGACATCGGCGCCCTCCGCGGCGGCCTGCTGCAGCTTCTTGCGGTAGACGAAGCCGACCGCGCCCGAGGCGCCCATGACGGCGATCTGGGCGGTGGGCCACGCCAGGTTCACATCGGCGCCCATGTGCTTGGACCCCATCACGTCGTACGCGCCACCGTAGGCCTTGCGAGTGATGACCGTGATTTTGCCCACAGTGGCCTCACCGTAGGCGTAGAGCAGCTTCGCACCGCGGCGGATGATGCCGTTGTACTCCTGGCCCGTACCCGGCAGGAAGCCCGGAACGTCGACCAGCGTGATGATCGGAATGTTGAACGCGTCACAGGTGCGCACGAACCGCGCGGCCTTCTCCGAGGCGTCGATGTCGAGGCAGCCGGCGAACTGGGTGGGCTGGTTGGCCACGAAACCCACACTGCGGCCGTCGATGCGGGCGAAGCCGACGATGACGTTCATCGCGCGCTCGGCCTGCACCTCGAAGAACTCGTCGTCGTCGACCAGACGCCGGATGACCTCGTGCATGTCGTAGGGCTGGTTCGGCGAATCCGGGATCAGGCTGTCGAGCTCGAGGTCCTCCTCGGTCAGCGAATCCTCGATCGCGCCGGCGATCGGGTCGCTGGCCGGGAAGCGCGGGGCCTCGGCGCGGTTGTTGCTGGGCAGGTAGCTCAGCAGATCCTTGACCCAGTCCAGCGCGTCCTGCTCGCCGGAGGCGACGTAGTGCGCGGTACCGGACTTCACCATGTGGGTGTGGGCGCCGCCCAACTCCTCCATGGTGACCTCTTCACCGGTGACGGTCTTGATGACGTCCGGGCCGGTGATGAACATCTGGCTGGACTGGTCGACCATCACGACGAAGTCGGTCAACGCCGGGGAGTACACGTGGCCACCGGCCGCGGCGCCCATGATCAGCGAGATCTGCGGGATCACGCCGGAGGCCTGGATGTTGCGGTGGAAGATCTCGCCGTAGAGGCCGAGCGAGACCACGCCCTCCTGGATGCGAGCGCCGGCGCCGTCGTTGATACCGATCAGCGGGCGGCCCGTCTTGAGCGCGAGGTCCATGACCTTGACGATCTTCTCGCCGTAGACCTCACCGAGGCTGCCGCCGAAGACCGTCGAGTCCTGGCTGAAGATGCAGACGTCGCGGCCGTCGATGGTGCCGTAGCCGGTCACCACGCCGTCGCCGAGCGGACGGTTGTTCTCCAGGCCGAAGTTGACGCTGCGGTGCCGGGCCAGGGCGTCCATCTCCACGAACGAACCCTCGTCCAGCAGGGCCAGGATGCGCTCGCGCGCGGTCAGCTTGCCCTTGGCGTGGACCTTCTCGACCGCGCCCTCACCCATCGGGTGCTGGGCCTCTTCCAGCCGATTGCGCAGATCAGCCAGCTTCCCTGCGGTGGTGTGGATATCGGGGGCGCCCGCCGAACCCGGCGAAGGCTGACTCTGGACACTCGTCATGCCCCGGAGTGTAACCAGTGGCGCAGTCCGGCGGAATTCCAGTGGGGGCTACCGACCAGTACCCTTATTGACTACCTGCCAGCAGAAAACCGCTGGTGAAGTGCCACAACAATGGCCCGGACACGCTCCCGCGAGCCGGGATACGTCACCGATCGGCCATGCCCGCGAGGACGCGATCCAGGGCATCCACCGCCCGCTCGAGCTCGTCGGCGGTGACCGTCAGCGGCGGCCGGAACCGGATGCCGCACTCGCCGGTTCCGAGGAACAGTACCCGTTCGCGCTGCCGCAACTCGGCGAGGACGGCATCGCGCAGCTCGGCGGAATCCAGCGTCACCGCGCACATCAGGCCGCGACCGCGCGGATCGGTCAGCCGCTCGTGCCGGTCGGCGAGCTCACGCAGCCGGTCGAGCAACAGCGCGCCCAGTTCCTTCGCGCGGGCGGCCAGGTCTTCGGCCTCGACCACCTCGAGGATGCGCCGCGCCCGCACCATATCGGCGAGGTTGCCGCCCCAGGTGGAATTGAGCCGCGAGCTCACCGCGAACACGTTGTCGGGCACCTCGTCGACACGGCCGCCGGCCATGATTCCGCAGACCTGCGTCTTCTTTCCGAACGCGACCACGTCCGGTCGCAGGCCGAACTGCTGATAGGCCCAGGTCGAGCCGGTCATCGCGACACCGGTCTGCACCTCGTCAACGAGGAACAGCGCGTCGTGCTCATGGCACAGCTCCTGCATGTCCCGGAGAAATTCCGGTCGCATATGCCGGTCGCCGCCCTCGCCCTGGATCGGCTCGGCGATGAAACACGCTATGTCGTGGGGGTTTTCGGCGAAGGCGGCCCGGGCCTGCGCCAGCGCTCGCCGCTCGGCGGCCTCGATGTCGACACCGGGACGCAGGTAGGGGGTCTCGATGCGCGGCCAGTCGAAGACCGGGAATCGTTCGGTCTTGATCGGGTCGGTGTTGGTCAGCGACAGGGTGTAGCCGGAGCGGCCGTGGAAGGCGCCGGTCAGGTGCAGCACCTTCGTGCCGAGGTCGGCCGGGCGGCCGCGCATCGCGTTGTGGCGGCTCTTCCAGTCGAAGGCGACCTTGAGCGCGTTCTCGACCGCCATCGCGCCGCCGTCGATGAAGAACAGATGCGGCAGTGCCGGATCGCCGAGGACGCGCGCGAAGGTGTCGACGAAGCGCGCCATCGCGACCGTATAGATATCGGAGTTACTGGGCTTGTTCAGCGCGGCCGTGGTGAGTTCGGCGCGAAAGCGGGCATTCGCCGCCAGCGCCGGATGGTTCATCCCCAGCGCGGAGGAGGCGAAGAAGCCGAACATATCCAGATAGACGGTGCCGTCGCGGGCGTCGACCAGGTCGCGTCCCCGCGATTTGCGCAGGTCCAGCACCAGATCGAAACCGTCGGCGAGCATATGGGCGGACAGGATGTCGTGTACGCGCGAGGCGGTGACCGACGCCGGGTTCGTGACCTCCGCGTCGGCCGTTCCGGGGCGCTCCAGTTCGAGGGTCACACCCACAGGATACGAAAATATTTACGGTTTCACTACGAGCAAACGGATAAATTACGATCAGGTCTCACCTGTCATAGAATGTCTGCAGAATGATGGTGCTTCTGGTGCGGACATTGGCGGTGGCGCGGATCTCCTGCAGCAACTGTTCGAGATGCCGGGGCGAGGCCACCCGGACGAGCAGCATGTAGCTCTCCTCCCCCGCCACCGAATGGCATTCCTCGATGCCGGGGATGTGCTGCAGCAGGGCCGGAGCATCGTCGGGCTGTGACGGATCGAGAGGAGTGATCGCGACGTATGCCGACAGCAGTTGTCCCAGCGCCTCCGGATCGACCTTCGCGGAATATCCGCGGATCACGCCGCGCGCCTCGAGCCGGCGCACCCGCGACTGCACCGCGGATACCGACAGACTGGCCTTCTCGGCGAGATTGGACAGCGTGGCCCGGCCGTCGGCCATCAATTCGCGGATCAGGAGCCGATCGATATCGTCCAGAACAGGTTTCGCAGGTGCATCCGCCATCAGCGAAGGCTAACCCAGCGGGCGGTGGCCGGGGCCGGAAACGATCTCCCACCGGTGCGAAGTCACCCACGAACCGATTTCGGAAACGGAGCCGCACATGACATCCGCACCCGTTCTGCCCACCACCGACGAACTTCGCGACCGGGCCGCGCGCCTACTGCTCGAATTCGGCGTCGACCCGGTCGACTCGGGCGACCTGTCCGCCCGCACACCGATCACCGGCGGTGAGCTGATGCGTGTCCCGGCCACCTCCGCCTTCGAGGTGACCTGCGCGATCGACAAGGCGCACAGCGCTTTTCGCACCTGGCGTACGGTCCCCGCGCCGCAACGCGCCGCCGTGGTGCGGCGCCTCGGACAACTGTTGACCGACAACCTGGACGCGCTGGCCGAACTCGTCACCCTGGAGGCGGGCAAGATCGGCGCCGAGGCCCGCGGTGAGGTCCAGGAGATGATCGACGTCTGCGAATTCGCCGTCGGTCTGTCCCGGCAGCTCTACGGCCGCACCATGGCGTCGGAGCGGCCCGGGCATCGGCTCATGGAGACGTGGCATCCGCTCGGTGTGGTCGGGGTGATCTCGGCGTTCAACTTCCCGGTCGCGGTCTGGTCGTGGAATACCGCGATCGCCCTGGTCTGCGGCGACACCGTGGTGTGGAAACCCTCGCAGACGACGCCGTTGACCGCGCTGGCCTGCGATGCACTGCTGCGTCGCGCGGCCCTCGACGTCGGCGCCGACCCGCGGATCCACCAGCTGATCCAGGGTGGCGCCGATGTCGGCACCCAGCTCGTCGACGACGAACGGGTGGCGCTGGTCAGCGCCACCGGATCGGTGCGGATGGGGCAGCAGGTGGCACCCCGGGTGGCGGCCCGCTTCGGCCGGTGCCTGCTCGAGCTGGGCGGTAACAACGCCGCGATCGTCACCCCGTCCGCGGATCTCGACCTCACCACGCGGGCCGTGGTTTTCGCCGCGGCGGGCACGGCCGGACAGCGGTGTACGACGCTGCGCCGGGTCATCGCGCACGTGGATGTGGCCGGACCGCTGCTGGCTCGGATGAGCGCGGCGTATCGCCAACTGCCCGTGGGCAATCCGTTCGACGACGCGGTGCTGGTCGGACCGCTGATCGACGGCCGCGCCCACACCGCGATGCGGGCGGCGATCGAGCGCGCGCTCGCCGACGGCGGTGAATTGATCTGCGGCGGTGAGCGGGTCGAGGTCGGTAGCGGCGACTCCTATTACGTGCGCCCGGCGATCATCCGGATGCCCGCCCAGACCGCGATCGTGCGCGAGGAGACCTTCGCGCCGATCCTCTACGTCCTCACCTATCACGATCTCGACTCCGCGATCGCCCTGCACAACGATGTGCCGCAGGGGCTTTCGTCGGCCATCTTCACCGGTGACCAGCGCGAGGCGGAACGATTCCTCGCCGCCGACGGCTCCGATTGCGGCATCGCCAATGTGAACATCGGCACCTCGGGTGCGGAGATCGGCGGCGCGTTCGGCGGCGAGAAACAGACCGGTGGCGGGCGCGAATCGGGGTCGGACTCCTGGAAGGCGTATATGCGCCGCGCCACCAATACGGTCAACTACTCCACCGAACTGCCGCTGGCACAAGGCATTCGGTTCGGCTGAACGCCTACCGCTCCGGTTCGCGGCCGATGGCGCGGACCTGGTCCTCGTAGACGGCCCGCACCGCCGCATCACCCGGATGCAGCGCGCGATCGCCGTCGAAGAGGCCGCGCACCCTGCGCACGACCGATTCGGGCGCGGCCGCCAGCGCGATGTCGACCGGGTCGAGGTATTGCGGCACCGCCACCTCGGCCCGGCGGGAGCGGCAGGTCTTGACGATCGCGGCGGCGACGTCGACCGGGTCGACCGTGGGCAGCCCGCGGCCCAGGGTCAGCCCCGAGGACAGCCGGGTGCGCACCGCGGCGGGCAGCACACAGCTCACGCTGACCCCGGATTCGGCGAATTCCAGCCGGGTCGCGGCCGACAGCCCGACGGCGGCGAATTTGCTCGCGTTGTACACCGCCAGGCCGGGCAGCGGGATCTTGCCGGCCAGTGAGGCGACGTTGACGATATGACCGCGGCCGCGGTCGATCATCGCGGGCGCGACGGCCCGCATACCGTGGATGAGGCCCCAGACGTTCACATCGATCGTGGTGTGCCCCACCGCATCCGGTTCGCTGAGGAACGGGCCCGCGGGCATCACTCCGGCGTTGTTCACCAGGATGTCGATCGGGCCCAGCTCGGCGACGACCTCGTCCCAGCGCTGCCGGTCGCGCACGTCGAGTTCGACGGCACGGGCGCCGAGGGCGTCCGCCGCGGCGGTGGCGGCCGCGGCGTCCACATCGGCGAGGACGACCTCGGATCCCTTGTGCGCGAACGATTCCGCAGTGGCCCGGCCGATGCCGCGGCCGGCGCCGGTGATCAGGACGCGGGCCGCGGCGAGGTCGATCGGCGGATAGCCGTTTCCGAACAGATTCATGCGAATTCACTCCGTTCCATGGCGCGGCGGGTGCTGCGCAGACTGTGTTCGAAGGTCTCGCCGCGGCGGCGGCCGTCCATGAAATTCGGGCCCATCACCGCGAGGTCGGCGGCGGTCACCGCCAGCCGCAGCACGCGGGTTCCGGTCGCGCGCACGGCGGCGATCTCGGAGTCCAGTTGCGCGCTCATCGGCCTGCGGAGCTGACGCTCGAGCCAGTGCCCGGGCCCGCCCGCGGGCACCGACCGCGCCGAGGCCATCGGGGTCAGCACCACCAGCTCGTCCAGGTGCAGCGGCAGCAGCAGATCCACCGAGGCGGTGGAGGCGGCACCGCCGTCGACGAACCGCCGGCCCGCGATCGGCACCGGCGGGAACCAGCCCGGAACCGCCCACGAGGCCCGCAGCGCCTGGCCGACCGTCGCGGCCGGCGCCTCCGGTGCGCCGAAGGCGACCCGCTCGCCGGAGTCGTAGTCCATCGCGACCAGCCACGCGGCCGGATGGGCGAACCAGTCCCGATCGTGGTTCAGGTCGGTGGCCAAGCGCTGCAACCAGCTCGCGTCGCCGCCGCCGACCGGCAGCAGCCGACTGCCCGCGCTGAGCAGCGCTTGCCGGGAACGATTGCCGTGCAAGGCCATTCGCGGTGCGCCGAGGCGGGGGCGGGGCAGCGGCGGGAAGCGGCCCGGTTCGTCGGCCATGTGCCGGGCCAGGATCGGATCGGCGACGGTGCCGCGCTGCATGGCCACCAGGTCGTCGACGGAAATTCCCGAGGCCAGCATCGTCACCATCTCCGCACCGGCGGAGGTGCCGATCAGCGCGTCGGCCTCGCGCGGATCCTACTGCAGCACGTCTCGCACCGCGGCCAGCGCCGCCACGATCCAGGCCGCCCCCACCGTGCCGCCGCATCCGATCGCCAGGCCACGCCGCTGTAACCCGTTACTGTTACGCATAGTCTCAAACACTAGCGGGCACCCGGTGCGGGGCGAGGCCGGGTTCGGCGGATCGCAACCGTTCGGCAATGAACGTGCGCGCTAACGCCAGGGCATGTACTGCAAACTCCAGGTGTTGCCGTCCGGATCGGCGAAATGGGCGTAGAGCACACCCCCGCCGACGTCTTCTACCTCACCCACGGAGACGCCGCGCGCGACGAGGTCCGCGCGGGCAGCCTCGATATCGGCCACCACCAGATGCAATCCACGCAGGGAACCGACGGCGCCGGCGGTGGTGGGGACGCCTTCGGACAGCAGGATCGAACAGGCCGAACCGGGCGGGGTGAGCTGCGCGATCCGCACACCGGGCGCGGGAGCCACGTCGACATCGAGATGGAATCCCATCCGATCGCGATAGAACTCGATTCCCCGATCGATATCGCGCACCGGGACGGGCACCAATTCCAGCAGCAGCGTGCCGGGCGGGACCGGCGGATTGTCCGGGTCGTTCGTGACCTGGGTGGGATCGGCCGGAATCTCGGTCACAGTGTCGGGGCGCTCGCTCATGGTCGGTCCCATCGTCGGTGTCCACCGCATTCGCGGCCAGCCTATCGGGACGAGGCATGGACCGGCACCGATCCGGCGAGGTCGTCCGGCGAGGTCGAGCCCGGGAAACACCTCCGGGCACATCGCCGTCGGGACTCGATGTCGGTGCCCGGGTGCAGACTGAACCCATGCAGCAGTTCTCCCGGCCGACCCAGGAGTGGTTCGACGGCGCGTTCCCCGCGCCCACGACCGCCCAGCTGGGGGCCTGGGAGGCGATCTCCGCGGGAGAACACACCTTGGTGATCGCGCCGACCGGGTCGGGCAAGACGCTGTCGGCCTTCCTGTGGGCGATCGACCGGCTCGCCACCCGCGAACCTACGGACGGTCCGCAGCGCACCGCGGTGCTCTACATCTCCCCGCTCAAGGCCTTGGCGGTCGACGTCGAGCGCAATCTGCGCGCACCCCTGGTGGGCATCACCCGCACGGCCGCACGGCTCGGTATGCCCGCCCCGGAGATCAGCGTCGGCGTGCGTTCGGGCGACACCACCCCGGCCGACCGGCGGACCCTGCAGCGCAGGCCGCCCGACATCCTGATCACCACGCCGGAATCGCTGTATCTGATGCTCACCTCGGCGGCGCGCGAGACGTTGTCGCAGGTCGGCACCGTCATCGTGGACGAGGTGCACGCGATCGCCGGTTCCAAGCGCGGGGCGCATCTGGCCCTGTCGCTGGCCCGGCTCGACCAGCTCACCGAGCGGCCCGCCCAGCGCATCGGGTTGTCGGCCACCGTCCGGCCGCCGCAGGAGGTGGGGCGCTTCCTGGTCGGCTCGGCGCCGATCACGATCGTGTCGCCACCGGCGCCGAAAACCTTCGACCTGTCGGTGCGGGTGCCGGTGGCGGATATGACCGAGCCGGGCGAATCCGATCAGCCGGGTTCGATCTGGCCGCATGTGGATGCCGCGATCGTGGATCTGGTGCTGGCGCATCGTTCGTCGATCGTGTTCGCGAATTCGCGGCGGCTGGCCGAACGGCTGACGGCGCGGCTGAACGAGGAATACGCCGAGCGCATCGCCGAACCGGACGAGGCGGAGGAGGTCGCGGGACGCCGCGAGCACGCGCCGCCCGCACAACTCGGGTCGCCGACCGAGGTCAATCACGGGGCGGCGCCGTTGCTGGCGCGGGCCCATCACGGTTCGGTGAGCAAGGAACAGCGCGCCATCATCGAGGACGACCTCAAGAGCGGCCGGTTGCGGTGTGTGGTGGCGACCAGCAGCCTCGAACTCGGTATCGATATGGGCGCCGTGGATCTGGTGGTGCAGGTCGAGGCGCCGCCCTCGGTCGCCGGCGGGCTGCAGCGGGTCGGGCGCGCCGGACATCAGGTGGGTGAGATCTCACGCGGGGTGATCTTCCCCAAACACCGCACCGACGTGATCCATTGCGCGGTGGCGTCCATGCGGATGACGGCGGGACAGATCGAGGAGTTGAAGATCCCCGCCCATCCCCTCGACATCCTGGCCCAGCAGACCGTGGCCGCCTGCGCGCTGGAACCGCTCGACGTCGACGAATGGTTCGAAACCGTCAGGGGGACAGGTAGTTTCGCCGCTCTGCCGCGCTCGGCGTATGAATCGGTGCTGGATCTGCTGTCGGGCCGCTATCCCTCCGACGAATTCGCCGAACTGCGTCCGCGGCTGGTATGGGATCGCGATGCGGGCACGCTGACCGGACGTCCCGGTGCGCAGCGCCTCGCGGTGACCTCCGGCGGCGCGATTCCCGACCGCGGACTGTTCCCGGTGTTCATGGTCGGCGAAAAGGCTTCGCGGGTAGGCGAACTCGACGAGGAGATGGTCTACGAATCGCGGGTGGGCGATGTGTTCGCCCTCGGCGCGACCAGCTGGCGCATCGAGGACATCACCCACGACCGGGTTCTCGTCTCCCCCGCGTTCGGCCTGCCCGGCCGGCTCCCCTTCTGGCACGGCGACTCCCTCGGGCGTCCGGCCGAATTGGGCGCGGCCCTAGGCGAATTCGTCCGCACGGCCGGTCAGGCGGTCGAGCGCGCACCGGCCGGGCGGATCGCGGAACTCGTACGGGATGCGGGCGGCTCCGCTGCGGCGTTCGACGGTGAGGCCCTCGACTCGGGCGGGCCTACGACGCGCGGCAACGGCGCCACCCGACGCACGCCCTCCCGCTCCCGCGCGGGAGCCGCGGCCGGTAACAGGGGCGGCGAACTGGTCGAACTGGAACAACTCGTCCATGCCGCCGGCCTGGATGATTTCGCGACCGCGAATCTGGTCTCCCTGCTGGCCGAGCAGCGGCAGGCCACCGGTCATCTGCCGACCGACCGCACCCTGCTGGTCGAACGCTTTCGCGACGAACTCGGCGATTGGCGGCTGATCCTGCACTCGCCCTACGGATTACCGGTGCATGCGCCGTGGGCGCTCGCCGTGGGCGCGCGGTTGCGGGAGCGGTTCGGGGTCGATGCCGCGCCGACCGCCTCCGACGACGGCATCGTGGTCCGGCTGCCCGATACCACCGACGATCCGCCGGGCGCGGAACTGTTCGTCTTCGAGCCGGACGAGATCGACGACGTGGTGACCGAGCAGGTGGGTGGGTCGGCGCTGTTCGCCTCCCGCTTCCGTGAATGCGCGGCGCGGGCACTGCTGTTACCGCGCCGGGACCCCGGCCGCCGCGCGCCGCTGTGGCAGCAGCGCCAGCGCGCGGCCCAGTTACTCGATGTGGCAAGGAAATTCCCGGATTTCCCGATCCTGCTGGAAACGGTGCGCGAATGCCTGCGTGACGTCTACGATCTGCCCGCCCTGCGGGATCTGCTGACGGATGTGGCGCGGCGCAAACTGCGACTGGTCGAGGTCGAGACGGCCTCCCCCTCACCGTTCGCCAATGCGTTGCTGTTCGATTACATCGGGCAGTTCATGTACGAGGGCGACAGTCCGCTCGCCGAGCGCCGCGCGGCCGCGCTGTCGCTGGATTCGAGCCTGCTCGCCGAACTGCTGGGCCGGGTGGAACTGCGCGAACTCCTCGACGCCGCGGTCCTGGAACTGACCGAACGCGAACTGCAACGGCTCACCCCCGAACGCCATGCCCACGACGCGGAAGGGCTCGCCGACCTGTTGCGACTGCTCGGCCCGCTCACCCCCGCCGAGGCGGCCGCGCGCTGCACCGCGGACCCGGGACCGTGGTTCGCCGAATTGCTGCGGGCCAGGCGGGTTCTCGAGGTGTCGTTCGCGGGATCGCGGTGGTGGACGGCGATCGAAGACGCCGCCCGGTTGCGCGACGCCCTCGGCGTCCCCCTGCCGATCGGCACGCCGGCGGCCTTCATCGAACCGGTCGCCGATCCGCTGGGCGATCTGGTCGCCCGCTACGCACGCACCCACGCCCCGTTCACCCTCGACGCCGTCGCCCGGCGCTTCGGGATCGGCCCGGCCGTCGCTGCCACCGCACTGCATCGGCTCGGAGCCGAGAAGCGAGTGGTGGAGGGCGAGTTCACGCCGGGTTCGGCCGGTGCGGAATGGTGCGACGCGCAGGTGTTGCGCCGGCTGCGGCGCCGTTCGCTGGCGGCCGCACGCAAGGAGGTCGAGCCGGTATCCACGGGCGCGTTCGGCCGGTTCCTGCCGGCGTGGCAGCATATCGGCACCTCGACGCTGCGCGGCGTGGACGGGGTGGCCGCGGTGGTGGAACAGCTTGCGGGCGTGCCGATTCCGGCTTCCGCGTGGGAGTCGCTCATCCTGCCGTCGCGAGTCCGTGACTACACACCGGCGATGCTCGACGAACTCACCGCCTCCGGTGAGGTGCTGTGGTCCGGTCACGGCGCCATCACCGCCAAGGACGGCTGGATCGCCCTGCATCCGGCGGATCAGGCACCGGTCACGCTGGGGCCGCCGCAGGAGATCGACTTCACCGATGTGCAGCTGCGGCTGCTGACGGCATTGGGTGCGGAGATGACCGCGGCGGCCACCGACGCGATTCCGCTCGACGCTGACGGCACGGTCGCCACCGAAGCGGGCGCCTCCGACGGCAACCGGCTCGTCGTGGTGGCGGGCGGCGCCTACTTCTTCCGGCAATTGTCCGACGCGACCGGCGTACTCGACGACGCGGCCGTGGCGGCGGCACTGTGGGAGCTGGTGTGGGCCGGATATCTGTCCGGCGACACCTTCGCTCCGGTCCGGGCGCGGCTGTCCGGCACCACCCGCAGCACCACCGCCCATCGCACCCCGCGGCGCACTCCCCGCGGGCGCATGTACCTGCCGCGACCGGCGATGCCGACCCGGACCGGCCCTCCCGCCGTCGCCGGGCGATGGTCGTTGCTGCCACAGCGCCTGCCGGACAACACGATTCGCGCCCATGCCACCGCGGATCTGCTCTTGGAGCGCTACGGCGTGCTGTCCCGGGGTTCGGTGCAGAACGAGGAGATACCGGGCGGGTTCGCGCTGATGTACCGGGTGCTCACCGAATTCGAGGATCGCGGGCGCTGCCGGCGCGGCTACTTCGTCGACACCCTCGGCGGCGCGCAGTTCTCCACCACCGACGTGGTGGATCGGCTGCGCTCCTACGATTCCGACCGGCCGGGCGCCGGCACGGGCCGGGTCGGCACGGTCGCACTCGCCGCCTGCGATCCGGCCAATCCGTACGGCGCCGCCCTGCCGTGGCCGAAGAACGCGGGTGAGGGAGCCGGACATCGCCCGGGCCGCAAGGCGGGGGCTCTGGTGGTCCTTGCCGCGGGCGAACTGGCCCTGTACCTGGAACGCGGCGGCAAGACGCTGCTCACCTTCACCGAGGATCCCGAAATCCGGACCGAGGCCGCAGCCGCGCTGGCGGCGCTGGTCCACGACCGCCGGATCGACTCGCTGGTCGTCGAACGCGTCGACGGGGAATCGGTGCACGGCAACACCTTCGCCACCTTCCTCACCGATGCCGGTTTCCACACCACGCCCCGGGGCTTCCGGCTACGGAGCACAGCATGAGCCCGGCACGCCTCCTCCGCCGCCACCGGTGGTGAACGCCGATGCCGGAGGGAGATACCGTCTATCTCGTGGCGGCGCGGCTGCGGACCGCGCTGGCCGGAAAGACACTGACGCGCAGCGATTTTCGCGTCCCGCGCTACGCCACGCTCGATCTGCGCGGCAGCCGGGTCGACAGCGTCGGCAGTTACGGCAAACACCTGTTCGTGCGCACGGAGACGCTCAGCATCCACACCCATCTGAAGATGGAGGGCACCTGGCGGATCTACCGCCCCGGCCAGCGGTGGACCAAGCCCGGATTCACCGCGCGACTGGTTCTCGCCACCGCCGACACCGAAGCCGTCGGGTTCTCCCTCGGCCTGGTCGAGGTGCTACGCCTCGCCGACGAGCACACCGCCGTCGACCATCTCGGCCCGGATCTGCTGGGCCCGAATTGGGATGCGGCCGAGGCGGTCCAGCGGCTGCGCGCGGATCCGGAGCGGCCGATCGGGCTCGCGCTGCTCGATCAGACGACCATGGCGGGAGTCGGCAACATCTTCCGCAGCGAGATCTGTTTCGCCGAGCGGGTCCACCCCGCCACCCCGGTCGCCGCCGTACCCGATCTCCCCGGACTCGTCGACGCCGCGCACCGCATCCTCGGCCGAGCCGCACACCATCCACCGCGGCCCGCGGTGGTCTACGGCCGGCAACGCCAACCGTGCCCCCGCTGCGGATCGATGATCCTCGTCCGCATGCTCGGCCCGGATGCCACCTCTGCCCCTGCCACCGAACGCGGTATCTACTTCTGTCCCCGCTGTCAGCCCGCACCCGAGACGCCGGAGCCGAGAGCCGCGGGCCGGACTCGCCGCTGACCGGGCACGAGCCGCGATGTTTGCCGATCGATAGCTATATTTTCTTCGGCCGCTAACACTTCGGAGCGTGAATGCGACATAAGGGCGACACAGATCGTCCCCGGTCGGGAAGCAGGGCAGATGACATATGCGAGCACCGCGATGCGTCGTAGCACACGGCTTGTCACCCAGCTGCTGATCACGGCCATCGCCATCGCGGCCACCGTCCTGTTCACCTATGCGCTGCAGCATTCGGTGAGTACGGGCCCCGTCCATTCCGGTCACACCTCGGCGCCCACGTCGACCGCCCCGTAGCCGCCCCGCCTACGCCTGGGGCAGCGGCACCGGCTCCAGAATCTCCGGGCGCGGCTCCGGCGCGGCGGCGCGCAGGGCGTCGGCCGAGATGTCGTCGGGTTGGGTCTGGGACCTGATCTCGGCGTCGACCCGGGCGTTGTACGTACTCACCTCGCGCCGGATCTGCTCCTCGTCCCAGCCCAGCACCGGCGCCACCAGGCGCGCCACCTCGTCGGCGCATTCGATACCCCGATGCGAGAACTCGATGGAGATCCGGGTGCGCCGGGCCAGGATGTCGTCCAGATGCAGCGCCCCCTCGGCGACCGCCGCGTAGACGGCCTCCACCCGCAGATATCCCGGCGCGTCCGTAATCGGCTGCAGCAGTTCGGGTTTGCCCTCGGCCAGATCCAGGACGTCGGTGATCAGGGAGCCGTACCGGTTGAGCAGATGTTCGATCCGGTAGGGATGCACGCCGTAGGTCTGCGCCAGCTGCGGCGTCTGGTTGAGCAGGGCGAAGTAGCCGTCCGCGCCGAGCAGCGGCACCTTGTCGGTGATCGAGGACGACACCCGCTGCGGAATGTCGTGGACGGCCAGATCCACCGCGTCGTAGGCCATCACCCGGTAGGTGGTGTATTTACCGCCCGCGATGGCGACCAGGCCCGGAGCGATCTGCGCCACCGCGTGCTCGCGCGACAGTTTGGAGGTCTCGTCGCTCTCCCCGGCCAGCAGCGGCCGCAGCCCGGCGTACACGCCCTGGATGTCGTCGTGGGTGAGCGGGGTGACCAGTACCTCGTTGATCCGCTCGAGCAGATAGTCGATATCGGCCTTGGTGGCGGCGGGATGGGCCAGATCCAGATTCCAATCGGTGTCGGTCGTGCCGATGATCCAATGGTTACTCCCCCACGGAATCACGAACAGCACCGAGGTCTGGGTGCGCAGAATCAGCGCGGCATCACTGGCGATCCGGTCGCGCGGCACCACGATATGCACGCCCTTGGACGCGCGCACATGGAATCGGCCGCGAACATGCGAGAGCGCCTGCAGTTCGTCGGTCCACACGCCCGTCGCGTTGATCACCACATGCCCGCGGACCTCGGTCGTGCGCCCGTCCTCGCTGTCGCGCACCTTCACTCCGACCACCCGGTCGGCCTCCCGCAGGAAGTCCACGACCTGGGTCGAGGTGCGGATCACCGCACCGTAGTGGGCGGCGGTGCGGGCCACCGTCATGGTGTGGCGCGCGTCGTCGACCACGGTGTCGTAGTAGGTGACACCGCCGATCAACGCGTCCCGGCGCACGCCCGGTGCCAGGCGCAGCGCTCCCGAACGGGTCACATGATGTTGGCCCGGAACGGATTTCGCTCCGCCCATGGTGTCGTAGAGCACAAGGCCCGAGGCGACGTAGGGCCGCTCCCAGCCGCGATGGGTCAGCGGGTAGAGGAACCGCAGCGGTTTCACCAGATGCGGGGCCAACGTCTTCAGGCTCAGTTCACGCTCCCGCAGCGCCTCGCGGACCAGCCCGAATTCCAGCTGCTCGAGGTAGCGCAGGCCGCCGTGGAACATCTTCGACGAACGGCTCGAGGTGCCCGAGGCCAGATCGCGCGCCTCCACCAGGGCCACCTCCAGGCCCCGGGTGGCGGCGTCGAGGGCGATGCCCGCGCCGACGACCCCGCCACCGATCACGATGACGTCGAAATGCTTGGCGCCCAAGCTTTCCCAGGTGGCAGCGCGCTGCTCGGGCCCCAGTTCGCCGGTGTGCTGACCGTGTGATTTCTCGTTCATCGCTCGACTTCCTCCGCACTGTTGGGTGGGATCGTCCTGCGTTACCCGTCGGTAATCGCTTTCACCCTAGTCCACCGCCGGGCGTGCGGCGATGTGATGCGCGGCGCGTGCGAGGTTTAGTAGCCTGCACGGATGCGACGCTTCGTGGCCGCCATCGACCAGGGGACAACCTCGAGCCGGTGCATCGTGTTCGACCGCTCCGGCCGCATCGCCGGCCTCGGGCAGCGCGAGCACGAACAGCTGTTCCCGCGGCCGGGGTGGGTCGAGCACGATGCCGAAACCATCTGGCGCAATACCGAATTCGTGATCGGTGCGGCGCTCGAGGATGCCGGGATCGGCGCCGGCGACATCGCCGCGGTCGGGGTCACCAATCAGCGCGAAACCACCGTGGTCTGGGACCGTGCCACCGGCAAGCCGGTCGCCAACGCCATCGTCTGGCAGGACACCCGCACCGCGGCGCTGTGCGACGAACTGGCCGGCGACGTCGGCCCCGCGCGCTACGCCGACCGGACCGGGCTGCCGCTGAGCACGTATTTCGCCGGTCCCAAGCTGCGCTGGATCCTCGACAACGTCGACGGTGTGCGCGCCCGCGCCGAGGCGGGTGACCTGTGCTTCGGCACCATGGACAGCTGGATCCTGTGGAAGCTGACCGGCCGCCACCTCACCGACGTCACCAATGCCTCCCGCACGATGCTGATGAATCTCGAAACCCTGCAATGGGATTCGCAGATCTGCGCGGAATTCGGCATCCCCGTGTCGATGCTGCCGCAGATCCACAGCTCCTCGGAGGTGTACGCCGAGATCTCCGACGGCCCGCTCGCGGGGGTTCCCGTGGCCGGCATCCTGGGCGATCAGCAGGCCGCGACGTTCGGGCAGGCCTGCCTGTCACCGGGCGAGGCGAAGAACACCTACGGAACCGGCAACTTCATGCTGCTCAACACCGGCACCACGCCGGTGTTCAGCAAGCACGGTCTGCTCACCACGGTGTGTTACCGGCTCGGCGACCAGCCCGCGGTGTACGCGCTGGAGGGTTCCATCGCGGTGACCGGATCCCTGGTGCAGTGGCTGCGCGACAACCTCGGCATCGTCGACTCCGCAGCGGAGATCGAACCGCTGGCCCGCAGCGTCGACGACAACGGCGGCACCTATATCGTCCCCGCCTTCTCCGGTCTGTTCGCACCGCGGTGGCGGCCGGACGCGCGCGGCGTGATCACCGGACTCACCCGCTTCGTCACCAAGGCGCATCTGGCCCGAGCGGTGTTGGAGGCCACCGCATTTCAGACCCGCGAGGTGATCGACGCGATGCGCGCCGACGCCGAGGCGGAGAATCTCGGCGTCGAATTGACCACCCTCAAGGTCGACGGCGGCATGGTCGCCAACGAACTGCTCATGCAATTCCAGGCCGACATCCTGGATGTGCCGGTGGTGCGGCCGGTGATCACCGAGACGACCGCGCTCGGTGCCGCCTACGCGGCCGGGCTGGCGGTCGGATACTGGTCCGGCACCGACGACATCCGCGCCAACTGGTCCGAGGACAAGGTATGGCAGCCGACGATGTCCGAGGCCGACCGCGATCACCTCTACGGCGAATGGAACAAGGCCGTCGAACGCACCTACGGGTGGGCGCAGTAGATTCGCCGCGCTACCCCGCCGCGTCGACCGCGCGGCCGAGCCGATCGACCGCGTCGGTGAGCACGGCCGCATCCGACGTGGTGAAACACATGCGCATCGAGCCGCGGTAGGGCTGCGAGACCGCGAACGCGGAGCCCGGGACGTAGGCCACACCGTGGTCGATCGCGCGCGGCAGCAGTTCGACGGTATCGGTGCCGTCGGTGAAATCGAGCCACACGAACATGCCGCCGACGGCGTCGGTACTCACCACCCGGTCACCGAAGCGGGCGCGGACCGCTCTCACCAGGGCGGTGGCGCGCTCGCCGTAGATGCCGCGCACCTTGTCCAGGTGGGCGCCCAGCCACGGTTCGTCGGCCAGCAGGTCCGCGGCGATCTGCTGGGTGAGCGCCGAACCGCACAGATCGGCGCCCTGCTTCAGCAGTTCCACGCCGCGGCACACCTCGTTCGGGGCGATCATCCAGCCCACCCGCAGCGTCGGCGCCAGGATCTTCGACGCGCTCGACAGCCGAATCACGTTGGGCGAGTAGGAGGCAACGGCTTGCGGCGCGGGGCGGTCGAACCACAGCTCGCCGTACGGATCGTCCTCGACCACCCAGAAGCCGTACCGCTCGGCCAGCGCCGCCAGTTCGCGCCGGCGCTGCGGGCTCAGCGTCACCCCGCGCGGATTGTGGAAATTACTCACCGTATGCACCAACGCCGGACGCTCGCCACGCTCGAGCAACTCGGTCAGCGCGTCGACACGCATACCGTCGGCATCCAGCGGAATCGCCACGATCCGCGCTCCCGCCGCGCGGAACACCTGCAACGCGCCGACATAGGCCGGATCCTCGACCACCACCAGAGCGCCCGGATCGAGCAGCACCTCACCCAGCAGCGACAACGCCTGCTGCGAGCCGTGCGTGACGAAGATCTCCTCCAGCGGCACGGGCCGCCCCAGCCGCACCGACTCCCGGGAGGCGAGCACCTCGCGCAGCGGCCCCCAGCCCGCGGACTCGGTGTACTGCAACCGGGACGGGTCGGCCAGCGCCGACTCCGCGGCGCGGGCGATGGCCTCGCGCGGCATCAACTGTTCGTCGGGCAGACCGCCGGCCAGGCTGACGATATCCGGCCGGGCGGTCAGCTTGAGCAGATCGCGGATCGCCGAACTCTGCAGACCGTCCAGCCGACGGGACAGGGGTGGAGTATGCGGCGACATGGAGACCTCCGATAGCTGCGGAATCATGGCAACTATCGCATATCAGTACCCAGAATATGAAATTGTTTTCCCAGATATTGAGATATCGGGACGGCGGGGCGAGCCCTCGCGATCAGCGCTGATCGATCGAGAAGACGAGGTTCTTCCCCTCGCGATTCACGGTCTTGACCAGCTGTTTGTACAACGTGGTCGTACCGTCCGGCCGATGTTCGGTGAGGTCGACGTTGAACTGCTCCGGCGTGACCGTTTCCACACGCAAGCAATACGTGGTGCCCTGCGGGATCAGGCTGTCGATCGCCTGCTGCATGGTCGAGGCGGTCGACACGTTCGACGCGTCCGGCGCGACGAACTCGTGCGCCTTGGCACCACTGCGGTCGGCGTAGAACGCGTGCTGGAACCCCAGAATCGCCGCGGCTCCGCTGTTCGTGTCGCCGGGGCCGTTGCCGATCACGACATTGCCGTCGGTACGTGCCGGACAGCTCAGCGCGGCCACCGACGGCGGTGACGATTTGCCTCCGGCGACGGTTCCGTCGCCATCGCTGCTGCGCGTCGCGAACACGATGATCAGCACCAGCGCGATCACGATCACGACGGCACCCGCCGCACCGGCCAGGATCACCGGAATGTTGCGGTCGGGCCGGGCCTCCGGCTGCGGCTGCCCGAGTGGTCGCGGCGGCGCGAGCTTCTTGGCCAACTCGTCGTCGTCCCACAACGAACCCGAACCCGATTTCTGCTCGGCGCCGCCGCGCGGGACGGTGAGCTTCTTGGCGAGTTCATCGTCGTCCCAGAGCGATTTCGCGGTTTCCCGCGGCGGAGTGGGTGGGAAGCCGGAATCGTCTGCGCGCCACCAGGTTCCACGATCGGCCTCGGCACCGCCGGCGTCCGGGTATCGCACCGTCTCCGGGGCGCGCGGTGCATCCGGGGCGCGCGGCGGCTCGGGCATGCGGCGGGTTTCGAGCGCGGGCGAGCTATCGGGCGCGGGCGCCCGCGTGGTGTCGGCCGCGCGCGGCACCTCCG
>NZ_BAFW01000038.1 GCF_000308535.1 Nocardia cerradoensis NBRC 101014 | reverse complement strand
GCGGTGTAGATCGGCGACCTGCGCGGCGGGCTCCGTGGTGACGCGGGCTGCCGCCTCCGCCCGCGTCGCTCCGGTCGCGGTCACTATTGTCGGGGCGGTGACCACACAGCAGGACTACCCGGTGCTCTGGCCGGTGCCGACGCGATGGGCCGACAACGACCACTACGGCCACGTCAACAACGTGACCTACTACTCGTACTTCGACACCGCGGTCAACGCCTGGTTGATGGCCGCGACCGGCACCGATATCCGGGAGCTGCCCGCGATCGGTGTGGTCGCCCAGACCTCGTGCCAGTATCTGGGCTCGCTGAGCTTCCCCGATCAGCTGCGGGTCGGGTTGCGGATCAGCCGCCTCGGCCGCTCCAGCATCACCTACGATCTGGCGATCTTCCGCGTCCTGGACGCCGGCACCGCCGCCGACACCGCCGGAGAGGATCTGGAGCTGGCCGCCACCGGCACCTTCGTGCACGTCTATGTGGACAACGAGACGCGCAAATCGGTGGAGATCCCGGCGATCATCCGCGGCGCCGCCGCCGCGCTGGTGACCGACGAGACCTAGACCCGGCCCAGCAGCGTCAGCGGATCCTCGAGCAGTGAGGCGACCGTCGACAGGAACCGCGCGCCGAGCTCCCCGTCGATCATGCGGTGATCGAAGCTCACACCGAGCGTGGTGATCCACCGGATCGCCGGTTCGTCGCGATACACCCACGGGCGTTTCCGGATCGAACCCAGGCACAGAATCGCGCCCTCACCCGGATTCACCAGCGGCACACCGGTATCGACGCCGAAGACACCCACATTGCTGATGGTGAAGGTGCCACCGCGCAGATCGGCGGGTGTCGCCGAACCGGCGCGGGCCACATCGGCGAGCCAGCCGATCTCCCGGCACAGCTCGCGCAGGCTCAGCGACTGCGCCTCCTTGATGTTGGGGACGAGCAGCCCGCGTTCGGTGGCCACGGCGATGCCGAGGTTGACGTAATGCTTGGTGACGATCTGATTGGCTTCGGCGTCCCAGCAGGAGTTGATCCCGGGGAATTCGGCGATCGCCGCGAGCGTCGCCTTGGCCACCAGCGCGAGGGGGGTGAGCGACAGCCCGGTGAAGGAGTCGGTGCTGCGCAGATGGTCGAGCAACTCCATCGAGGCGGTGAAATCCGTGGTCACGAACGCGCTGGCCTGCGGAATCGTGCGGGCGCTGGTGGTCATGGCCGCGGCGATGCGCTTGCGGACACCGTTGACCGGGGTGCGGGTTTCGCGTTCGCTCGGCGTCGGCCGGATGATGCCGCCGTCGGGTCGCATGGCGGGCACCGGTGGGGCGGCCGGGCGTGGCGCGTCCGCGGTCTCCTCCTCGGTCCGCACCCGGCGCGGCGGCTGCGATACCGGCACCGCGTGGCGCACATCCTCGACCGTCACCGCCCCGCCCGGTCCGGAGCCGGCCACGAACGCGATATTGATTCCGAGTTCGCGAGCCAGCTGGCGGGCGGCCGGAGTGGCGGGCGGGCGGCCCGGGAATTCCGGCGGAATCTCCTCGGGCCGTCCCGGTGCGGCCGAATGTGGTGTCGCCGCACCGTTTTTCGACGCCGGACGGCGCCGCGTGGGCGCCTCGGCCCCAGGCCCGTAACCGACGAGCACCGACGTGCGGCTTTCGCCCGCGGCGGGCGCGTCGCCGGCCGGCGCGGCGGTGCGCACTCTGATCAGCGGTGCGCCGACCGCCACCGTCTCACCGGGCCGGGCCAGCAGTTCGGCGACCTGCCCGGCGAACGGACACGGTAGTTCGACCTGCGCCTTGGCGGTCTCCACCTCGGCGATGGTCTGGTTGAGTTCCACGGTATCGCCGACGGCCACCGACCAGGAGATCAGTTCGGCCTCGGTCAATCCCTCCCCGAGATCGGGCAGCCGGAACTCGAGTATGTGGTTGTCGTCATCCACAGCAGGGTCTTCCAACGGGCACCTCTGTCCGAACAGGTATCAAGCGGCGAACGTTCGATCGACCGCGTCGAGAATGCGATCGGGGTCTGGCATGTGGTGCCGTTCGAGCTTAGCCGGGGGATACGGGATGTCGAAGCCACCGACGCGCAGGACCGGCGCCTCGAGATAGTAGAAACACCGTTCGGCGATGCGAGCGGCGATTTCGGCGCCGAGCCCGGCGAAGACCGGCGCCTCGTGTGTGACGATCAGCCGGCCGGTGCGGCGCACCGATTCCTCGATGGTGTCGAAATCGATCGGCGACAGGCTGCGCAGATCGATCACCTCGAGTGAATGCCCCTCTCCGGCCGCGATTTCGGCCGCCGTCAGCGCGGTCGCGACCATGCCGCCGTAGGCGACGATCGTGGCGTCGCGACCCGAACGGCGGATGCGCGCTCGGTCCAGCGGGAGCGGATCCGCGTCCAGGGCCGTGAAATCCAGATCGGCCTTGTCCCAGTAACGCCGCTTGGGCTCGAAGAAGACGACCGGGTCGTCGCACGAAATAGCTTGGCGCAACAGTCGATACGCATCCTCGGGCGTACTCGGTGAGACCACGCGCAGTCCGGCGGTGTGCGCGAAATACGCCTCCGGCGACTCCGAATGATGTTCGACCGAACCGATTCCCCCGCCGAACGGAATCCGGATGGTGATCGGGGCCCGAACCTTGCCCTGGGTGCGGTAGTGGATCTTGGCGACCTGGGAAACGATCTGGTCGAAGGCCGGGTAGACGAATCCGTCGAACTGGATCTCGCACACCGGCCGGAAACCGCGCAGCGCCATGCCGAAAGCGGTTCCGATGATGCCGGATTCGGCCAGCGGCGTGTCGATGACGCGGTTGTTGCCGAAATCCTTCTGCAGCGTGTCGGTCACCCGGAACACGCCGCCGAGCCGCCCGATGTCCTCGCCCATCAGCACGACCTTCGGATCGTCCTCCAGAGCCCGGCGCATCCCCGTGTTCAGCGCGTTCGCGAAGGTGGTGATCATGCCCGTACTCCTTCCTCGAAACCCGCCAGGTATCCGGCGTATTCGTCGCGCTCGGCGGCGATCAGCGGATGCGCGGTGGTGTAGACGTGGTCGAACAGCTGCATCGGATCCGGATCGGGCATATCGATGGTCGCGGTGCGGACCGCGGCGCCGACCGCGTCGGCGCGTGCGGTGACCTGCCGCTCGAAGTCGCTGTCCCACAGCCCCTCTCGCTCGAGAAGCCGTCGCATGCGGTCGATCGGGTCGCGGCGCTGCCACAGCTCGAGTTCGGCGGCCGAGCGGTAGCGGGTGGGATCGTCGGCGGTGGTGTGCGGGCCCATCCGATAGGTGATCGCCTCGATGAACGACGGCCCGCCACCGGCGCGGGCACGGGCGACGGCCTGGCGGGTCACCGCCAGGACGGCCAGCACGTCGTTACCGTCGACCTGTACGCCCGGGATGCCGTACCCGTAGGCGCGCCGGACAATCGGCGTCTGGCTCTGCAGCTGGACCGGTTCGCTGATCGCCCAGTGGTTGTTCTGGCAGAAGAACACCACCGGCGCACTCCAGGAGGCGGCGAAGCCGAGCGCCTCGGCGATATCGCCCTGACTGCTGGCGCCGTCACCGAAGTAGGTCAGCACCGCGATCTCCGCGCCTTCCAGATGTGCGGCGTAGGCGTAACCGGTGGCGTGCAGGCCCTGAGAGCCGACGACGATGGCCGGATTGGTCATGTTGATCTCGTCCGGATCCCAGCACGAATGCGCCACGCCCCGCCACAGCCTGGTGATGAGGGCGGGATCCACGCCACGGCAATAGGCGACGCCCGCCTCGCGGTAGCTGCAGAAGACGTAATCGTCGTCGTGCAGGGCGCGGGCCGAGCCGATCTGCGACGCCTCCTGGCCGAGCAGCGGTGCCCAGAGGCCGAGCTGTCCCTGCCGCTGCAGTGCGGTCGCCTCGACGTCGATGCGGCGGGTGACGACCAGGTCCTCGTAGAGTTCGCGCAGTTCGGCCGGACCGATATCCGCGATCAGGGCCGCGTGCTCGCGGTCGAGAACACGGCGCCCGTCGGGCTGGATCAGTTGCACGGGATAGGGGTTCGTCCCGGTGCCATACCCGGTTGTGGTGTTGTGCGTCGTGGTGTGGTGCACAGCCATCACCTCCTTGTCGCCGCGTACGACGGGGGTCTGGAGTCCCTCGCGATCCGGCGGACTGCTCTTCGCCAGCTGTGTGCTGTACCTCACAGCATCCACGATTGAGCGTGATGCGCAAGTGGTGACACGCGAACTGCGCAGAATGCTCGATCGGGATGGGGCTGAGACTGTCATACTGCGTTACATGCCCAGTGCTGAACCCGCTCCGGCGACAATCGACGCCACCGACGCCCGGCTGCTGCTGGAACTGGTTGCCAACCCTCGTGCCACCGGGGTGGAACTGGCCACGCGGCTGGGTTTGTCCCGCAATACCGTGCAGGCCCGGCTGGCCCGGTGGGAGGCCGCCGGTGTGCTCGCCGGATTCGAACGGCGCGTGGACCCGCGCGCCCTCGGATACCGGCTGGCGGCCTTCGTCGCGGTGGTGGTCGATCAGCATCGGCTCGCCGACGTGGTGGCCGAACTCGCCGAGATACCCGAGGTCACCGAGGTGTGCGGCACGACCGGGCAGACGGATCTGACCGTTCGCGTGGTCGCGCGCGACGCCGACGATCTGTATCGGATCACCGGCGCGATTCTGAAGATCGCGGGTGTGCAACGAACCAACATGGCACTGGTGATGCAGCAATTGGTCGGGCCGCGCACCGCGCCGCTGCTGCAACGACTGGCCGGAGCCGACGAGTCGGCGGCGCCACGACCGGACGCGGGACGACAGGACACCGGGGAGAATTCGGTCCAGTTCCGGCGCACTGGCCGCTGACGGCAGGACCAGCCGCCCGCGAAGATAGCTCGGTGACCGCCACCGCCGATTCCGCATCCCACCCGCCCGACGTCGCCGAGGCGCAGACGGGCCTCCAGGCGGCGATCGCGGACGAGCACGGGTCCGGCGGTACCGGACAGGCGATGAGCGCCGGGATCATCGCGGCCCTGGTGGGTTTCATCAGTTCGTTCGCGGTCGTGCTGGCCGGACTGACCGCCGTCGGCGCGACCCCGGCGCAGGCCGCCTCGGGTCTGCTGGCGGTCTGTGTGACCCAGGCGGTGGGCATGTGGATCCTTAGCCGGCGCTACCGCATGCCGATCACCCTCGCCTGGTCCACTCCCGGCGCGGCGCTGCTGGCCGGCGCCGGCGCGGTGACCGGTGGCTGGCCCGCGGCGGTGGGAGCGTTCGTGGTCACCGGGGTTTTGATCGTCCTCACCGGATGCTGGTCACGGCTGGGCCGGCTGATCACCGCGATCCCGGTCGAGATCGCGCAGGCCATGCTCGCCGGCGTACTGCTGCCGCTGTGCCTGGCGCCGCTGCGGGCCCTGACCACCTCGAGCGCGGCGGTGGTGGCGCCGGTGCTGGTGGTGTGGGTGGTGCTCCAGCGGTACGCGCAGCGGTGGGCGGTGCCCGGCGCCTTCGTCACCGCGGTGGCCGGGGCGGCGATCGCGATGGTTGCCGGACATCACTCGATTCCGGCCGCCGATCTGGTGCCGAAGGTGGAAATGACTGTGCCGCACTGGAGTTGGCCGGCGATCATCGGCATAGCGATTCCGCTGTACGTGGTCACGATGGCCGCGCAGAACATCCCCGGCGTGGCGGTCATGAGCTCGTTCGGATATCGGGTGCCGTGGCGGGCGTCGATGACGGTCACCGGGCTCGGGACCATCGTGGGTGCCCCGGCGGGCGGGCATGCGATCAACCTGGCCGCGATCAGCGCGGCGTTGGCGGCGGCGCCGTCGGCCCACCCCGACCCGCGCCGGCGCTGGACGGCCACCATGGCC
>NZ_BAFW01000039.1 GCF_000308535.1 Nocardia cerradoensis NBRC 101014 | reverse complement strand
CGGTGAAGTTGTTGAACGGGCCCCCGACGATCTGACTCGTCCACTCGAGCACGAAATTGCCCGCGTCGTCGATGGTTCCGTGCACCGGACCGGTCTTCCCCGGCAATCCGCCCCCCGGCTTGGGCGCGCCCTGATTGAACACCTGGTTGTTCCAGGTGACGCCGAGGCTGCTCAGATCGCCCGACAGCTGTCCCCCGTCGGCGACGATCTGTGGCACCGCGGCACCGGACCCGGTCTGTGGGTCGGTCGGGTTGGTGGCGGTGGCGAAATCGACGCCGTAGAACCGCACCGGCGTGGTCACCCGGCCCGAGCGAGCGTTACCCGCTCCGTCGAAGGCCGCGGCGGGCTGCGGCTGATAGCTGCCGCCGATGAGCCCGCCGTCGGTGCCTGCCGACAGCGGCGTCACCGTCTGATCGCTGCACCGCGAATCGCTGTTCTGCAGGTACGGCCCGCCCGCATCTCCGGTCGGCAGGATCATCCGGAAGAAGCTGCCGGTCACCGCTCCGTCGGCGCAGACCCCGGGCGCCAGCGCGAACAATCCGTCCAACGGCTCGGGTTCGGCGTGCGCGATCGGGGACACAAGCCCCGAGACGCCCACCGCGACGGCCGCGGCGGCGATCCGGGTAAGGGTCGGCCCCATGGTCAATCCTTCTGTTCGTCCGGACGAGGGAGGGTTTCCGCTCCCATCGCAACCACAACAGGGCCGAATGTCGCGGGTTGCGATCAACGGGAATCGAACGGAGCGGACGATCCGGCCGTCGACGGTGGCACAGTGACCCGGATCACCTTAGACTTAGTACTTTGACGTCCTAGTTTTTGCCTTCCAATGGACCTGCCGAAGGGACTCCCATGGCCGACCTGCACGTTCCGGTCCATCCCGTACGTTTCGTCACCTCCGCGGCCCTGTTCGACGGCCACGATGCGGCGATCAACATCATGCGGCGCATCCTGCAGTCGCAGGGGGCCGAGGTGATCCATCTTGGCCACAATCGTGCGGTCCACGAGGTGGTCGACGCGGTGCTGACCGAGGACGTCCAGGGTGTCGCCGTCAGTTCGTATCAGGGCGGGCACGTCGAATACTTCGAGTATCTGGCGAGCGCGCTGCGGGAGGCCGGGGCGGGGCACGTACAGATCTTCGGCGGTGGCGGCGGCGTGATCGTCGCGGAGGAGATCGAACGGCTGGCGGCGGCGGGAGTGCGTATCTTCTCCCCCGAGGACGGCCAGCGCCTGGGCCTGCCCGGCATGATCAACGAACTCGTCCGCGCCTGCGACGTCGATCTGTCGGCCGAACCGGCCGCGATCGAGGCGGTTCTCGCCGGTGAACGATATGCGTTGGCGCGCACCCTGACCTGCCTGCAGGCCGATGCGCTGCCCGCCGCGCATCTGGACGAACTGCGGGCCGCGGCGACCGGCCGGACCGTCCCGGTCCTCGGCATCACCGGCACCGGCGGATCCGGAAAGTCCTCGCTCACAGACGAACTCGTGCGGCGGTTGCGCACCGATCAGCAGGACAAACTGCGGGTGGCGATCCTCGCCGTGGACCCGACCCGGCGCCGCGGCGGCGGTGCGCTGCTGGGTGACCGCATCCGGATGAACTCGCTCGACAGCGAACACGTCTACTTCCGCTCGCTGGCCACCCGCGGCGCGCACGAATTGCCGACCAATATCGACGCGATGATCCTGGCCTGCAAGGCGGCCGGATTCGATCTGGTGATTCTCGAGACGCCGGGTATCGGCCAGGGCGACGCCGCGATCATCGACCACGTGGACATCTCGATGTATGTGATGACGCCGGAGTTCGGCGCCGCCTCGCAGCTCGAGAAGATCGACATGCTCGATTTCGCCGATGTGGTGGCCATCAACAAGTTCGAACGCCGCGGCGCCGAGGACGCGCTGCGCGACGTCTCGCGCCAGCTCGTGCGCAACCGTGAGGCGTTCGGGTCGGCGCCGGAGGATATGCCGGTATTCGGCACCAGCGCGGCGACATTCAACGACGACGGGGTGACCGCGCTCTACCAGCATCTGGCCGGGCTGCTCGGTGCGCGTGGCCTGCCGCTGGAGACCGGCGTGCTGCCCCGGGTCGACACCCGGGCCTCGACTCGCTTCGCGCAGATCATCCCGCCGGGACGAGTGCGATATCTGGCCGAGATCGCCGAGACCGTCCGCGATTACCATGCCGAGACGCGACGGCAGGTGGCGGCGGCGCAGCGGGTGCAGCGCTTCGAACAGGTGCTGGCGGAACTGCCGGCGGGCGCCGCCGAGGATTCGGCGAACACGAATGCCCCTGCGCCGGAGGATATTTCCGCTGCGCGGCGAACGGTGACCGGACTACTCGCGCGCGCGAGCGAGGAGCTCTCCCCGGAATCCGCCGCGCTGCTGCGGGATTGGCCAGCCACCGTGGAGTCCTATCGCGGCGAGGAACAGGTGGTCCGCGTCCGCGACCGCGAAATTCGCACTCCGCTGCGACGAATCACGTTGTCCGACAATTCGATTCCGCGCGTGGCGGTGCCGCGATTCACCGACCACGGTGAGCTGCTGCGCTTCCTGCGGTCGGAGAATCTGCCGGGCCGATTCCCCTTCACGGGCGGCGTGTTCGCGTTCAAGCGCGACAACGAGGATCCGGCCCGCATGTTCGCCGGTGAGGGCGATCCGTTCCGTACGAACCGGCGTTTCAAGGTGCTCTCCGAACATGCCGAGGCCAAACGCCTCTCGACCGCCTTCGACTCGGTGACGCTCTACGGCCACGATCCCGCCCCGCGTCCCGATATCTACGGAAAGGTCGGCACCTCAGGTGTTTCCATCGCCACCGTCGACGATATGAAGGCCCTCTACGACGGCTTCGACCTCAGCGCGCCGAGCACCTCGGTCTCGATGACCATCAACGGTCCGGCGCCGACGATTCTGGCCTTCTTCCTCAACACCGCGATCGATCAAGCGCTGCAACGGTTTCGGGAGGCCAACGGACGCGAGCCCAGCGGCGACGAGGCGGCCGACATCCGTGCCCGCACCCTCGCCACGGTCCGCGGCACCGCGCAGGCCGATATTCTCAAGGAGGATCAGGGGCAGAACACCTGCATCTTCTCCACCGAGTTCAGCCTGCGCATGATGGCCGATATCCAGGAATGGTTCGTCCGCAACGGCGTGCGCAATTTCTACTCGGTGTCGATTTCCGGCTATCACATCGCCGAGGCCGGCGCGAATCCGATCAGTCAGCTGGCGTTCACGCTGGCCAACGGATTCACCTATGTCGAGGCGTATCTGGCGCGCGGCATGGCCATCGACGATTTCGCGCCGAATCTGTCGTTCTTCTTCTCCAACGGCATGGATCCGGAATATTCGGTGATCGGGCGCGTGGCCCGGCGGATCTGGGCGATCACCATGCGCGACAAATACGGCGCCAACGATCGCTCGCAGAAGTTGAAGTACCACATCCAGACCTCCGGGCGTTCGTTGCACGCCCAGGAAATGAACTTCAACGACATCCGCACCACCCTGCAGGCGCTGATCGCCATCTACGACAACTGCAACAGCCTGCACACCAATGCCTACGACGAGGCGGTGACCACCCCCACCGAGGAATCGGTGCGGCGCGCCCTGGCCATCCAGTTGATCATCAACAAGGAATGGGGCCTGGCGATGAACGAGAATCCGCTGCAGGGCAGTTTCGTGATCGATGAGCTGACCGATCTGGTGGAGGAGGCGGTGCTCGCCGAATTCGAGCGGATCAGCGAACGCGGCGGGGTGCTGGGCGCGATGGAGACCGGATATCAGCGCGGGCGTATCCAGGACGAATCGATGCGCTACGAACACCGCAAACACGACGGCACGCTACCCATCATCGGAGTGAACACGTTCCGCAATCCGAACGGCGAAACCCATCAGGTGCTGGAACTGGCCCGCGGCACCGAGGCCGAGAAACAATCGCAGCTGCGGCGCACCGAGGAATTCGTCACCGCGCACCGCGAGCCGGCGCAGGCGGCCCTGGCCCGGCTCGAGGCCGCCGCACGCGGCGACGACAACGTCTTCGACGTGCTGATGGATGCCGCGCGGGTCTGCACTCTGCAGCAGATCACCGACTGTTTCTTCACCGTCGGCGGGCAATACCGCCGCAATGTGTGAGAAGGGTTCGGATGTGGCCCGCCGGTGTGTGCGGGCGTGTGACAATGCCGGAGAGCGGACAGTCGAACGCGACGGAAGGGCGCCATGGACCTCGCCGGTATCAGCGTTGTGGACGCACATATCCATCAATGGGATCCGCTGAACACCCCGCGGGATTTCAGCATGCTGGCGAAGCTGTTCCGGTTCGTGCCGGTGCCGGTCGACAAGGCCGCACGGCTGGCTCCCAAACGGGACCGCGATTTCGTCGGGATTCCCGATGCCTATCTGCGGCCGTATCTGCCCGCGGATTACCGAGAGGATCTGGGCGCGGTGCCGGTGGAGGCGACTGGTGCACATCGAGGTGGAATGGGCAGGGCGGGCGCCGGACGCCAAGGCCGACGAGACGCGCTGGGTGGCCAGCCTGCCCTTCGGGGTGGACACTCCGGCCCTGGGCGCGATCATCGGCAGCGGTGATCCCGCGACCCCCGGATTCGCCGAACTCGTCGACAAGCATCAGTCCGCGTCACCGCTGTTCCGCGGCATTCGCACCATGGTCGCCCACCACCCGGACGCCGGGGTGCGGTCGTTCTGCCGGGCGGACGGCGCCCTGACCGAGTCGGCCTTCCTCGACGGCTTCGCGGTCCTGGCCGAACGCGGGCTGTCGTTCGAGGCGTGGGTCTACTCGCATCAGATCCCGCAGGTCACCGCCCTGGCCCGGCGCTATCCCGAGGTGACGATCGTGCTCAACCATCTCGGCACGCCGGCCGGGATATTCGGCCCGGTCGGCAAGAACACCGGCACCCAACCGGGCCGGCGCCGCGAACTGTTCGTGCAGTGGCGCGACGATATCGCCACACTCGCGACCCATCCCAATGTGATGGCCAAGGTCAGCGGGCTGGCCATGCCGATCCTCGGCCACCCGGTGCCGGTCCGGGGAATTCCGACCCCCGTCTCCGAACTGCTGGACCGCACCGCGCCGCTGCTGCACCACGCCTTCGACGTCTTCGGCGCCCAGCGTCTCATCTGGGGCTCCAATTACCCTGTGGACAAACCGATTACGAGTATCGCCAACGGCGCGCAAGCGGTGATCGACGTGCTGGCCGACCGCGGCGGCAGCGCCGAGGAACTCGACCAGGTCTTCCGCACGAACGCCCAGCGCACCTACGGCATCGACGCGGAATTGCTGGCCTGAACCCGGCGGCACACCACTTGCGTTGTCTCCCGGGACTTTTCACCCGAGCGTGCGCCGCGGCGGGCGGTAGCGGGTTCAGCCGAAGCGCAGTTCGGGGATCGTCGCCATCAGTTCCTTCCACTCCGGGTACATGGCGAGCTTGCGGTCGTTGATGGCCGCGATCTTCGCGCTCAACTCCGGGTCCGGGTCGTCGGACACGTCGGGGCCGATGTGCAGCTTCGCGAAGTGCGGAATGATCTCCGGGTCACCGGCCAGGTGGACCGGGTCGTGCATATACCGCTCCAGCGCCGCCAGATCCTCGATGCCGAAGTAGTAGGCGTGGGTGTAGCCGTCGTCGGGGTCGTTCAGCACGGCCTGGCCGACGGCCGAGAACGACACCGACTCGACCGACGCCGTGCGGCGGATGGCCGCCAGGACCCGTTCCTTGTCCGCCTCGGACGTTTCGGGCCGGAACGCGAAGCGCAGCGTGTGGATGATCATCCGTACCTCCTGATTTGAACTGTCGAGTTCAATCTACTGAACTATCCAGACAGTCCACAAGAGCTGAACGAGGAGTCCATCGGATTGGACGTACGATTTGAGAGTGACGAAGGCACCGGCCACGCGGGGACGCATCGACAAGCGCCAGGCGATCCTGGACGTCGCATTCGACGTCTTCGCCAGGCGCGGTTACGGCCGCGCCTGCGTCCAGGAGATCGCGGACGAGGCGGGGGTCGCCAAACCCACCGTCTACAACCACCTCAGCGACAAGGAGACGCTGTTCCGCAGCTCGGTCGAGGCGGCCGCCGACCAGGTCGGCGCGCAATGTCTCGCCGCGGTGGAGACACTGCGGGCCGTCGACGGCGACCCTGGTCCGGCGCTCACCGCCACCGCGCGCGAACTCGTGCACATCTGCGCCGGACCGCGGTCGCACGCCTTGCGCGCGTTGGCCTATGCCGAGCTGGGCACCTTTCCCGACCTGGTGCTGACCGGGCAGGAACGCACCTCCCTGCGCCTGGCGCAGACCCTGGCCGACCGGTTCGCGCGGCTGGCACTCTCGGGCGTGCTGCGCCGATGCGATCCCGAACTCGCCGCCGAACATTTCCTCGCGCTCCTGACCGGACCGCTCGAGGCTCGTTCCCGGCTCGGCACGCGTGCCGTGGAGCCGGCCGAACTGGACGAGATCGCCGACGCCGCCGCCGATGCTTTCCTGCGGGCCTACGGCCCGGCCTGAGACGGTCCGGCGTTGACATCCCGGCCACCGCGCGGTTAATTGGTGGCAGGTGCGGCCAGTCAGGTGCCCTGGCCGAGGACGGCACGGGAGCAGTCATGGCCATCGACCACGAAGTGATCATCGTCGGCGCCGGATTCTCCGGTATCGGGGTGGCGATCGCCTTGCGGAAGGCCGGTTTCCGGGACTTCCTGATCGTCGACGACGCCGACGGCGTGGGCGGCACCTGGCATTGGAACACCTACCCCGGCATCGCCGTGGACATCCCCTCGTTCAGTTATCAGTATTCGTTCGAGCAGAGTTCGCGGTGGTCGCGCATCTACGCACCCGGCCGCGAACTGAAGGACTACGCCGAACACTGCGTGGACAAATACGGGCTGCGACCGCGCATCCGGTTCAGCACGACGATCACCGCCGCGGAATTCGACGAGGACGCCTCGGTGTGGACGCTGCGCACCGGCGACGGCGAAACCCTGACCGCGCGTTACGTCATCGGCGCGACCGGTGTGCTGACCCGCCCGAAGCTACCGGATATCCCCGGCGTGGAATCGTTTTCGGGTCTCACCATGCACACCTCACGCTGGGACCACGCCCGCGACCTGCGCGGCAAGCGCGTGGCGATCATCGGGACCGGTGCGTCCGCGGTGCAGGTCATTCCCTCCATCGCGCCGGATGTCGCCGAGCTGACGGTCTTCCAGCGCACGCCGATCTGGTGCCTGCCGCGGCCGGACACCACGCTGCCCACACCCGCGCGCTGGGCGCTGCGGTATCTGCCGGGCGGACAGGCGATTTCGCGTTTGGCGAGCCAGGCGTTCGTCGAACTGACCTTCCCGCTGTCGGCGCACTACTATTCGAATCTGCCGCTGGCCAGACTCGGCGAGCGCTCCGGACTGGCCCATCTGCGGCGCCAGGTGCACGATCCGGCGGTCCGGGACAAACTCACCCCGCGGTATGCGCTCGGATGTAAGCGGCCGGGTTTCTCCAACGATTACCTGCCGACCTTCAACCGCGACAACGTGACGCTGGAAACGGATCCGATCGCCGAGATAACCCCCACCGGTGTGCGCACGGCGGCCGGCACCGAATATCCGGCCGATGTGCTGATTCTCGCGACCGGCTTCAAGGTCATGGAATCGGGCAATATGCCGACCTTCGACATGACCGGGGTCGGCGGCCGTGACCTCGAGAAATGGTGGGACGAGAACCGCCTGCAGGCCTACGAGGGCGTCAGCGTGCCGGGCTTTCCCAACTTCTTCTCGATCATCGGACCCTACGGATACAACGGCGCGTCGTATTTCACGCTGATCGAGATGCAGACCTCCCACATCCTGCGGTTGCTACGTCATGCGCGCGGCAAGCGCGCCCATCGCATCGAGGTCACCGCGGCCGCCAACGAGCGATACTTCCGCGAGATGCTGGAACGACGCGGCGGACAGGTCTTCTGGCAGGACAGCTGCGCGATCTCGAACAGCTACTACTTCGACAAACACGGCGATGTGCCGCTGAAACCGATGAGTACCGTCGAAGCGGCCTGGCGCGCAACCCATTTCGACCTGGGCGACTACACCTTCGAACAGATCCCCGCTCAGGTGCCGACCACGCGGGCCAGCTGAGCGGTCAGCCGCCCGCGCGCCTCCACCAGCGACGGACCGTACCAGGTGAGGTCGCGGCCGCTCACCAGGGCGACCGGGATGCCCGCAAACGCCTCCGGACCGTCGGTCGCGGTGAAGACGTACGGTTCGTCCGGCAGCACCGCCAGCCGAACGCCCTGCACCAACTCGGATTCCGTCACCGTGGGATAGCGCTCGGACCCCGTGGCATGAACCAGGTTCAGCCCCAGCCGACCGGCCAGGTCCGCGGTGAAGGTATCGCGGCCGACCACCATCCACGGCTTGCGCCAGATCGGGATCACCGCATCGATCGGCGGGTTCGGCGCGGGGACGGACCAGACCTCACGGGCGCGGGACAGCCAGGACGGCACGGCACCGCCCAGAGCGATGTCGAACAGCCGCGTCATCGAGGTGAAGGCCTCGTCGACGGTGCGAATCCGGGTGACCCACACCGGAATTCCCGCCTCGCGCATCCGCTCGACATCGAGGCGGCGGTTCTCCTCCTGATTGCACACCACCAGATCCGGCGCCAGTTCGGCGATCCGGCGCAGATTCGGGTTCTTCGTGCCCCGGACCCGTTCCACCGCCAGTCCCGGCGGATGGGTGCACCAGTCGGTGGCGGCGAGCAGCAACTCCGGGCGGCTCACCGCGATGGCCTCGGTCAGCGACGGGACCAGCGACACCACCCGGCGCACCGGACGCCGCAGCGCAACCGCGGCATCCAGATCGTCGACGGGATCTTCGGGCACCACGCCAGCATATGGGTCAGCCCGAGCTCTCGAGAGCCCGGTAGAGGGCGCGCAATTCGCGCATACCGGCCTCGGCGACCGATTCGTCCTCACTGGTCATCCGCAGCGCCTGCCGCAAGGGAATCGGATCGAGGTCCTCGATCGCCGCACGGAACTGCGGCGCCGGCAGGTCGGGCAGGACCACGTTCTCGCCGTAGATGTCGTCGGAGACGGTCGGGCCGCTGTCCTCCTGCACCCCGCGAATCAGGGTGTCGAGATCGAGGCCGCGCAGGGTCAGCATGATCGCCGGGGACTCGTCGAGGCGTTCGGCCACGATGTAGCACAGCGCGGCGACGTGTTTACACGGCCAGCCGTCGTCCGGGCAGGTGCAGGAGAAGTCGAGTTCGGCGGCGGTATCGGGCAACAGCAGCGGGCCGAGCTCCTGCGGCAGGGCGCCGGAGGCGAGCTGGGCGAGCATGCCGGGTGTGCCGCGGACCTGCCCGACCAGTTCGTCCAGCCGGTCGTCACGCAACACTCGCAGCGTCAGCACCGAGGTGAACGGCCGCGGTTGACTGCCCTGCACCTCGGCGGCCACCGCGCCGGGTTCGATGTGGTAGTTGACGACCTGTCCGGAGCGGGCGTAGGTGCGCCCCCGGGAGAGCCGGCCGGCGTCGGCGACCTGCTCCACGGCGTCGAGGAAGGCCCGCCCCCACCAGGATCGCGCGAAAGATCCACGGCGGCTGCGAGGTTCGACGCCGCCGCGCACCGGGCGGCGCTTGCCGTAGACGCTGAAATCGGGAACCGGATACTCGGGCGCCGGACTCATTCGCCCACCGCCTCGGCGCCGAGCATGAACAGGTCGCGCAATTCGTCGGTACTCAGTTCGGTGATCCAGTTCTCCCCGGTACCGACGGTGAGATTCGCCAATTCCTGTTTGCCGGTGAGCATATCGTCGATGCGCTCCTCGATGGTGTCGACACAGACCAGTTTGCGCACCTGCACATCGCGGCGCTGACCGATGCGGAAGGCGCGGTCGGTGGCCTGGTTCTCCACCGCCGGATTCCACCAGCGATCCAGGTGCACCACATGATTGGCGGCGGTGAGATTGAGTCCCGTACCACCCGCCTTCAGCGACAACACCATGATCGGCGGTCCGTCGGCCTCGGCGAAGCGCTCCACCATCCCGTCGCGGCGTTTCTTCGCGACGCCGCCATGCAGGAACGGGATCGCGGTGCCGAACCGCTCGCTCAGATACGGGGTGATCAGATCACCGAATTCGCGGAACTGGGTGAACAGCAGTGCCCGTTCCCCCTCGGCCAGGACCGATTCGAGCACATCCTCGACCAGGGCCAGCTTGCCGGAGCGGTGACGGCCCCGCCGCAGCAGCGCCGACCCGTCGCCGAGGAAGTGCGCGGGGTGGTTGCACACCTGTTTGAGCCGGGTGAGCGCGGCCAGGACCGCACCCCGGCGAGCCATGTTCACCGCGCTGGAACCGGTGGCGCGTGAGGCCTTCAGCTGCGCGAGCATATCGTCGACGACCGCCTGGTACAGCGCGGCCTGTTCGACGGTCAGGTTGGCGCGCACCGTCATCTCGAACTTCTCCGGCAGATCCGAGATGACCGACGGATCGGTTTTCACCCGGCGCAAGACGAACGGCGCGGTGACGGCGCGCAGGCGGCTGACCGCGTTCTCGTCGTGTTCGCGTTCGATCGGCACCGCGAAGCGCGCGTGAAATTCCGACGGCTTGCCCAGCACGTTCGGCGCCGCGAAATCCAGAATCGACCGCAGTTCCTCGAGCCTGTTCTCCACCGGAGTTCCGGTCAGCGCCAGCCGATGCCGGGCCGGGATCGCGCGGGCGGCGCGGGCCTGGCGGGTGGCGGCGTTCTTGATGTGCTGGGCCTCGTCGAGGACGACGCGCTCCCAGGGCTGGCGCTTCAACTCCTCCACATCGCGCGCCAGCAGCGCATAGGTGGTCAGCACCAGATCGGAATCGGCCACGGCCGCATCGAATTCCGCGCCGGAGCGGCGCGACGAACCGTGATGGACCAGCACTCGCAATCCCGGGGCGAAGCGCTCGGTTTCGCGCTGCCAGTTGCCGACCACCGACATCGGGCAGACCAGCAGCGTCGGCCCCGGAACGGAATCCGTTGCGGCACTTTCATTCTCGTGCAGCAACAAGGCGAGCACCTGTACCGTCTTGCCGAGGCCCATATCGTCGGCGAGGATGGCGCCGCAGCCGAGACGGTTCATCGTCGCGAGCCACGACAGTCCGCGCAGCTGGTAGGGACGCAGCTGCGCCTTCAGGCCGGCGGGCGGATCGACCGGGTCGCCGGAGCGGACACCGTCGAACAGTTCCTCGACCCAGCCGGTCGCGGTCACTTCCTCGATCGGAACCTGACGCACCTGGGTGGCCGCGATCTCGCCGAGCAGCTGCGTCAGCGTCGCCGGGCGTTCGTCGACCTTGCCCTCCAGATAGGCGGCCGCCGCGGCCAGGCTGCGCTGATCGGCCTGCACCCAGTGACCGCGCAACCGCACCAGATCCGATTTGGCCTGGATCAGCCGGCCCATCTCCGCCGGTGTGAGGACCGTATCCCCCAGGGCCAGTTCCCAGCGATAGGAGACCAATCCACTGAGTCCGACCGCGGTTTCGGTGGCGGCCGGAGACTGTACCCGCAACCGCATACTCGGCGAGACGATGCGCCACGCCCGCGGCAGCATCAGATGCACTCCCGCCGAACGCAATTCGTGCGCACCGTGGGCGACCAGCTCCTGCACGACCGGCGTCGGGAGCAGGAAATCCATCCCGTACGGGTCGCGCGGCACCTGCTGCAGCCGCGGATAGGCCTGGACCGCGGCGGCCACCTTC
Source organism: Nocardia cerradoensis NBRC 101014 (assembly GCF_000308535.1). Classification (GTDB taxonomy): domain Bacteria; phylum Actinomycetota; class Actinomycetes; order Mycobacteriales; family Mycobacteriaceae; genus Nocardia; species Nocardia cerradoensis. Next base: position 10,171 of record NZ_BAFW01000039.1, on the reverse strand, counting down.
TCCCCGGCGAGCCGGATCAGTGCCGGATCGCCCTGGATCGGAACGGGTTGCGGCGCTTCACCTTCCGACCGGAGGCAGACCTCCAGCCGCCACAGGGCGTCGACCGCCTGCGGATCGTCGTCGGGATCGTCGTCCGGTTCGAGCAGGCGCAGGACCAGTTCCGGCTCGCCGACGGTGAGACTCGCGCGCCACTCGTCGAGCACGGAGGCCACACGATGCGATCCCGATTCCAGCGGGACCTCCGCGACCAGCGCGGCCGTCAGCGGATGCGACGGTTCCCGGACGCTCAGCTCGAGCCGGACGAGCGGGTCGGCGAGTTCGGTGACGAAGTCCTCGAGGATCGAGGCCGCGGACCGGGCATCCGGCACCCGCAGCGCGGGCGGCATCGCGGCCGCCAGTTCGGCCAGCCAGGCTCGCTGCCGCTGCCCGCCCACCAGCCGCCACCGCACCCACCACTCGCCGTCGGCGCGGTGCAGTTCGGGCACGATCCGCCCGGCTCGCACCCATCGCCGCAGTCCGCGGGCCACATGGGCGAGAAAACGCAGATCCGCCGCCACCGCCGTCTCCGGCAGGGCCTGGGTGAGTACCCGGGCGGCCACCTCCGGCGCCAAGGCGTGCCCGCGCACCTCGGCCACTTCCGGTCCGGCTCCCCCGGGCACCAGCACCCGCACCCGATGCCGGAAGCGCGCCGACCGCGCGATCGCGCCCAGCGGGTCGGGCAACTCGCCGAATGCCTCCTCCTCCGGCCGTGCCGCCGACTCGGGCAGGCGCCACAGCACCAACCCGGACCCCGGCGACCACAAACCGTGCAGCATGTCCTCCATCCAATCAGCTCGCACCGACACGCCAGGTCGTGGCCGGTGGGGGGCGCGACCGCGCGCGGGTCCACACAGCGGCAGGCGGATGCGCGTGCACCCGGTGTCGTCGTGGCCGACGCGACGGAGGCGGCGCACGGCTGCGGTGTCATCCGATCCGGGCGTATCGCACGAACGCACCCCGTGCAGGTCCTTCGGCACCGAAGTTGTCGGGCGCGGCAGGTAGATCTGGGGTATGCGGTGGGGACGGCGGGCGGGGTGGGCAGCGGTGGTGGTCGTCGTCATGGCGATGACGGCATGCGGGATCGTCGGCGGGCCCGACCCCGCGCCGGGGAGTCCGAGCCGGGCTCGGATCGAGCAGTTGCTGGGCGCGGTGGCCGTGGTGGCGCGGCGGCCGCATCCGGGCGGGTACGACCGGGACTGCGGGGCGGGGCACGGATGTGTGTTCGGGCCGGCGTGGTCGGACGATCAGGACGGACCGGGCGGGCACGACGGATGCGATTCCCGCAACGGCGTGCTGGCCCGGCAGTTGCGCGAGGTGAGATTCCGGCCGGGTACGCGTGACTGCGTGGTGCTCGCGGGCACACTGCGAGATCCGTACACCGGCCGCTCGATCATCTTCGACAAGGCGCGGGCCCGGGACGTGCAGATCGACCACGTCTACCCACTGGCCGCCGCCTGGGATATGGGTGCGGCGGCCTGGTCGCCCGAACAGCGGGTGCGCTTCGCCAACGACATCGAATTCAACCTGCTGGCCGTCGACGGTCCGGCCAATATGGACAAGGGCGATCGCACTCCCGCGGACTGGCTTCCACCCGCCGGGGCCTATCACTGCTTCTACGCCGGAAAGTACCTCACCACGGCGGCGCAATACCGCTTGCCCATCACCGCAGCCGACCACGCCGCGCTCGCCCGCATCGCCCGGCAATGCCCCTGATGCCACGACCGGCTCGGCCGCTCCTCGCGAACCGTTTGCCGAACCGGTCGAATCATTCGCCCGCATCCAGTCGCCGGAGCAGCCGCTGGGCGGCGGCACGCAGCGCCGCCGGGTCGTCGGTGACGCCGAGCAGGCGCAGCGCGGCGTCGGGGATGGTGGTTTCCGCGTAATCGGGTGCGGTGCCCTCGTCGGAGCGGATGTTGATGACCGTCTCCACCATTCGGAAAGGCAGGACATGCGCGCCGGGGACGCCGGTGGGCGCGGCCTCGATCGCCGCGGCGGCGAGTTCCTCGTAGTGGCGGCGCAACCGGGCGCGGCGGCTGCGGAAGTCGGCGAATCGGTCGCTGCGCAGTTCGGGCAGAAGATACAGGGCGCCGAGATTCCATTTGGCGGCGCACAGCTGGCGCACGTCGGCACGGGCCAGGGCGTACAGCCGGACCGCCGCCGGCTCGGTTTCGGCGCGCAACCGCTCGGCCAATTCCAGTGCGCCGGTGATGGTTTCGGCGAGCAGCGCGTCCAGGATGTCGTCCTTGGCGGCGAAGTGATGGTAGAGCGAGGCCTGCCGGATACCCACCGCATCGGCGATACCGCGGGTGGATGTGCTGCCGTAGCCGTTGGCCGTGAACAATTCCGCTGCGGCGTCGAGGATCTCGGCGCGCGGCGTCCGCCCGCGACGGCTGCGCTGATCGACGCGAGGACGGCCCGGACCCAGGTGTGTCACCGCCTCATCCTGCCACCGTCCCCGCGTCGCGGATCGCCACCGTGGCGCACACCGCGTCCCACCTGCGGTTGTGAAATATCTGTCACTCGACAGAAATACCGGCAACGCAGACGTTACGCGGGTTACCGCAAGCGATACACAGCCGTCACCGAAAGCGCGATCCGGCCCGCAAAACTGTCACCTGATAGATATTGGCCGCCACGCCGAAGGACAGCCCATGGCCATCGCACTCGATCCACCCTCCCAATCCCCGACCGGTGACAGCGCCGATCTCGAACGCTTCGGATATCAGCCGGTGCTGCATCGCAAACTCGGCCGCTACGCCTCGTTCGCCGCGGGATTCTCCTTCGTCTCGATCCTCACCACCATCTTCCAATTCTTCGGATTCGGTTACGGATTCGGCGGCGGCGCGTTCTTCTGGACCTGGCCGATCGTGTTCGCCGGCCAGTTCCTCGTCGCGCTGAATTTCGCCGAACTCGCCGCGCGCTATCCCATTTCGGGCTGCATCTACCAGTGGTCGCGGCGGCTCGCGGGTGAGGTGGTGGGCTGGTTCGCCGGCTGGATGATGATCATCGCGCAGATCGTCACGGCCGCCGCGGCCGCCATCGCGCTGCAAGTCGTGCTGCCCTCGATCTGGAGCGGCTTCCAGCTGATCGGCACCGACACCGCGCTCACCTCCACCGACGGCGCGGCGAACGCCGTCCTGCTGGGCAGCGTGCTGCTGGTGATCACCACGGTGATCAATGTGATCGGCATCGACCTGATGGCCCGGATCAATTCGATCGGCGTCACCGTCGAGATCGTGGGCGTGCTCGCCGTCATCGCCCTGTTCTTCACCCATACCGAACGCGGCGCCGATGTGGTGCTGCAGACCGACCAGGCGGCGCCCGGCCCGTACTGGGCGGCGTTCCTGGTCTCCGGGTTGATGGCCGCCTATGTGATGGTCGGATTCGATTCCGCCGGAGAGCTTTCCGAGGAGACGAAGAATCCGCGCCGGGTCGCGCCCCGCACCATCCTGCTGGCGCTCGCCGCCTCCGCCCTCGGCGGCGGCCTGCTTCTGCTGGGCGCGTTGATGGCCGCACCAAGCATCACCGACGGCCACCTGGCCACCGACGGACTGGCCTACGTGATCACCGCCAAACTCGACAGTCCGGCCGGCACCGTACTGCTGTGCTGTGTCGCGGTCGCGATCACGGTGTGCACCTTGGCCATTCAGACCGCGGGTTCCCGGCTGATCTTCTCGATGGCCCGCGACGGGCGCCTGCCGTTCGCATCCAAGCTGGCCGCCGTGCATCCGCGCTTCGGCACCCCGATCCTGCCCGCGGTGATCATCGGCGTGCTCGCCGTGGCGCTGCTGGTGGTGAACCTCGGCAACGCCGCGCTGTTCGCGACGCTGGCCAGCGTCTGCATCGTGACGCTGTACGTGGCGTATCTGCTGGTCACCGTCCCGCTGCTGGTCCGGCGGCTGCGTGGGCTGCCTCCCGCCGAACCCGGCCTGTTCTCGCTGGGCCGCTACGGCATCGCGGTGAACGTCGCGGCGGTGGTGTGGGGCATCGCGATGGCGGTGAATCTGGCCTGGCCGCGCGCGGAGGTGTACACGCCTGCCGGCGGCGGCTGGTGGATGCTCTGGGCCGCGCCGCTGTTCCTGCTCCTGACCGTCACGGTGGGCGCGGTGGTGCACCGCATCGTCACCCCCCGCGCCGCGGCCGCCGAAGCCCGGCCCGCACCGCAACCCGCCTGAGCGACATTCCATCCGACTCTGCGAGGAGACATCATGTCCGCAACCGCCTCCACCGTCGGCGCCCGCGACCACGCGCGAGCGCAAGCCGCGGTCGCCACGGTCGCCGGTCCCGATCTGCCCGAGGGCGTCGATCCCGCGAAAGTGACCTTCGCCCACCGTGTTCCGGGCAACGGTTACACCACCGCGGTACTCGCCCGCGGCACCCGGCTCCGGCTGGCCGATCCGGACGGCGCGGCCGGCGCCCACCTGCTGCTCCTGCGGGCCGAGGCGCCGTGGGAACGGTTGAACGTCGCCGACACCATCAAGGTGCCGTGGCAGGCCTATCCGGGTCCGGGGCATCCGCTGCTCTCGGATCAGGGACGCGTGCTCGCCACGATCGTCGCCGATACGTCCGGCCACCACGACACGCTGTGCGGACCGACACCGCGGGTACGACAGGCACTGCGGGTCGCGGGCGCGAAACACGGTCTCACACCGCGCGATATCGGCCCATCGGTCGCCCTGTTCCGCGGGGTGCGCGTCGGCGCGGACGGTGCTCTCACCGCCACCGGCAGCGCCGGTCCGGGCCGCTCGGTCGAACTGCTGATCCACCTGCCGCTGACCGTTCTCATCGCCAACGGCAGCCATCCACTCGACGACCGGCCCGCCACCGCGCTGGACGTCGTCGCCTGGCGCGGCGCCGCGGAACCGAACGACGCCGACACCGAGCCGGAATATCGCCGGGCCGTGGAGAACACCGAACAGGCCTGGCTGGCCGCACACGATCCGGAGGCGATCGCATGACCACCGTTACCGAACGCACCGTCGTCCTGGACGAGACCGTAGCCGCCTGCGCACCATGGTCGACCGTGGTCCGGGCGGGTCAGCAGTGGCAGATCATCGACCTGTACGGCAACCAGGCGGTGGACTGCCTGCTCTATTCGGCCGCCGATCACACCGACCGCTACAGTGCCCAGGCGACCGTCGCCGCGCAGCGCAATATCTTCCTGACCACCGGCAGCGTGCTCCGAACCGAATCGGGGACGGCACTGATGACCGTGGTCGCCGACGAGGTCGGCAACCACGACACCATCGCCGGCGCGTGCTCACAGGAATCCAACACGCTGCGCTACGGCCACCACACCCGCCATCAGCACGCCTGCGTGGAGAACTTCCTCACCGAGGCGTTGCGCTGGGGGCTCGGCAAACGCGATCTGGTCTCGAACATCAACTGGTTCATGAACGTTCCGGTCGAGGCCGACGGCACCCTCGGCATCGTCGACGGGCTCTCCGCACCGGGTAAGTCGGTGACGCTGCGCGCCGAGATCGACACACTGGTCCTGATCTCCAACTGCCCGCAGATCAACAACCCGTGCAACGGATTCGATCCGACGCCGGTACGGATGGTGGTGACGCAATGACGACTGCAGCCGAAATCGGCACCGGCACAGCGACTCTGGAATCCGACTCGGCCGACATCGAGGTGCTGCGGCCGGGAATGCAGACCACCGTGCAGGATTGGCCGGGCCGCGTCGGCTACTGGCACGTCGGCGTCCCACCGTCGGGACCGATGGACGATCTGTCGTTCCGGCTCGGCAATCGAGCGCTGGGCAACGACGAGGGCGCGGCCGGCCTCGAATGCACCCTCGCCGGGCCCGCGCTGCGATTCCGCACCGCGACCCGGGTGTGCGTGACCGGTGCGCCCGCGACGGTGACCGTCGACGGCGAGCGCATACGTCAGTGGCGCACCGTCGAGGTTCCGGCGGGCGGCACGCTGGATGTCGGTGCCGTGCTGGGACCGGGAATGCGGACCTACGTCCTGTTCGAGGGCGGCCTCGACCTGCCCGAATACCTCGGCAGCACAGCGACTTTCACGCTCGGCCGGTTCGGCGGTGGCACCGGCGCCGCCCTTCGCGCCGGCGATCGGTTACCCCTGGGCGAGCCGACCGGCACCGTCGGGTCCGGGGTGCCGATGGCCGAGCAGCCGGTGCTGACGCGCCGATGGGAACTCGCGGTCACCGAGGGCCCGCACGGCGCGCCGGAATTCTTCACTCGCGCCGATATCGACACCATTCTCGGCACCGACTACGAGGTGCATTTCAACTCCGATCGGACCGGGGTGCGGCTGATCGGGCCGAAACCGCACTGGGCGCGCAGCGACGGCGGCGAGGCCGGACTGCACCCCTCGAACATCCACGACACCGCCTACTCGATCGGCGCCCTGGACTTCACCGGTGATACGCCGATCCTGCTGGGTCCGGACGGACCCAGCCTCGGCGGATTCGTCTGTCCCGTCACGGTCGTCGCCGCGGAGCGCTGGAAGCTCGGGCAGCTCTGCCCCGGTGACACCGTGCGCTTCGTCCCGGTACGCGCCGACCGCGCCGCCTCGATCCGCGCCCTGGGCCCGGCCCGGCGAGCCGACTGGCCGATCGTGCTGTCCGACGGCGGTGACGGCGACGACGGCATCCTGGCCCGCGCCGACGCCGACGACACCACCACCGTCACCTATCGCCGCGCCGGCGACGACGGGATCCTCGTCGAATACGGTGATATGACGCTGGATCTCGCATTGCGCGCCCGCGTCCACGCCCTGCACCGGCATCTGCTCGAATACGCCGAGCCGGCGATCACCGAGCTGACACCCGGAATCCGTTCGCTGCAGGTACGTTTCGATCCGGACCGGCTGGCCACGCCGAAACTGTTGCGCCTGCTGCGCGAGGCCGAATCCGCTCTGCCCGCGGTCACGGAACTGGTGGTGCCGAGCCGCACCGTGCACCTGCCGCTGTCCTGGGACGATCCGGCCACCCGCGAGGCCATCACCCGTTATATGCACGGCGTGCGGGCGGATGCGCCGTGGTGCCCCTGGAATATCGAGTTCATTCGCCGGATGAACGGATTATCCACGGTGGCAGACGTTTTCGACACCGTCTTCGCCGCCGAGTACCTCGTGCTCGGCCTCGGCGACGTGTACCTCGGCGCACCGGTCGCGACCCCGACCGATCCGCGCCACCGCCTGGTCACCACCAAATACAATCCGGCCCGCACCTGGACGCCGGAGAACGCGGTCGGCATCGGCGGCGCCTATCTGTGCATCTACGGCATGGAGGGACCGGGCGGATATCAATTCGTCGGGCGTACCACACAGGTGTGGGATCACAGCTCCACCGGCGACGCCGAGGATCCCTGGCTGCTGCGGTATTTCGATCGCATCCGCTGGTATCCGGTGTCGGCGGAGGAGCTGCTGGACCTGCGGGCCGACTTCGCTCGCGGCCGCGGCGCACTGCGCGCGGAGGAGGGCGAATTCCGGCTCGCCGCCTATCGCGATTTCCTGTCCGCCAACGCCGAATCCATCGCCGACTTCCGCGCCGTGCAGGCGGAAGCGTTTGCCGCCGAGCGTGATTCGTGGCAGGCAGCCGGCGAGTTGCACGAACGAGGGTGAGGAGTCCGAATTGAGCATCTGGATTCATCGATCCGACGACCCGGGTCCGCACGGCACCGGCCCGCTCGCGGGTCTGCGGGTGGCCGTCAAGGACAACGTCGACGTCGCGGGCCTGCCGACGACCGCCGGCTGCCCGGACTACGCCTACCTGCCCGACCGCGATGCGCCCGCGGTCGCGGCCCTGCGCGCCGCGGGTGCGGTCGTGGTCGGCAAGACCAATATGGATCAGTTCGCGACCGGTCTGGTCGGCACCCGCTCGCCCTACGGGGCCGTCCCGGACTCGCGGCGTCCCGCATTCATCTCGGGCGGTTCGAGTTCCGGTTCGGCGGTGGCCGTCGCGACCGGTGCGGCCGATATCGCGATCGGCACCGATACCGCCGGGTCGGGGCGTGTTCCGGCGGCGCTGCAGGGCATCGTCGGCATCAAACCGACCGTGGGCGTCGTCTCCACCGAGGGGGTGGTCCCGGCCTGCCGTTCCTACGACTGCGTGACGATCTTCGCCGCCGACCCGGCGCGGGCCGATCAGGCGATGGGGGTGATGGCCGCCGGTGCGCCCGGCCGCGCCTGGCCCGCCGATACCCGGCTGGCGGCGCCGCCGCGCCCGACCGTGGCGATCTTCGCCGACCTGCCGGAACTGGATCCGGTGTGGCGGGCGGCGTTCGACCGGACCGTCACCGCGCTCCGGCAGCGCGGGGCGACCATCGTGGAGATCGACCCGGCGCCGTTCCTGGCCGCGGCCCGGCTGCTCTACGGTGGGGCGCTGGTGGCCGAAAGGTACGCCGCGGTAGGGGAATTCATCGAGACGCATCCGGATGCGGTCGATCCGACCGTCGCGAGCATCATCCGCGCCGCGCGCGAGATTCCGGCGCGTCGGCTGGTCACCGACCGCGCCGAACTCGAGCGCTTGCGCGCGCTCGCGATGGACAGCCTGGGCGACGCCGACGCCCTGCTCGCGCCGACCACCCCGATGCATCCCACCATCGCACAGGTCGAGGCCGATCCGATCGGGATCAACTCCCGCATGGGCACCTACACCAATTTCTGCAATCTGTTCGATCTGTGCGCCGTGGCCGTGCCCGCCGGAATGGCGGGCGAATCCTGTTTCGGCATCACGGTTTTCGCGCGGCCGTTCGAGGACGCGGTGGCGTTGGACATCGCCGTCTCGATCACCGGCGACGCGGAGATCACGCGGCCGTGGCCGCTGTCGGTGGCGCCGGTGTGCGAGCTGATCGTGTTCGGGGCGCATCTGCGCGGCCAGCCGTTGGAACACCAGTTGCATGCGCTCGGCGCGCGCTGGGCCGGGCCGGTCCGCACGGCCGCGGCTTATCGTCTCGCCGCCCTGGACACCACGCCACCGAAACCGGCGGTGACCCGCTGCGAGGGTGGTGTGTCGGTCGCGGGTGAACGCTGGTTGCTCGCCCCTGCCGCCCTCGGCCGCTTCCTCGCGGCACTGCCGGCGCCGATGCAGCTGGGGGCTGTCGAACTCGCCGACGGTACCTGGCACACCGCATTCGGATGTGACGGGAGCGCCGCCGCCGACGGGAAGGACATCAGCGAATACGGTGACTGGCGCGCCGCCCTCGCGGCCGGGGCCGTGGGCTGATTCGCGTCAATCCAGCGCTGTGGCGACCGGGCGCTCCGGATCCGACGACCACTGCGACCACGAACCCGGATACAGCGCCGCCGACACTCCCACGACCGACAGGGCCGCGATCTGGTGGGCGGCGGTCACTCCGGAACCGCAGTAGACCGCCACCGGGCCGGAGCCGAGATCGGAGAACCGCGCCCGCAGCTGGTCCGGGGTCTTGAAAGTGCCCTCGGGCGTGAGGTTTTCCGCGGTCGGCACGCTCACGGCGCCGGGGATGTGTCCGGCGCGCGGGTCGATCGGCTCGACCTGCCCGCGATAGCGTTCCCCGGCTCGCGCGTCCAGCAGCGCGCCCCGCCAGTCCGCGACCTCGTCGGCTTCCACCACCGGCATATTGCCGGGCGTGAGCACCACGTCGCCGGGCTTCGGATCGGGTTCGGCGCCGACGGCCAGATCGCCGCCGGCGCGCTCCCACGCGGGCAGGCCGCCGTCGAGGATGCGCACGTCGCGCACGCCCGCCCAGCGCAGCAGCCACCACGCCCGCGCCGCGGCCATGCCGCCGGTGGCGTCGTAGACGACCGTCGGCTCACCGGTGCGCAGACCCCAGCTGCGGGCGCATTTCTGCAGGTGGGCGAGGCTCGGCAACGGGTGGCGGCCGTGCGCCGGGGACGGCGGCGCGGCCAGCTCGGTCTCCAGATCGACGAAGATCGCGCCCGGAATGTGGCCGGCGAGATAGTGCTGGGGCCCGTCGGGATCGCCCAGCGCCCATCGCACATCCAGCAGATGCACCCGGCTCCCGCTGTCCGCCAGCGATTTCCGGAGTTCTTCGGGGGAGATCAGTACCGCGGTCAAGCCCGGCTCCTCAGTCAACAGATGTACCCGTGACGCGAACAGGTGTCAGCCTACGACACGGGCGCGTCCCGGCGGGTCAGCATCCACCGCACGACCAGGCCC
>NZ_BAFW01000040.1 GCF_000308535.1 Nocardia cerradoensis NBRC 101014 | reverse complement strand
TGCGGACAGCCCCACACCACCACCCATCACGATGCCGTCCATCACGGCCACATAGGGTTTCGGATAGTTGCCGATCAACGCGTTGAGGATGTACTCGTCCCGCCAGAACCGGCCGCTCGGCGAATCGGCGCTGTCGCGACGCGAAACACCGTGCGCCACGGCGTTCTTCGCGTCGGTGTGGATGGCGACGATATCGCCGCCCGCGCACAGCCCGCGTTCCCCGGCGCCGGTCAGCACCACCGTGCGGACCTCGTCGTCGTCGGCCCACTCGCGCAGGGTCGACAGAATAGCCTGCGCCATCGGGTGATTGAGCGCGTTGATGGCCTTGGGCCGGTTGAGCGTGACCAGGCCGACGCCGTCGCGCTTGTCGAACAATACTTCTGCTTCGGTCATGTCTTTCCCCTTATGCCGCGCCGACTACCGAGCGGGCCACCACGACCCGCATGATCTCGTTGGTTCCCTCGAGAATCTGATGCACGCGCAGGTCGCGCACGATCTTCTCGATCCCGTACTCGGCCAGATAGCCGTAACCGCCGTGCAATTGCAGTGCCTTGTTGGCCACCTCGAATCCGGCATCGGTGCCGAATCGCTTGGCCATCGCGCACAGCTCCACCTTGTCGGCGGCATCGGCGTCCAGCGCAGCCGCGGCCCGCCACAGCAGGGTCCGCGCCGCCTCCAGTGACGTCCGCATATCGGCGAGGTCGAACTGCAGTGCCGCATTGTCGAGCAGCCGGGCCCCGAATGCCGTGCGCTGGGCCATATATGCCACGGTGCGCTCCAGCGCGGACTGGCCGCCGCCCAGCGAGCAGGCCGCGATGTTGAGCCGGCCGCCGTTGAGGCCGTTCATCGCGATCCGGAAGCCGTTGCCCTCGCCGCCGAGCAGATTCGCCGCCGGCACCCGGGCCTCGTCGAGGATGACCTGCCGGGTCGGCTGCGCGTTCCAGCCCATCTTCTTCTCGTTGGCGCCGAAGGACAGTCCGGGCGTATCCGCGGGCACGATGAACGCCGAGATGCCGCGCGAACCGGCGTCGTCGGTCCGCGCCATCAGCACATACACATCGGTGCTGCCCGCCCCGGAGATGAACTGCTTGACCCCGGTGAGCAGATAGTCGTCGCCGTCGCGAACCGCCCGGGTGCTCAGGGCCGCCGCGTCCGAGCCGACGCCCGGTTCGGTGAGCGCGTAACTGGCCAGCAGATCCATCGAGGTCAGCCCGGGAAGCCACCGATTGCGCTGGGCCTCGGTGCCGTAGCTGTCGATCATCCACGCGGCCATGTTGTGGATGGAGATGTAGGCCGCGATCGCCGGGCAGCCGGTGGCGAGCTGTTCGAAGATCCGCACCGCGTCCACGCGGCGCAATCCGGAACCGCCGACATCCTCACCGACGTAGATGCCGCCCATGCCGAGCGAGCCGGCCTTGCGCAGCACGTCGATGGGAAAGTGCTTGTGCTCGTCCCATTCCAGGGCGTTCGGGGCGAGCAGCTCGTCAGCGAAACCGCGCGCGGTGTCCACGATCGCCTGTTCGTCCTCGTCGAGTACGAACATCGATCAGTCCATCGTCGGGATGACGAAGTGATCGGCACCCGCGTCCGCGGCCGGCGCGGTCCGCAGGCCCTGGGGCCAGCGCTGGGTGACCGTCTTGGTCTTGGTGTAGAAGCGGATCGAGTCGGGACCGTGCTGGTTCAGGTCGCCGAAGCCGGACGCCTTCCAGCCGCCGAAGGTGTGATACGCGATCGGCACCGGAATCGGGACGTTGACGCCGACCATGCCCACCTGCACGCGCGCGGCGAAATCGCGGGCGGTGTCACCGTCGCGGGTGAAGATCGCGACGCCGTTGCCGAATTCGTGTTCGCTCGGCAGCCGCAGCGCCTCCTCGTAGTCGGCGGCGCGCACGATCGCGACCACCGGACCGAAGATCTCCTCCCGGTAGATCCGCATCTGCGGGGTGACGCGGTCGAAAAGCGTTGCGCCGACGAAGAATCCGTCCTCGGCGCCCGCGACCTTCAGTCCCCGGCCGTCGACCACCAGTTCGGCGCCCTCGTCGACACCGATCTGCACGTAGTTGTTCACCCGATCCACACCGTCGCGGCCGACGAGCGGCCCGAAGTCCGCGCCCGGATCGTCGGAGCGGCCGACGTTCAGCTTGCCGATTCGCTCGACCAGCTTGGCGCGCAACCGATCCGCGGTCTCCTCGCCCACCGGCACCGCCACCGAGATGGCCATGCAGCGTTCTCCCGCCGAGCCGTAGCCGGCGCCGATCAACTGGTCGGCGACATCGTCGAGATCGGCGTCCGGCATGACGATCGCGTGGTTCTTGGCGCCGCCGAAGCACTGGGCGCGCTTGCCGTTCGCGGTCGCGGTTTCGTAGATGTACTGCGCGATCGGAGTGGAACCGACGAAGCCCACGGCCTTGATCCGCTCGTCGTTCAGCAGCGTGTCGACCGCCAGCTTGTCACCGTTGACGACGTTGAACACACCGGCGGGCAGCCCGGCCTCGAGGAAGAGTTCGGCCAGCCGCAGCGGCACCGAGGGATCGCGCTCGGACGGCTTGAGTACGAAGGCGTTTCCGCAGGCCAGCGCCGGCCCGGCCTTCCACAGCGGAATCATGGCAGGGAAGTTGAACGGAGTGATGCCGGCGACCACACCGAGCGGCTGCCGCATCGAATACACGTCGATCCCGGTGCCCGCACTCTCGGTGTACTCACCCTTGAGCAGGTGCGGGATGCCGATCGCGAATTCGATCACCTCGAGTCCGCGCTGAATATCGCCCTTGGCGTCCGGGATGGTCTTGCCGTGCTCGCTCGACAGCAGCGCGGCCAGCGAATCCAGCTCGTCCTGGACCAGGGCGACGAACTTCATCAGCACCCGGGCCCGCTTCTGCGGATTGAACGCGGCCCACGCGCGCTGCGCCTCGGCCGCATTCGCGATGGCCGCCTCGACCTCGGACACACTGGCGAGCGGCACCCGCGCCTGAACCTGCCCCGTGCTGGGGTCGTAGACGTCGCCGAAGTTACCGGAGGTTCCGGCCACGTGCGTGCCGGCGATGAAATGTGTCAGTTCCCGAACCATGCCAGTCCTCGATGTCGACGGTTGCGGCGTCCCACGCCAGATTTACGGCCATCCTATAGTTGGATGTCCAAGTAAATCTACACCGAGGTGTGTGTGGTTCGGGACACACCTACGCGCGACCGGTTATCGGCACGGCCTCGACAGGGGGATTCGCCCGCGTCAGGGCTTGGGCCCGAGCTCTACCACGGTTCCGGGATGAGCCAGCGACGCGACGTGGATCGGCCCGCCCTTCGCCTGGTCGATGATCTGCCCCTGCCAGGCCACGAAGCAGGAGGCGAGCTCGCTGTTGTACGCCTGGTCGAGCACCGGAGCCAGCTGCCGGGCGAGATCGCCCTCGGCCGCGATCAGCTGATCCCGATACGGGCCGTAGTAGGGCAGAATCGCCTGCAGCACAACGGCTTCCGCGCCCTGCACCTGGGTGATGAACGGGTCGATCACGGGCTGGTAGTGCGCGATCACGGGCGCGATCTGAGACAGCACCGGGCCCGCCAGCTGCAGCAGCGGCTGATATACCGACCCGAGCGCGAATGCCTCCGAGGAGAACGGGCCCGCCAGCGGCGCCAGGCCGATCAGCGAGGCGAGTCCGCCCTGCTGATCGGGGCCGGGCGCGGGCCAGCCCAGCGGGCAGCGCGGTTGCGTGTTCACGGCGGGGGCT
>NZ_BAFW01000041.1 GCF_000308535.1 Nocardia cerradoensis NBRC 101014 | reverse complement strand
GCCAGCGCCTGCGCGGAGGCCGGCGCCGGGGCCGGGCTCGTCGCGGCCGGGGTCGGCCCGGACGCGCCGCAACCCGCCGCCACCACAGCGGAGGCCACGGTGATCACGGCCGCTACCCATCTCACGCCGATGAGCGTACGGGAATTTACGGGCTCGCGACCGCTCGACGTGGGCATGGACTCGTGCGGTATCCACCGCAGCGGCCCGGCCTCGCCGCACGTACTCACCGGATCGGCGAATGCGGGCGGCGACAGCCGGGCCGTCGACTGCGAGCGGTGCTCGGCTGTCGGGGGTAGCTCAGCGGTGTTCGAAGTTCGCCGCGCGCTTCTCCACGAAGGCGGTCATGCCCTCGGTCTGATCCTCGGTCGCGAACAGCGAGTGGAACACCCGGCGCTCGAAACGCAGGCCCTCGGTGAGCGTGGTTTCGTAGGAGCGGTTCACGGCCTCCTTGGCGATCATCACCGACGGCAGCGACATGCCGGCGATGGTCTCGGCGACCTCGCGCGCGGTGGACAGCAGATCCGCCGCCGGAACGACACGGGCCACGAGTCCGGCCCGTTCGGCCTCCTCGGCGTCCATGTTGCGGCCGGTGAGAATCAGGTCCATGGCCTTGGCCTTGCCGACCGCGCGGGTCAGGCGCTGCGAGCCGCCCATACCGGGTATCACGCCCAGCTTGATCTCCGGCTGGCCGAACTTCGCGGTGTCGGCGGCGATCAGGATGTCGCACATCATCGCCAGTTCACAGCCGCCACCCAGCGCGTATCCGGCCACCGCCGCGATGATCGGCTTGCGGAACGCGCCCACCCGGTCCCAGCCCTGGAAGAAATCGGCCAGGAACATGTCCATATAGGACTTGGACTGCATCTCCTTGATATCGGCTCCGGCGGCGAACGCCTTCTCCGAACCGGTCAGCACCACCGCGCCGATACCCGCATCGGCCTCCACCTCGTCGAGGGCGGCGGTGATGTCGGTGAGCACCTGCGTATTCAACGCGTTGAGTGCCTTCGGCCGATTCAGGGTGATCACCGCGACCCGTCCGGTGCGCTCCAGCAGAATGGTCTCGAAGTCGGTCACTGTTTCCCTTTCTCGGCTACTCGCCGGAATCCTGGCCCGGCTCCGCGCCGGAACGGCGACGAATATCGGTGACGATAGCGGAGAAGTCCAGGTCCCCCGCCGACCGGTTGAACTGCTCGTAGATCTCTGCCGCCAGCAGACCGAACCGCCCCTCGACACCGTTGTCGCGCAGGGCATTCGCGGCCAGGCCCAGGTCCTTGTTCATCAGCGCGGTCGCGAAACCAGGCCGGTACTCGTTGTTCGCCGGGCTGGTCGGCACCGGTCCGGGCACCGGGCAATAGGTGGTCAGCGACCAGCACTGGCCCGAGGCGGTGGAGACCACGTCGTAGAACTTGTCGTGGGTCAGGCCCAGCTTCTCGCCCAGCACGATCGCCTCGGACAGCCCGATCATCGAGATGCCCAGCATCATGTTGTTGCAGATCTTGGCGGCCTGCCCCACGCCCGCGCCGCCGCAGTGCACGACCTTGCCGCCCATCACGTCCAGCACCGGCTGCGCCGCGGCGAAGTCCTCGGCCTCGCCGCCGACCATGAAGGTCAACGTGCCGGCGGTGGCACCGCCGACGCCGCCGGACACCGGTGCGTCCAAGGCCCGATGTCCCGCTGCCACAGCGACTTCCGCCGCGCGCTTGGCGTCGGCGACGTCGATGGTGGAGCAGTCGATGAACAGGGTGCCGGGTTTGGCCGACGGCAGCACAGCGTCGTAGACGTCGAGCACGATGCGGCCGTTGGGCAGCATGGTGATGACGATCTCGGCTTCCGTCACGGCCGCCGCGGCGGTGTCGAAGACCTCCGCCCCGTCGGCGCGGGCCTGCTCCTGCGCGGCCGGCACCGGGTCGTAGGCCAGTACCTGATATCCGGCACGCACCAGATTCGCCGCCATCGGGCCGCCCATATGGCCGAGGCCCAGGAAGGCCACCTTCGTCACGCTCATCACTCCTGTGCTCCGCTCAGTCCGAGTTCCCGGTCGCCCAGATCGGCGAAATAGCTGTCCACCAGCGCATCCGGCACCTCGGCGAGGGTGGCGGGCGACCACTGCGGATTGCGGTCCTTGTCGACCACCTGGGCGCGGATGCCCTCCACCAGATCATGGGTGGTCAGCGCGGCCACCGAGACCCGGTACTCCTCGTCGAGCGCCTGTTCCAGGTTCGCCGCTCGCCGGGCGTTGCGCAGGGAGCGCAACGTAACCTTCAGTGCCACCGGCGATTTCGCCAGCACGTCGCCGGCCGCCTTGGCGGCCTCGGGGGCGTCGTGGCGTTGCAGCCGCGCGACGATCTCCTCGACCGTGTCGGCGCTGTAGCAGGCGTCGATCCAGGACCGCTGGGCGGCGAGATCCGACACCGGCGCGGGCTGCGCGACGGCGGCGATCGCGGCGTCGGCGTCGGTGCGCCGCAGCTGCGCCAGCAGATCCGGAATGCGTTCGGCGGGAACGAAATGGTCGGCGAATCCGGCCGCGATCGCGTCACCGGCGCCCATGCGGGCGGTGGTCAGGGCCACGTGAGTGCCCAGTTCACCCGGGGTGCGCGCCAGCAGATAGGTGCCGCCGACATCGGGAATGAAGCCGATACCGGTCTCGGGCATGCCGACCATCGACCGCTCGGTCACGATGCGACGATTGCCATG
>NZ_BAFW01000042.1 GCF_000308535.1 Nocardia cerradoensis NBRC 101014 | reverse complement strand
TAAAAAATGTCCGTCACCCTCACGGGGGGAGGATAAACGGAACCAAAATAAATATTTGGCACTGACATTCATCGACACACTATTGAGTTCTCAAAGAACACACGCACTCACCATCTCCCAGATTTTCATCTGTTCGATCGGCGAGGCAACTTTTCCAGCTTAGCTCAACCATCGGACCCGAACCAAATCGGGGTCTCGGTCGAACCAGTGTGATCGTCAGGCGCTCCCCGTACTACCTCGTTGTCCCCTTGCCTCTCGGCCCGGGGTTGGTGTCCGTGTCGCTCTGACCTGGAATAAGTTACGTGGCGGTTGATTCTATGTCAAATCGCCTGGTCAGGAAGGTCTTTCGGATGTACGCCGGACTACGCCGGCGTGCCGACCCGTTCCACCTCGGCGCCCAGCGAGCGCAGGTTCTCGACGAAGTGGGGGTAGCCGCGGTCGATATGGAAGACGTCGTGCACCTCGGTGACGCCGTCGGCGACCAGACCCGCGAGCACCAGACCCGCGCCGGCGCGGATATCGGACGACCACACCGGCGCGCTCGACAGCCGCGGGATGCCACGAACCACGGCGTGGTGGCCGTCGGTGCGGGCGTCGGCGCCCAGGCGGATCATCTCCTCGACGAAGCGGAAGCGCGCCTCGAAGATGTTCTCGGTGATCATGGACGTCCCGTCGGCGATGGTCGCCAGGCCGATCGCCATCGGCTGCAGATCGGTGGGGAAGCCCGGGAACGGCAGGGTGGAGAAATTCACCGCCCGCGGCCGCTCCGGTTGTTCCACCCGGAAACCGTTGGGTTCGAACGTGATCCGCGCGCCCGCCGAACGCAGCTTGTCCAGCACCAGCGAGAGGTGTTTGGGATTCAGGCCGGTGACGCGGACGTCGCCCCTCGTCATCGCGGCGGCGATTCCCCAGGTCGCGGCCACGATCCGGTCGCCGATCACCTGATGGGTGGTGGGCGCGAGTTTGCGCACGCCGGAGATGGTGAGGACCGAGGTGCCGGCGCCGTCGATGCGGGCGCCCATCCGGGTGAGCATGGTGCACAGGTCGACGATCTCGGGTTCGCGCGCGGCGTTGTCGATCACCGTCTCCCCCTCCGCGAGGACCGCGGCCATGAGGATGTTCTCGGTCGCACCGACCGACGGGAAATCCAGCCGGATCCGCGCACCCTGCAGCTCGTCGGCGCGAGCGACCAGGCAGCCGTGCTCGATTTCGCTGGTCGCGCCGAGCAATCTCAGACCGGCCTGGTGCATATCGAGCGGACGGGACCCGATCGCATCGCCGCCGGGCAGGGCGACGACGGCGCGCTTACACCGCGCCATCAGCGGTCCGAGGACGCAGACCGAGGCGCGGAACTGGGTCACCGCCGGGAAGTCGGCGTGATACTTGGGCTCGGCCGGTGTGGTGATGGCGACCACCGATCCGTCGACGGTGACATCGCAGCCCAGACCGCGCAGGACCTCCGCCATCAGCGGCACGTCCAGGATGTCCGGGCAGTTGGTGATCGTCGTCGTGCCTTCGGCCAACAGGGCGGCGGCCATCAACTTGAGGACGCTGTTCTTCGCGCCACCCACTGAGACCTCGCCGACCAGCCGACTGCCCCCGGTCACCAGAAACCGTTCACTCACGGGGGCCAGCCTAACGGGAGGGTTGGTCGGTCGCGGCCGGTCCGCCGGTCTCCGATCCCCCGGGCCGCCACAGCACGTCACCCTCCGGGTTGGCCACCCGGCCGAGGATGAACAGCAGATCGGACAGCCGATTCAAGTATTTCGCGGGCAACACGCTGATGTCGTCCGGATGCGCGTTCACCGCCGCCCATGCCGCGCGTTCCGCCCGGCGCGCCACAGTGCGGGCCGTATGCAGTAGCGCGGCCAACGGCGTGCCGCCGGGCAGGATGAACGAATTCAGCGGAGCGAGCTCGGCATTGAACTCGTCACACCAGCGTTCCAGGCGGTCGATATAGGACTGGGTGATCCGCAGCGGCGGATATTTCGGGTCCGGCACGACCGGGGTGGACAGATCGGCGCCGGCATCGAACAGATCGTTCTGCACCTGGCGCAGCACCTCGGCGATGCGCGCCTGCGGCTCTCCGAGGGCGAGCGCCACGCCGAGGGCGGCGTTGGTCTCGTCGCAGTCGGCGTAGGCGACCAGTCGCGGATCGGTCTTCGGCACCCGGGAGAAGTCGCTCAGGCCTGTGGTGCCGTCGTCTCCGGTCCGGGTATAGATCTTGGTCAGATGCACACTCATTGCTGGTGACCACCTATTTCTGGGTCAACGTCCCGGACGGCGCCGGATTCGTTCGGAGGGCCGTGATTCGACCCAGGACAGGAATGCCGTCAGCGCGGGGCGATCCAGGGCGAGTTCATAGCTGCCGTCACCGTCGGAAACCGCGATCACGACGATGTCGTCGGTCATGATGTCGTACTCGTCGCCCACCGGAGAACGCCGATCGACCACTTCGATGCCCAGCCGCCGGATGGTCGAATCCGGTCCCACTTTCAGGCTGGTGAGTTTGTAGAAGACGAGCCGGGATTCGCCGTAGCGAATCAGACCGTGCCGCCACCCTTGACCACCCTGCGCCGGAAGTACACGCAGAATCGCCGCGGTTCCACCTCGGCGCAACATGATCAGGCGATACAGCGACACCAGCGCTACGCCGACCAGCAGCAGCACCAGAATGATCAGAAGCACCATCCCGGTCCGCAATCCAGGTCCGTCCCTTCGCTTCGCCCCTGTGCCGTCGCCAGCGCCGTGCCATCCCCGAACAAGGCCGCTCCCGCAGCGAGTCTACAAACCAGGGCGCCGCGGCACACAGCCGGTACATCCGTTCCACAAACGAGGATATCGGCCGATTCGCCGATCCGGAGGAAGGTGATCAGAGGCACACTCGCACAAGGACATTCGAAGCCCGTCGCGGTTGGCTGCGCACAGGGTCCGCGACGGGCCCCGGTATCGCGCCGGCGCGCGTCAGCCCATCGTGAAGGGCGCACCCCGGACGGTCACCATGGCCAGGGCGTGGCCGGTCCCGGTCGGGCATTTGCAGACTCCTCCTCGTCGGATCGGATGCCCGGCCCGTCGGCACGACAGTCCGGCAGCGGGAGACCGCGCGGTCAGCGGAAACGCCGTGTGGCGGCCCGGATATCCGGGCCGCCACACGGTTGCGCTATTCGGTTCTCGCCCTGAGGCGTTCGCGTCAGGCGTTTATCGCTTCCACCGCGCGAATTCGCGCGGTCGCCGCATTCTGTTCCTGCTCCGAGGCATTCGGATCGGCCAGTACCGCGCGGGCGGCGTCGAGATCGATATCGCCCGCGAATTCCGCCGATTCGGCGAGAATCCGGACCGCCTCACCCGTGCACGAGAAGAAACCGCCGTGCACGGCCGCGACGATGCGCTCGCCCTCGGTGCTGTCGATGGTCACGATCCCGCCCTCGACCAGCTGGCCGAGTACGGGCTCGTGGCCGTGCAGAATACCGATCTGACCTTCCGTGGTCTGGGCACTGACGAAACTCGCCGTCCCCGACCACAGCCGCCGCTCGATGGCGACCAGATCAACTGACATATCCGCCATGGTGGACTACTTCCCGGCGATCTTCTTCGCGGCCGCCTCGACGTCGTCCAGGCCACCGCAGGAGTTGAACGCCTGCTCCGGCAGGTGGTCGAATTCGCCCTTGCAGACCCGCTCGAAGTCGTCGATGGTCTGCTCCAGCGGCACGACCGAACCCGGCTGACCGGTGAACTTCTCGGCCACGATGAAGTTCTGGCCGAGGAACTTCTCCAGACGACGCGCCCGGCCGACGAGGACCTTGTCCTCCTCGGAGAGCTCGTCCATACCCAGAATCGCGATGATGTCCTGGAGTTCCTTGTACTTCTGCAGGATTCGCTTGACCTCGTTGGCCACCGCGAAGTGCCGCTCGCCGACGATCGAGGCCTCGAGGATTCGCGAGGTCGAGGTCAGCGGGTCGACGGCGGGGTAGATACCCTTCTGCGAAATCGGGCGGGAGAGCTCGGTGGTCGCGTCCAGGTGGGCGAAGGTGGTCGCCGGCGCCGGGTCGGTGTAGTCGTCGGCGGGGACGTAGATCGCCTGCATCGAGGTGATCGAACGACCACGGGTCGAGGTGATGCGCTCCTGCAGCTGACCCATCTCGTCCGCCAGGGTCGGCTGGTAACCGACGGCCGAAGGCATACGACCCAGCAGGGTCGAGACCTCGGAACCGGCCTGGGTGAAACGGAAGATGTTGTCGATGAACAGCAGCACGTCCTGACCCTGCACATCGCGGAAGTACTCCGCCATGGTCAGCGCGGACAGCGCGACCCGCATACGGGTGCCCGGCGGCTCGTCCATCTGGCCGAAGACGAGGGCGGTGTCCTGGAGGACGCCCATCTCCTCCATTTCCAGGTGGAGGTCGGTGCCCTCACGGGTGCGCTCACCGACGCCGGCGAATACCGACGTACCGGAGAACTCACGCGCGATACGGGTGATCATCTCCTGGATCAGAACGGTCTTGCCGACACCGGCACCACCGAACAGACCGATCTTGCCGCCCTTCACGTACGGGGTCAGCAGGTCGATGACCTTGATGCCCGTCTCCAGGATCTCGGTCTTACCCTCGAGCTGGTCGAAGGCGGGCGGCTGGCGGTGGATACCCCACTGCTCGCCGTCGCGGCCCAGGCCGGGGGTGTCGAGGCAGTCGCCGAGGGCGTTGAACACGTGGCCCTTGGTGACGTCGCCGACCGGAACCGAGATCGGCTTGCCGGTGTCGGACACCGGGACGCCGCGGACCAGGCCGTCGGTCGGCTGCATCGAAATGGTGCGAACGATGTTGTCGCCCAGATGCTGCGCGACCTCGAGGGTCAGCGTCTTGGCCACCGACGGCAGCGTGACGTCGGCGTGCAGCGCGTTGAACAGATCTGGGATGGCGCCGCGCGGGAACTCGACGTCCACCACGGGGCCGTTGACCCGGACGACGCGGCCTGTGCCAGCGCCCGCCCGGCTTGCGTTTTCTTGCGTGACAGCTGCGGTCATTTGTTCTCTTCCATGGGGGCTAGGGCTTAGTCGCGATCCGAGGACGCAGCCAGCGCGTTCGCGCCGCCGACGATTTCACTGATTTCCTGCGTGATGTTCGCCTGCCGGATCGAGTTCGCCTGGCGGGTCAGGGTATTGACCAGCTCGGTGGCGTTGTCGGTGGCAGCCTTCATTGCGGTGCGGCGCGCGGCCGACTCCGAGGCCGCGGCCTCGAGCAACGACGAGTAGATGCGGGTGTTGATGTACTTCGGCAGCAGGGCGCCGAGCAGCTTGTCCGCATCCGGTTCGAACTCGTAGAGCGAGGTGATCTTCGCGTCCGGCGAGTCGGTGAGCATGTCCTCGCCGAGTTCGAAGTTCTCGTCGATGAAGCTCACCTGGATCGGAGCGAGCCGGCGAACCTCGGGCACCTGCGACAGCATCGAGACGAAGCGGGTGTAGACGATGTGAATCTCGTCCACGCCCTCGATGGTCCCGGTGCCGCCCGGCCCCTCCACCTCGGTGTCGGAGCCCGCCATGAACACATCCACCAGGTGGTGGCATGCGGCCGAAGCGTCGGTGTAGTGCGGCTGCTGCGAGAACCCGGTCCACGAACCGGCCAGCGGGCGGTTGCGGAAGGTGTAGTACGTCAGGCCTTTGTTGCCCATCACGTACAGCACCGGCTCCGTGCCCTCGGAACGCAGCGTCGTGATCAGTTCCTCGGTGCGCTTGAGCACGTTGGAGTTGTAGCCACCACACATACCGCTGTCACTGGTGATCACCAGGATGGCGGCGCGGCGCGGAGTGGCCCGCTCGGTGAGCAGGGGGTGGTTGAGATTCGAGGAGGCACTGGCCAATTCGCCGAGCACCTTGGTGATCTCTTCCGCGTACGGCTTCGCGGCGGCCACCCGGGCCTGGGCCTTGCTGATTCGCGAGGTCGCGATCAGTTCCTGGGCCTTGGTGATCTTCTTGATCGAGCTCACGCCACGAATACGGGAGCGCAATTCACGCAAGTTCGCCATCAGCGGTTCACACTCCCTTCGCGTATCGAATTCGTAGGCATCGTCGGACCCGGCTTACTTCTCGACGTGCTTACGGGTGACCGACAGCGACTCGACCTCTTCGTGGTCCAGTTCACCGGCGTCGGCCTCGTTGACCACGCGGCTGCCGTCGGAGGCCAGGAAGCCCTGCTTGAAGCGCTCGGTCTCGGTCTTGATCGCGTCGGCGGCCTCGCCCTCGAGGACCTTGCCACCGGCGATCGACTCGAAGGCCTGCGGCGCGGCGCGGTGCAGCGTCTCGAGCAGCTCGGAGTTGAAGCGGCGGACGTCGCCGACCGGCACCGAGTCGTAGAAGCCCGCGTCGACCAGGTAGATCGAAACGATCTGGTCCTCGACGGCGACCGGCGAGTACTGGTCCTGCTTGAGCAGCTCGACCCAGCGGGCACCACGCTCGAGCTGGGCCAGCGAGGCGGCGTCCAGGTCGGAGGCGAAGGCGGAGAACGCCTCCAGCTCGCGGTAGGAGGCCAGCTCCAGACGCAGCGAACCGGCGACCTTCTTCATGCCCTTGGTCTGCGCGGCGCCACCGACACGGGAGACGGAGGTACCGACGTTGATGGCCGGGCGCACACCCTTGTTGAACAGGTCGGACTCGAGGAAGACCTGGCCGTCGGTGATGGAGATGACGTTGGTCGGAATGAACGCCGAGATGTCGTTGGCCTTGGTCTCGATGATCGGCAGACCCGTCATCGAGCCGGCGCCCATCGCGTCGGACAGCTTCGCGCAACGCTCCAGCAGGCGGGAGTGCAGGTAGAAGACGTCACCGGGGTACGCCTCACGGCCCGGCGGGCGGCGCAGCAGCAGCGAGATGGCGCGGTAGGCCTCGGCCTGCTTGGACAGGTCGTCGAACACGATCAGCACGTGCTTGCCCTGGTACATCCAGTGCTGGCCGAGCGCGGAACCGGTGTAGGGCGCGAGCCACTTGAAACCGGCGGAGTCGGACGCGGGGGCGGCGACGATGGTGGTGTACTCCATCGCGCCGTGCGCCTCGAGCGCGGACTTCACACCGGCGATGGTGGAGCCCTTCTGGCCGATCGCGACGTAGATGCAGCGCATCTGCTTGGTCGGATCGCCGGACTCCCAGTTGGCCTTCTGGTTCAGGATGGCGTCGATGCAGACCGCGGTCTTACCGGTCTTGCGGTCGCCGATGACCAGCTGACGCTGGCCACGACCGATGGCGGTCAGCGCGTCGATGGCGGTGATGCCGGTGGCCATCGGCTCCTCGACCGGCTGGCGCTCCAGCACGGTCGCGGCCTGCAGCTCCAGCACGCGGCGCTCGTCGGCCTCGATCTCGCCCAAGCCGTCGATCGGCTGGCCCAGGGGGTTGATGACGCGGCCCAGGAACTTGTCGCCGACCGGCACCGAGAGCACGTCACCGGTGCGGCGGACCTGCTGGCCCTCTTCGATGCCGTCGAACTCACCGAGGATGACCGCACCGATCTCGTCGGGGTCGAGGTTCAACGCGACACCCAGCACACCGCCGGGGAACTCGAGGATCTCGTTGGTCATCGCCGACGGCAGGCCACTGACGTGCGCGATGCCGTCACTGGTGTCGGTGACCGTGCCGATTTCCTCGATGGAGGTTTCGGGGGTGTAGCTCTGGGTGTAGCTTTCGATCGCGCTACGGATCTCATCGGGGGAGATCGTCAGCTCCGCCATGGTTCTTCCTGCTCTCGCTGTGGTCTGGAATGTCGGGGTGGGTTGCCGGGCTCGAGGGCCCGGCTAGGCCAGGGCCTGGCGCAGGCGCTGCAGTCGGCCGACGGCGCTGCCGTCGATCACGTCGTCACCGATGCGCACGACGACACCGGCCAGCAGTGCCGGATCGACCTGCACGTGGATGGTGACCGGCTTGTCGTAGATTCGCTGCAGCGATGCGGCGAGATGCTCCCGCTGCTGCTGCGTCAGGGCCGTCGCCGAACGAACGTGCGCGACGATCTGCTTGCGCAACGACGCCGCCAGATCGGACAACTGATCGAAAGCGACGCCGACATCACCGCGCGACCGGCCGACCGCCTGCTCGGCCAGCTGCATGGTGACGTCTTCGACCTTCCCGGTGAGCAGCCGCGCCAGCAGATCGCGTTTGGCGGCCGCCGGCTTACCGCGATCGGTGAGCGCCTGCTCCAGATCCGGGTTGTCTTCGACGGTGCGGCCCAGCCGGAACAACTCGTCCTCGACGGCGTCGATACGTCCGCGGTCGGCCGCGGCGCGCAACAGCGCCTCCTGCCCGAGCAGCACCAGGGTGTCGACCAGATCTCGGGTACGAGACCAGTCCTGGGCGACGGCAGTGGTCAGCACGGCCTGAGTGGCCGCGCTGATCTTGCCGCCGAAAACGCGTTCGGCCAGTTCGGCACGCACCGAACTCGACACCGACTTATCCGCGAGCGCCACACGCAGCGAACGCTGGTCGTCGAGCACGGCGACTACGGCGAACAGTTCGGAGCCCGTCGTGGCGGCGACGGAGTCACTCCCGGTGAGTGCGGCCGAAAGAGCTTCCCTCGCACGGGAACTCGCCTCGCGGCTCGCTGCGTACATGCTTCCCACTTTCACTGTGTTGAATTCCGGGGCCCGGAGTGGTCGGGCGCCGGTGACTTGCGTCACCGACAAGACCTCTCAGGCGCAGGTTACCTTCCGACCCCGATGCCGGCCTTCTGATCCAGCTCGGTGAGGAACCGATCGATGGACGCCGCCTGCTTGGCTTCGTCCGCCACGGACTGCCCGATGATCTTCTCGGCCAGGTCGACCGCGGTGCGGCCGAGCTCGGACCGGAGCTCGGTCACGATCTGCTGACGCTGGGCGTCGAGCTGGGCATGACCGGCGGAGACGATGCGATCGGCTTCGGCCTGAGCCTCCGAGCGCAGCTGCGCGAGGATCTGCTGGCCCTGGGTACGCGCTTCCTCACGGATGCGCGCCGCCTCGAGCCGAGCCTCGGCCAGCTGCTGCTGGTACTGCTGCAGGGTTTCCTGCGCCTCGGCCTGTGCGGCCTCGGCCTTGGCCATGCCGCCTTCGATCTTCTCCGAGCGCTCGTCGAGCACCTTCGTCAATCGAGGAACCACGTACTTGTAGAACAGGATCCCGATGACGACAACGCACACCACCGACCAGACGATGTCGTATGGCTCCGGAATCAGAGGGTTCTTGTCCTCTGCATTCTCGGCGAGCAAGTACATGCTGTTCATCGGAATCAGAAGATGAAGCCGGCGACGAGGCCGATCAGCGCGAGGGCCTCGGTGAACGCGATACCCAGGAACATGTTGGTCCGGATGGTGCCCTGCAGCTCAGGCTGACGGGCGATGCCCTCGATCGCCTTACCGACGACGATGCCGACGCCGACACCCGGGCCGATCGCGGCCAGACCGTAACCGATAGCGCCGTAGCCCTTGACCCGATCCGAGGTCTGGGCGAGTTCGGCGGCCACGTAGGAGAGGCTCATGAGATTTCTTTCCCTTTCTGTTGCCCACCCGCCCGGCGGCAGGTGGGGCAGTTCTTGTGCGGTCGTGCGGTCAGTGCGAGTCGGCGTGCTCGGCGAGGCTGATGTACACAGCCGTCAACAGCGCGAACACGTAGGCCTGCAGGAAGATCACCAGAAGTTCGAAAAGGGTGAATCCGAATCCCGCGAGCAAGGAGAACGGCGAGAAGATCTTCATCCACGAAGCGGCGTCGAAGAGGAAGAACTGGGTGGCGCTGAAGAACAACACCAGCATGATGTGACCGGACAGCATGTTGGCCATGAGTCGGACGGTCAGCGTGAACGGACGCAGGATGAAGGTCGAGACGAACTCGATCGGAATCAGCAGCACGTGCAGCGCGACCGGAACATTCGGCACCACGACCGACGAGCGCATGTACCGCCAGAATCCGTACTTGCGGATACCGACGTAGTTGAACGTGATGTAGGCGATGGCCGCCAGCACGATCGGCATTCCGACGCGCGCGTTCGAGGAAATGTTCAACAGCGGTATGACGCTGGAGAAGTTCAGGAACAGCACCGTGAAGAAGATCGTGGCGATCAGCGGGAAAAACCTGCGGCCGGTCTTCTTGCCCAGCACTTCATCGCAGATCTGCTCACGAACGAACAGCAGGCCGATCTCCGCGACGTTCTGCAGACCGCGAGGAACGAGACGGGGACTGCGGAATGCGAGCAACATCACCGCAACCAATACCGCCACCATGATGAGGCGAACCATCATCAATCGGTCGATCTCGAAAGGTGTCCCCCCGAACAGCAGCGCATCAGGGAAGAAGTCTTGTAGCGAAGGCGCGTGGAACTCGCCCGCCAGAGTGGTGACGCTCAGCATTCTCTCCCGTGTTCGGCCACGAGACATGTTCCATCTCGCGGTTCGATCGGACATTGACGATCAGGTGGTCGACTCAGGTCGGCTCGAAGTTCGTCAGCAGCTGCGCGGGGAGACCCGCAGTGGCGTCTGTACGTCGGCGACATCGTCGACGGTGCAGGGCCGGAACTTCTCACCGAAGGACCGGCACGGCAGTAAGCATAACCTCTCGCACCGGCGACGATGCGGTCGGCCCCGTTGGTTCGGATGCTTACGGTAAAGAGTTTACCAAGCTATCTACGACAACGTGTAGGGGGTCTTGTTCACACGTTCGAACGATCTTGGTCGGCGGACCCGGCCGGCGGGTCGATCACCGGAACACGTTGGCGCAGAAGTCCGTACGTCTCGGCTCCGAGAACAATCAGCAACGCCCCCACGACGGTCAGGAAAAGGGTGCCGGGGCTGTAGAAATCGAACTGGTGCAAGATCGCGACCACGATCATCACGACCAGAATTTTGCCGATCCAGCTCGCCAGCATCACCATGCCCTGAATGCCGGAATCCAATTTCGCGCTGAACAGCACGAGGGCGGCCGTGGTGAGAATGAAGAAACCACCGATCGCGGATCCGATGAGCGCGCCCCAGAAACCGGCCCAGCCCGCGACGATCGAGCCGGCGACGACCGAAACCACCACCAGCACGCACAATCCGGCGATGCCGTAACGCAGCGCTGCTCGTAGTGGCGCGTCGGGGTGCAATTCGGGTGCCGTGCTCACGTCGAGCCACTTTACCCGTTCCTTACTTGCGGCGACCGCGGAGCCCGACCACTTCACGCAACGATGGGACGGCCGTCACAACCAGGGCGAAAACCAAACCGGCCGCGAACAGCAGAACCACCACCCGGCGATCCATCAGAGAGGTGCCCACGGCGGCGAATGCGAGAACGCCGACCCACAGATAGATCAACAACACCACGCGCCGATGCGAATGGCCGATCTGCAACAAACGGTGGTGCAAATGCATTTTGTCGGGAGTGGAGAAACTCACACCCGCGCGCACGCGGCGCACGATTGCGAGCACCAGATCCAATACGGGAATGAACATCACCGCTCCCACCAGCAACAGCGGTGACAGCAGACCCACGATGTCGCGCGGCCCGTATCCGGTGAGCGGAATTCGGCCGGATGCGCCGGTGGAGACCGCGGCGAGCATCAGACCGATCAACATCGATCCGGAATCGCCCATGAATATTCGCGCCGGGTGGAAATTATGTGGCAGAAATCCCAGACATCCGCCGGCCAGCGCGGCGGCCAGCAGGGCCGGTGGATAGCCGTCGGTCGCGCCGCCCTGCTGATAGAGCAAACCCACGGTGAACACGAAGACCGCCGCGGCGGCGATCAGCCCCAGCCCCGCCGCGAGCCCGTCGAGACCGTCCACGAAGTTCATCGCGTTGATCATGGTGACGGTGATGGCCACCGTCACCACCCAGCCCTGCAGCTGGTCGAGCACGACCGTGGTGTTGCTGAACGGGTTGTAGATGGCCACCCAGCTCAGGCCCATCACGGCCATCGCCCCGGCGGCCGAGATCTGGCCCACGAACTTCGTCAGCGCGTCCAGGCCCCACCGGTCGTCGACGATGCCGACCAGGACGATCAGGGTGCCCGCGACCAGCACGGCCGGAATATCGCGCGGATAGTCGAAACCGCGGCGCAGCGCCGGCAGCTGATGGGCGAACAGCACCGCGGCCAGCACACCCAGATAGATGCCGACGCCGCCCATGCGCGGAATCGGCTCGAGATGAACATCACGATCGCGGGGCACCGCGATGGCGCCGAAACCGATGGCCAGCACCCGAATTCCGCCGGTGGACAACATCGTCACCACCGCGGACACGAGCAGCACCAGAAGCAGCTCGCGCAGCGGGACGACCGCACCCTGACTGAAAACCATCTACCGGGCCGTCAGCGGGTGGTCTCGGGCGACAGTTCGTCCGGCGCCATCCCCAGCACCTCGGCGACCTGGGCGACGGTCACCGCACCGGCCCGTAGCACCCGCGGACGGTCGCCGGTCAGATCCACGATCGTGGAGGGCACACCGTGTTCGGCCGGGCCGCCGTCCAGATACACGCCCACCTGGTTGCCCAGCTGGTGTCGCGCCTCGGTGACCGTCGTGGCGGGCGGCTGCCCGGAGACGTTCGCGCTCGACACGGCCATCGGACCGACCTCGCGCAGCAGTTCCAGCGCGATCGGGTGCAGCGGCATGCGCAGCATCACCGTGCCGCGGGCGTCACCGAGATCCCAGGCCAGCGAGGGCGCCTGCTGCACGACCAGGCTCAGCCCGCCCGGCCAGAAGGCGCGGATCAGGTCGCGGGCCTGCGGCTGCACGGAGAAGACGAGTCCGTCGATGGTGTTCCACGAACCGACCAGCACCGGCACGGGCATGTCGCGCCCGCGCCGCTTGGCCGCCAGCAGGCCGGCCACGGCCGTGGAATCGAACGCGTCCGCGGCGATTCCGTAGACCGTATCGGTGGGGATGACGGCCAGCCGTCCGGATTTCAAGGTGGTCCGCGCGGCGGTCAATCCGGCGGCACGAGAATCGGGATCGGAGCAGTCGTAGACGGTACTCACGGCGGTGAGTCTATTGAATGTGTCTCACGGCACGTTGCCCGGCTTCGCGCAAATTCTCGGCAATCGCGACCGTCAGCGCGCGCGGCGGGCGGCGACGAAGCGCGGCCGGCCGGCCAGATCCGGGTGTTCGACGATGTCGCAGAAGCGGCCGTCTCCGGCGAACAGCGCAGCGACCTGCGGACCGTGCGAATCGTCGTGTTCGACGGCGGCCACCCCCTCGGGGCGCAGCAGCCGCGCGAGGGTGGCGACCATGGGAGCGATCACCTCGAGTCCGTCGGGGCCGCCGAACAGGGCGAGATGCGGATCGTGTTCGGCCACTTCGGGTTCCAGCCGTGCGCCGGACGGGATGTAGGGCGGATTCGCGACGACGACGTCGACGCGGCCGTTCAGCTCGGCCAGCACCTGCGCGTCGGTGACATCGCCGGCATGCAGAACGATCGGCGTATCTCCTTGCGCGGCTTGCCGATCGGCGTTGCGCTGCGCCCATTGCCTTGCGGTGGGGTCGATTTCGACCGCGTGCACCTCGGCGTCGGGGCGGGCGTTGGCGATCGCCAGGGCCAGGGCGCCCGATCCGGTGCACAGGTCGACCACGATCGGAGGGTGTTCGTGGCCGGCCGCCTCGAGCTGGGCCAGCGCCCACGCGAAGATCAGCTCGGTCTCCGGCCGCGGGACGAACACGCCCGGGCCCACCTCGAGATCCACCTCACCCATCGACGCGGCGCCCGTCAGATGCTGGAGCGGCACCCGCTCGGCCCGGCGCGCCACCAATTTGCGGAACCGTTCGAGCTGTTCCGGGGTGACCATCGGAATCAGGGCCAGCCGCGATCGCTCGACCTCGAGGACGAAGGCGGCCAGAAATTCCGCATCGATCTGCGGGCTGTGCACCCCCGCCGCCGCGAGCGTGCGCGCGGCCTCGATGATCGCGGGACGGAGCGGCACTCGGTGCTGCCCCGCCTCGCCGGGGGCCTGCATCATTCCGCCGCGAGCCGGGCGGCGCGGTCGGCTTCACCGAGAGCGTCGAGCAGCGCGTCCAGTTCTCCGTCCAGCACCGAATCCAAGTTGTGGGCCTTGAAGCCGATGCGGTGGTCGGTGATGCGGTTCTCGGGGAAGTTGTAGGTGCGGATGCGCTCGGAGCGGTCGACCGTGCGGATCTGCGAGGCACGGCCCGCGGCCGCGTCGGCCTCGGCCTGTTCCTCGGCCAGGCTCTGCAACCGCGCCGAGAGCACCTGCATGGCGCGGATCTTGTTCTGCAGCTGCGAACGCTCGTTCTGGCAGGTCACGACGATGCCGGTGGGCAGATGGGTGATCCGGACCGCGGAGTCGGTGGTGTTGACGCCCTGACCGCCCTTACCGGAGGAGCGGTAGACGTCGATGCGCAGATCCGACTCGTCGATCTGGACCTGTTCGACCTCGTCGGGTTCGGGATAGATCAGCACGCCGGCCGCGGAGGTGTGGATGCGGCCCTGCGATTCGGTGACCGGCACGCGTTGCACACGATGGACCCCGCCCTCGAACTTCAGCCGGGACCAGACGCCGTCACGACTCGGCTCGCGGCTCTTGATCGAGAGCGTCGCCTCCTTGTATCCACCCAGGTCGGACACGTTGGCGTCGAGGACCTCCACCTTCCAGCCGTGCCGTTCGGCGTAGCGGATGTACATGCGGGCCAGATCGGAGGCGAACAGGGCCGACTCCTCGCCGCCCTCCCCCGACTTCACCTCGAGCACGACATCGTCGCTGTCGTGCGGGTCGCGCGGGGCCAGCAGATCGGTCAGCGCCTTCGACAGCTCCTCGACCTGCTGTTCGAGCCCGGGGACCTCGGCCGCGAAGGACGCATCGTCGGCGGCCAGCTCCCGGGCGGCGGCCAGATCGTCGCGCGCCGCGCTGAGTTTGGTGTAGGTCGACATGATCGGCGCCAATTCGGCGAACCGCTTACCGACGCGACGGGCCTCACCCGGGTTGTTGTGCAACGCCGGATCCGACAGCTGTGTCTCCAGGCCGGCGTGTTCGGCGAGGATGTCGTCGATGGCGGAGGGGGCCGTGATCTTGTCGGCCATGGCGGTCATGCCTTCCGTGGGAGCGTGCGGACACCTGTAAACGCACCAACGCCCGGCCTGCGCGGGGCAGGACGGGCGTTGGCGGGGTAGCTACTGGGCTTCCGAACTCTCGGACTGCTCGGCCTTCTTGGCGCGCTTGCCGTAGCGGGCCTCGAAGCGGGCGACGCGGCCGCCGGTGTCGAGGATCTTCTGCTTGCCCGTGTAGAACGGGTGGCACTGCGAGCAGACCTCGACGGTGATGTGGCCCGACTCCTTGGTGCTGTGAGTCTGGAAGGTGTTGCCGCAACCGCAGACAACGGTGGTCGGCACGTATGCCGGGTGAATTCCTGCCTTCATGGGTGTCCTCTCGATCTGGCCCCGGGTCGCCCGAGCACACGGCTGTATCTGCCGTGCTGCCGTCATGGACGTGAACCGGAACCGACTAGGCGGGATGGTCTGCCGATCGCAGACGCACCGACGGTCCAGTATGCCAGAACCGCCGATACGCACTCACAACGCACCCCGTACCGCATTTGTTCCGGCGTCGGCACCCGGACAACGGCACACCCCAAGGAAGTAGCGGCACGCGATTTCGCGGTTCTCGAGCCACCCTGAAACGAGTAGTCGGCTACTCGGGAATATGAACACCTTTGTTCGTAGATTCGTTGCAGGAAGAAGACCCATGGCAATCGAACCGACGATCCGAGGGACAGCAGTGAATTTCCACACCGCGCGGGGGGCGAGCAGGAGATCGCGCGCCCCGGCCGTCGGCGAGTCCCGCCTCGGACGTCACCCCGACCGCACCATCGGCCCGGCACCGGGCCGGGCACATACGAAGGAGATCGGCGCGGCGACCATATTGGCCACGCTGGGGATACTCGTCCTCGCCGGGTGGCTGACCGCCTCCGGCACGCCGCCCCGCGCGACCGTCGCGACACCCGCCGGACCGGACCAGCCCTACGAATTCGCCGCGACCTCGGTCTCCACCGGATCCATCACCGGTGTCACCGCCCTGCTCCTGATCTGCCTGATCACCGCAGCCGCGGTGATCGGCCTGTTGTTCTATTCGCCGACCCCGCCACGGGCCGGCCGACGCCCTCATCGACGTGCGCGGTCGCCACTGACAGCAATGCGGCCCCGCCGAAGCGGGGCCGCATTATCGCGAGCCGAGCGGCACCCGCGGGTGCGCGCCGGGCGGACGTACTGCTCGTCGCCTACTCGTCCAAGGCGCCCGGTGCGGTCTTCGAGACCGTCATCAGGAATTCGACGTTGCTCTTCGACTTCTTCAAACGGTCGATGAGCAGGTCGATCGCCTGCTGCGAATCGAGGCCCGAGAGCACCCGGCGCAGCTTGTGGATGACCGCCATCTCGTCGGGCGACATCAGCAACTCGTCGTGGCGGGTGCTGGACGGGTTGATGTCGACGGCCGGGAACACGCGCCGCTCGGCGATCTTGCGATCGAGCTTGAGCTCGGCGTTACCGGTGCCCTTGAACTCCTCGAAGATCACCGTGTCACCGGTGGAACCGGTCTCCACCATGGCGGTGGCGATGATGGTCAGCGAGCCGCCGTTCTCGATGTTGCGGGCCGCGCCGAGGAACCGCTTGGGCGGGTACAGCGCGGTGGAATCCACACCACCGGACAGGATGCGCCCCGAGGCCGGCGAGGAGTTGTTGTACGCACGCCCCAGCCGGGTGATCGAGTCGAGCAGCACGACGACGTCCTGACCCATCTCGACCAGGCGCTTGGCCCGCTCGATGGCGAGTTCGGCGACCGAGGTGTGATCGCTCGGCGGACGGTCGAACGTCGAGGCGATCACCTCGCCGCGCACCGAGCGCTGCATATCGGTGACCTCTTCGGGACGCTCGTCCACCAGCACCACCATCAGGTAGCACTCCGGGTTGTTGGTGGCGATCGCGTTCGCGATGTCCTGCAGGATCGTGGTCTTACCCGCCTTCGGCGGCGACACGATCAGTGCACGCTGGCCCTTACCGATCGGCATGATCAGGTCGATCACGCGGGTCGTGAGCTTGTTCGGCGTGGTCTCGAGCCGCAGCCGCTGGTTCGGGTACAGCGGGGTGAGCTTGTTGAATTCCGGCCGGCGGCGGGCGGATTCGACATCCGAGCCGTTGACCGTGTCCAGCCGCACCAGCGGATCGAACTTCTGGCGCTGATTGCCCTGTTCGCCCTCGCGCGGAGCACGCACCGCACCGGTGATCGCGTCACCGCGGCGCAGGCCGTTCTTGCGCACCAGGTTCATCGACACGTAGACGTCGTTCTGGCCGGCCAGGTAGCCCGAGGTACGGACGAACGCGTAGTTGTCGAGCACGTCGAGGATGCCGGCGACCGGCTGCAGGACATCGTCCTCGCGGATCTCGACCTCGCGGCCGCCCTCGCCGCCCTCACGGTCACGTCCGCCACGACGGCGTTCCCGGAACCGGCGGCCGCGGCGCCCGCGCCCACCTTCCTCGTCGTCCTCACCACGCTGGTCGCGGCCACGGTCGCCACCGCGGGCGGCGCCGTTCTGGCCGGACTGGTTCTGGCCGCCGGACTGGTTGCGGTCGCGGCGACGATCGCCCGACTCCTGATCCGGCTTGGCCTCGCCGCCCTCGGCCTTCGGTTCGGTCTTGGTCTCGGCACGAGCCTCGCCACCGCGGTTCTCGCCGCGGTTGTCGCCGCCCTCACCACGCTGGTCGCGGCCACGACGCTGGCGGCCGCGGCCACGCTGGCCACCGTCACGACCGGACTCGTCACCCGAATCGGCCGGGCGCGCAGCCGATTCCGCGGTTTCCGCCTTGGCGGACGCGTTCTCGGTGCCGACGCCGTCGAGAGTCTGCTGCTGACCACGCGCGGCACCGTTGCGGGTGCCCTTCGGCGCATCGTTCTTGGTGCGGCCCTTGCCGGCGGACTCGGCGGCGTTCTCGGGGGTCTGAGGGGACTCGGTCTTCACCGCCGCACCGGATTCGGTCGCGGCATTCGACGCGGACTTCGCGGCGGCCTCGGCGCCCGTGTCCGCTTCGGCGGATTTCGCATCGCCCCGGCCACCACGCGCGGACTTGCCGGAGGAGGCCTGGTTTTCCTTGATGGCGGCGATGAGATCGCCCTTACGCATTCCGGATGTGCCTCGGATACCGAGCTCTCCGGCAAGCGCACGCAACTGCGGCAACAACATTCCAGTCAGCCCCGATCGTGCGACGTCGGTGTGTTCGCTCATCTTCGAAATCTGTCCGGAGTCACTTTCGCGGCCGTCCGAGGGATTTGCAGTGTCCACCCCGGGTGTCGCGAGCAGGTCCGTATCTGTCACGGAGATCCTTTCCTTCCCTCGATTGCCGTGTGCATATTCGAGGGTTCGTCCCGAAGCCCGATCACTGTGCCGAGCTCGGATGCCGTATCGCCTGCCCCGCCGGACCGATGGAATCACCACCTGGTCACGGCCACCGGTTCATTGAGTGGGAGTGATCATTCCAGTCGCTGTCCCCGACGTCGAGGTCGAAGTCCCGAGTGATTCGAGCCCCCGAGCCACCGAGCTTGAGCAAGGAGCCTGCTGGAGCGATTGCCCTGATGAAGCACCGGCGTCTGACGCGCACGATGTACGGACGTGCTCAGGATAGCTCTGTCCGACCACGTCAGCAAGGCAGCCACGCCATCAGTCCACGCTCACACCCGCGGAAATGTCGGGTTCGACCACGCGCAGACCGTCCTCCTCGGCGAGTTTGCGCAGGTCGTCCGGAAATTCTCCGGTGCTCAGCGCCAGGATGGTCGGACCGGCGCCCGACACCATCGCGGCGAGTCCGGCGGTGCGCAGCCGGGTGATCCAGGCGGTGGTCAGCGGCAGCGCGGTGGCGCGATAGCCCTGGTGCAGGCGGTCCTGGGTCGCGGGCAGGAGCAGGTCGGGGCGCTCGGTCAGGGCGACCACCGACAGCGCGGCGCGGCTGACATTGAATGCGGCGTCGCCGTGCGGGACCGTCTCCGGCAGCAGGCCGCGGGTGTGCGCGGTCGAGGACCGCTCCTGCGGGATCAGCACCGTGGCGCGCAGCCGCGGGTGCGGTTCCAGCCGCACCGCGCGGTAGACGCGCTGGTGGTGCTCGACGGAACTGCTCGCGTCGAGTTCACCCGCGCGGTCGGATTCCGTCCACGACACCACGATGCCGCCGAGCACGCTCGCGGCGGCGTTGTCGGGATGGCCCTCGAATTCCGAAGCCAGTTGCACCAATTCGGCGTCCGAACCCGTCAGCGCCGGGTCGAACTTCGCGGCCAGCCCGCGCGCGGCGGCGAGTCCGCCGACCGCCGCCGAGGCCGACGATCCCAGCCCTCGCGAATGCGGAATGACGTTGCGGCACACCACATCCAGCCCGTCGGCCCAGACGCCCGCGGCTTCCAGGCCGCGTTCGATCGCGCGCACCACCAGATGTGAAGGGCCCCAAGGGACGTCGTCGGCGCCCTCACCCTCCACTCGGATGGTAAGCCCGGAATCGGTGGTCCGTACCACGATTTCGTCGTACAGCCCCAAAGCGATACCGAGCGAATCGAATCCGGGTCCGAGATTGGCGCTGGAGGCGGGCACCTTCGCGGTCACGGTGATACCGGGCGGGAGGGTCCGCGTCATCAACTGACCTTCGCGCGCACTCAACTCAGGCCAACTCGAGCTCGCGGGCCACCGCTACCGGGTCCACCGCGATCGCCTCCACCGCGGGCATACCCAGCAGGGCGGTGTCCGGGTCCTTCAGGCCGTTGCCGGTGACGGTGCACACGACGGTGAGACCGGAATCGAGCCAGCCCTCCTTGCGCGCGGCCAGCAGACCGGCCACGCTGGCGGCCGAGGCGGGTTCGACGAAGACGCCCTCGGTGCTCGCGACCAGGCGATACGCCGCCAGAATCTCGTCGTCGGTGGCGGCCCGGAAGGCGCCACCGGACTGCTCCTGGGCGGCCACCGCACTGTTCCAGGACGCGGGCGCGCCGATCCGGATCGCGGTGGCGATGGTTTCGGGATCCTTCACCGGCGCACCGTTGACCAGCGGCGCGGCGCCGGCGGCCTGCACACCGAGCATGCGCGGGCGGCTCGCGGTGAGGCCGTCGGCGTGATATTCGCTGTAGCCCTTCCAGTACGCGGTGATGTTGCCCGCGTTACCGACCGGCAGGGCGTGCACGTCGGGGGCCTTGCCCAGCGCGTCGCAGATCTCGAAGGCCGCGGTCTTCTGCCCCTCGATGCGGGCCGGGTTGACCGAGTTCACGAGGCCGACCTCGGGGAAGTCCGAGGTGACCTTGCGGGCCAGCTCCAGGCAGTCGTCGAAGTTGCCCTCGACCTGAATGATCTTGGCGCCGAGCATGACCGCCTGCGCGAGTTTGCCCATCGCGATCTTGCCCTGCGGGATCAGCACCGCGCAGTGCATGCCGGCCCGGGTGGCGTAGGCCGCCGCCGACGCCGAGGTGTTACCGGTGGACGCGCACAGCACCGCCTTCTGGCCGCGGGCCTTGGCGTCGGTCATCGCCATGGTCATACCGCGGTCCTTGAACGACCCGGTCGGGTTGAGACCCTCGACCTTGAGATACACCTCGCAGCCGGTGAGCTCGGACAGGTGATGCGCGGGCACCAGCGGCGTGCCGCCCTCGTAGAGGGTGACCGGCTCCCAGTCCGCGCCGACCGCCAGGCGCTCCCGATAGGCGGCGATCAGCCCCGGCCACGGAGTGTGCACGGCCCCGGCCGACGGCGGCGCTCCTGTCTGACTCATTCCTCGGTGCCTTCCAATCTCAAGACGCTGGTCACGGATGTGACGGATTCCAGCTCGGCAAGTGCTGTCACGGTATCGGCCAGCGCCGACTCCGGCGCGTGGTGGGTGACCACGACCAGTCGGGCGCCCTCGTCGAATCCCTCCTGGCGGACCGTCGAGATGCTGACACCGTGTTCGGCGAATTTGCCGGACACCGCCTGCAGAACCCCGGTGCGGTCGGCAACCTGCAGATTCACGTGATAGCGGGTCGGGATGTCGCCGATCGGCGCGATCGGCAGCTCAGCATAAACCGATTCACCCGGTGCGCGGCCACCGTAGAACTTGTTGCGGGCCGCCATCACCAGATCGCCCATCACCGCCGAGGCGGTCGGCGCGCCGCCCGCGCCCTGGCCGTAGAACATCAGCCGGCCGGCGTTCTCGGCCTCGACGACCACCGCGTTGAAGGCGCCGTTGACCGAGGACAGCGGATGCCGCCGCGGGATCAGCGCCGGGTACACGCGCACCGACACCCGGTCCTTACCGGCGGCCGAACCGCCCGCGTCACCCGGCGCGGCGACCGCCGATCCGTCCAGTGACAGACGCTCGCCGCCGGGCATGCGCTCGCAGATGGCCAGCAGCTTCACGGTGCAGCCGACCGCCGCCGCGGTCTCCAGATCCTCGGCGGTGATCTTCGAGATGCCCTCGCGGTAGACGTCGGCGGCGGTGACGCGGGTGTGGAAGGCCAGCGAGGCCAGGATCGCGGCCTTGGCGGCGGCGTCGTAGCCCTCGACATCGGCGGTGGGATCCGCTTCGGCGTAGCCGAGCCGGGTCGCCTCGGCGAGCGTATCGGCGTAGTCGGCGCCGGTCTCGTCCATCGCCGAGAGGATGAAATTCGTTGTGCCGTTGACGATTCCGACCACCCGGTTCACCCGGTCGCCGGACATCGACTGGATCAGCGGGCGCACCACCGGAATGGCGCCGGCCACCGCGGCCTCGAAGTACAGGTCGGCGCGGCTGCCCTCGGCCGCCGCGGCCAGCTCGCCGGTGTAGTCGGCCAGCAGCGCCTTGTTCGCGGTGACGACCGACTTGCCGCCGTTGAGCGCGGCCAGGATCAGCTTGCGAGCCGGATCGATCCCGCCCATCACCTCGACCACCAGGTCGACGTCGTCGCGGGCCACCAGCGCCTCGGCGTCGGTGGTCAGCAGCTCGGCCGGAATGCCTCGGTCGACGTCGAGGCGGCGCACCGCGACGCCGCGCAGCACCACCGGGGCGCCCACCCGCGAGCGCAGGTCGTCGGCGTGGTCACGCAGGATGCGCACCACCTCGGTGCCGACGTTGCCCATGCCGAGCACCGCGACCCCGATGGGATGTTCGATCCCGAACGCACCGCCCCGGGCCTGGTTCGTCGCCTCGGTCATGAATGCACCTCCGTCGCTTCCAGGCTCATCAGATCCGCCACCGTCTCACGGCGCAGCAGCAGCCGCGCCTGCCCGTCGCGGACCGCGACCACGGCCGGCCGGGTGAGCATGTTGTAGCGGCTGGCCATCGAATAGCAGTACGCTCCCGTGGCCGCGACCGCAACCAGGTCCCCCGGTCCGACGTCGGCCGGCATCCAGGTGTCGCGGATGACGATATCGCCGCTCTCACAATGCTTTCCGACCACACGGGCCACCACGGGAGCGGACTCGCTGGAGCGGGAGACCAGCCGGCAGTCGTAGTCGGCCTGATACAGCGCGGGACGGATGTTGTCGCTCATCCCGCCGTCGACGCTGACGTAGCGGCGCTGCGCGCCGGCGTCGAGCGAGACGTCCTTGGTGGTCCCGACCTCGTAGAGGGTGACGGTGCCCGGACCGGCGATCGCGCGGCCCGGCTCCACCGCGATGGTCGGGGTGGGCAGGCCGATCTGCGCCGCCTCCACCTCGACGAGGTCGCGCACCTTCGCGGCGAAGTCGTCCAGCGGCGGCGGATCGTCGCTCGGCAGATACGAAATGCCGAGTCCGCCACCGAGATCCAGGATCGCGATCTGTTCGGTGCGCTCGGCGCCGAACTTCTCGATCGCATCGCGCAGCAGGCGCAACATGCGCCGCGCGGAGATCTCGAAACCGTCGATGTCGAAGATCTGCGATCCGATATGGCTGTGCAGGCCGACCAGGCGCAGATTGTCGGCCTCGAATACCCGGGCCAATGCCTCCATCGCATCGCCGCCGGCGATCGAGAAACCGAACTTCTGATCCTCGTGCGCGGTCGAAATGTATTCGTGCGTATGGGCTTCCACGCCGACCGTGACGCGGACCAGCACGTCCTGCACCACGCCCGCGCGGGCGGCGACCGCCTCCAGGCGCTCGATCTCGATCAGCGAGTCGACGACGACGTGCCCGACACCCGCCGCGACGGCCTGCTCCAGTTCGGCGACCGATTTGTTGTTGCCGTGCAACGCGATTCGCTCGGCCGGGAAACCGCCGTGCAACGCCACCGCGAGCTCGCCGCCGGAACACACGTCCAGATGCAGGCCCTCGTCGCGCACCCAGCGCGCGATCTCGCCGCACAGAAATGCCTTGGAGGCGTAGTGAACTCGCGCGCCGGGACCGAAGGCGCGAACCATATCGCGGCAGCGGGAGCGGAAGTCGTCCTCGTCGACCACGAACAGCGGCGTGCCGAATTCGGCGGCGAGCTGCGTGACGGGCACACCGGCCAGGCGCACCACACCCGCGGCGTCGCGAGAGGCGTTGCGCGGCCACACCTTATCGGGCAGGTCGATCATCTCGCGGGGGTCCGCGGGCCGCTCCGGCAGGTTGGGGGCGTGGGGGATCTCGGCGTGCCGAGGTCCCGCCGGATGCGCACTCACAATAATTCCTTCCTCACACGATGACCTGACCGACGGCGGTTCACATGCGCTCCGGGGCGGATACGCCCAGCAGCGCCAGACCGTTGGACAGCACCTGACGGGTGGCGTCGACCAGTTGCAGGCGGGCGGCGTTGACCGGCAGGACCGGGTCGTCGTTCTGCGGCAGGATCCGCAGCGTCTTGTTGGTCTGGAAGCGGTGGTAGGCGCCCGCCAGTTCCTCCAGATAACGGGCCACGCGGTGCG
Source organism: Nocardia cerradoensis NBRC 101014 (assembly GCF_000308535.1). Classification (GTDB taxonomy): domain Bacteria; phylum Actinomycetota; class Actinomycetes; order Mycobacteriales; family Mycobacteriaceae; genus Nocardia; species Nocardia cerradoensis. The sequence goes on along the minus strand of NZ_BAFW01000042.1, from coordinate 627 downwards.
GTTCGCGCAGGCTCGCCGCACTCGCCACCACGGCCGGGAACTCGCCGAGGGTGCGGATCAGCTCGCCCTCCTCGTCGGCGACCAGCAGGCCGAGATCCGGTGTGACACCGGCGAATCCGAAGTCGGTGGCATTGCGGGCGACCGCGCAGGTGCGGGCGTGCGCGTACTGCACGTAGTAGACCGGATTCTCACTGCTCTGCTTGGTCCACAGATCCAGGTCGATATCGATGCTCGAGTTCACCGAACTGCGCACCAGCACGTAGCGGGCGGCGTCGACGCCGATCGCCTCGACCAGATCGTCGAGGGTGACCACCGTGCCCGCGCGCTTGCTCATCCGCACCGCCACGCCGTCGCGCACCAGATTCACCATCTGGCCGATCAGCACCTCGACGGTGTTCGGATCGTCGCCGAACGCGGCCGCCGCCGCCTTCAGCCGGCCGATGTAGCCGTGATGGTCGGCGCCGAGCATGTAGATGCAGAGGTCGAACCCGCGCGAGCGCTTGTTCTGGAAGTAGGCGATATCGCCACCGATATAGGCGGACTTGCCGTCGCTCTTGATGACGACGCGGTCCTTGTCGTCACCGTATTCGGTGCTGGCGATCCACCAGGCGCCGTCCTTCTCGTACA
>NZ_BAFW01000043.1 GCF_000308535.1 Nocardia cerradoensis NBRC 101014 | reverse complement strand
TTCGTGGTCATATCCGGTATTAGACCCAGTTTCCCAGGCTTATCCCAGAGTGCGAGGCAGATCACCCACGTGTTACTCACCCGTTCGCCGCTCGTGTACCCCGAAGGGCCTTACCGCTCGACTTGCATGTGTTAAGCACGCCGCCAGCGTTCGTCCTGAGCCAGGATCAAACTCTCCGTTGAAGACTCTCAACCCACTCCGAAGAGCGAATCAGAAGTAACTCGAACCAGAGTCCGAAAACCTAACTTAAACGCCAGCCGGAAAATAGCTGAC
>NZ_BAFW01000045.1 GCF_000308535.1 Nocardia cerradoensis NBRC 101014 | reverse complement strand
CCGGTTTAGCCTCTTCCGCTTTCGCTCGCCACTACTCACGGAATCACTATTGTTTTCTCTTCCTGTGGGTACTGAGATGTTTCACTTCCCCACGTTCCCTCCACACACCCTATATATTCAGATGCGGGTAACACGACATCACTCGTGCTGGGTTTCCCCATTCGGAAATCCTCGGATCTCAGCTCGGTTGACAGCTCCCCGAGGCTTATCGCAGCCTCCTACGTCCTTCATCGGCTCCTGGTGCCAAGGCATCCACCGTACGCTCTTACACACTTACTAACAAAGATGCTCGCGTCCACTGTGCAGTTCTCAAACAACACACCCGCACCGAATCGAACTCAAGGACCGCGACCCCTACAGAGGCTGGTTTCACAAGAGATCCGGGCGGATCGTATCTTTTGCCTGGAAAGAACGTCTGTTCTTTCAGGACCCAACAGTGTGTCGATATAT
>NZ_BAFW01000046.1 GCF_000308535.1 Nocardia cerradoensis NBRC 101014 | reverse complement strand
ATCAATCACGCAAGCCGTCGCATTTTCGCTTACCGGACTCTCACCGTCTACGGTTGGCCGTCCCAGACCAATTCAGCTAACACAACGGTTTCTGACTTACGCTCCTCACGGCAGTGAGAAGAAGAAAGACCCCACAACCCCGCATAGACAACGACTGCCGTCTATCACATCTACA
>NZ_BAFW01000047.1 GCF_000308535.1 Nocardia cerradoensis NBRC 101014 | reverse complement strand
TTGTGTGTGATAGACGGCAGTCGTTGCATAGCCGGGGTTGTGGGACCTGCTTTCTCAGATCTGCCGATCTGGGCGACAGTCAGAAAAGATCGCGTTAGTCGAATTGGTCTGGGACGGCCAACCGTAGACGGTGAGAGTCCGGTAGACGAAAACGTGTTCTCTGTTGTAGCAGGC
>NZ_BAFW01000048.1 GCF_000308535.1 Nocardia cerradoensis NBRC 101014 | reverse complement strand
CGTATGGCCGAACTGGTGGAACAGCGCCAGCGCGACGAACGGCCGGATACGTTGTGGCTGCTCAGCCACCCGCAGGTCTATACGATCGGGCGCCGGACGCCGAGCGCGCATCTGCCCGATCCCGACCACGGCATTCCGGTGGTCGAGACCACCCGCGGCGGACAGCTCACCTATCACGGCCCCGGCCAGCTCGTCGGATACCTCGTCGTGAAACTCGGTGCGGGCGAAGGCGTCGTGGACTACATCCGCGAGGTCGAATACCGCCTGGTGGCCGCGCTCGACCGGCTGGGCATCCGGGCGCAACGCCGCGACACCCCGCCGGGATCGGAACTGCTCACCGGCGTGTGGACCGTCGAGACGGGCCGCAAGATCGTCTCCATCGGCATGCGGCAGAGCCGCGGCGTCACCAGCCACGGCTTCGCCATGAACGTCGACGGCGACCTGGAACCGTGGCAGTGGGCCGTCGCGTGCGGGCTGCCCGATGTGGATATGACGTCGGTGCGGCGCGAACAGCCGGGCGCCGGAATGGATCAGGTTCGTCCGATCGTGGCGGAAGCATTCGAAGCGGAAGCATCCGACACCGTCTGATCACGCGGCAGGCCGCATTCCGCCAGTCGCAGTATCGCGGCGGTTACCGCCGCACTGTAGGCGCGGCTGGCCGGGGCCGGTCGGCGCGCCGGATAGTTCGAGCGGTGGGTCACCACGACGCCGTTGCCCAGCACCACGGTCGCGTCCGTGACGGTCGCCGCACAGTTGCCACCCGCCTTGGCGGTCAGGTCGACCACGACCGCGCCGTCCCCGAGTGCGTCGAGTGCGGGCCCGTCGACCAGCAGCGGAGACCGTTGCCCACGCCGCACCGCCGCGCAGAAGACCAGATCCGGTTTGTCCGTGCGGATCCGCTCCAGGACGCGGGCGGCGTCGACGTCGTGGGACCAGTGAAAGACGTTGGGGCCCTGCGCGTTCAGTGCCTCTCGCAGTTCGGGCCGGCGCCCCAGCACCACCGGCGGTTCGGCCCCGCAGGCGGCTGCCGTCGCGACGGCCGACAGTCCGGCCGGCCCGCAGCCCAGAATCAGGGAACGGATCGGCCTGCGCACGGTGCGCGGTACCAGCCGCTGCCCCGCGAGATAGGCCACGCTGCCGGCGATCCGGCTCATCGCCGAGAGCGCGTCCAAGGCACCGGCTTCGTGGGAAAACAACTCGAACGCAATCGATTCCACGCCCGATCCACGCAGTTCGGCGATCTGCGCGGCTCGCCGCAGCGGGTCCTGGAAGCCGATCAGCGTGAGATGCGGCCGCCGCGACATCGCGCGCAGGTCGTGGGTCGCCGGCTTCACCCACGCCAGCACATCGCAGGCCGCGACCACAGCACCCGGATCGTCCACGAGGGCTGCCCCCGCGAACCGGTAGGTGTCGTCGTCGAATCCGGCCGCCCGCCCGGCGCCGACCTCCACCACCACCCGCATCCCGGCCGCGATCAGGCATCGGACTCCGTCCGGCGTCAACGCCACCCGCCGTTCCCGGGCGGCGGTTTCGCGCAGCACGCCGACGATCACGCCGGTGGCTCCGCAAGACCGCGCCGGCGCAGGATGTCGCGGTAGGTGGCGCCACCGGCCAACTCCGCGACCAGCCCGCCGAGCCGATCGAACAGTTCGTCGACCAACTCCCGCGACTCGGTGCCGGGTCCGCGCCGGGGTGCGAGGACGTTGAGCCGCACACCCGTCCGCGGTGATCCGGTGCGTCCCAGCGCGACGCTGTCGATCCCGGCACCGGCCAGCAAGAGATCCTCGAGCTCGGCGCTGTCGCCCACTCCCGCCGCGTCCAGAAGGGCGGAGTCGGCGACCACGGACAGGAACATGCTCGCGCCGGAGCCCAACGGCCGCAGTATCTTCGCGCCGAATTCGGCATCGATCGCGGCGATCCGGTCCAGGGCGGTATCGAACTGTTCGCGTACCAGCTTCCGATTGTGCTCGAAATAGGCATCGGGCGTATGGTCCAGCACCGCGCGCACCAGATGCGTACTCTCCCGCTGAAAAGCGATCGTGAGTCGCGCTCGGATACGCTCCAGCCACTGCGCGTCGCCGGTGCACGCGGCACCCAGTTTGCACGGACCGAAAGCGTTGTAGCCCTTCGAGTTCCCCGTGACGGTGACCATCCGGTCGTACAACCGGACCGAGCCGCGCGCGGTCGGCACCTCCAGCGCGGCGAGCGGGATATGCCCGCCGACGAGCCGGTCGAAGGCCATATCGCAGATCACCGGAACCTCGGCCGCGACGAGAACCTCTGCGATTTCCCGCAATTCGTCCGGCGAGTACCGCGTGACGACCGGATTGCCCGGCAACGTCAGCAATACGGCACAGACGGCATCACCGTGCCGTGCCAGTTCCCGGGCCAGCGCGGTCGGGTCGATGCGGAACGAATCGTCCGGTGTGGCCGCCGGAACCACCACGCGCACATCGAATTTGGCGATATGGGTGGCGAAGTTCTTGTAGAAACCCTCGGGGCAGACGATCACCCCGCCGGGGCGCACGACGGTGGCGATCACCTCCTCGAGCATCAGCATGCTCGAATACGGGCAGACGACAACCTCGTCGGGACGAACCCGGACGCCCGCCACGCCGTCGGCGGGGCGGTGCAGCCGGTCGAACAGGCGGGCGGCGGCCGACTCCCGCACCTCGAGCGGTTGCCGCTTGTCGTAGTCCGGCAGACCTCGGCGCCGGATCCGATGCGGCGCCAGGTCGTTCCACGCCCGCCGCAGCGCACGCGCCGCCGCCGGATCGATCTCGAATCCGGTCTCGCCGTGGTACGCGTCCAGAACACCGTCGTACCGGCGGCCGGACAGACCGGGAAACGGTGCGGTGTCCGACAGCCACCGGCGCAGGTCCTTCTTGCGCTCCTCCGAACGCAGGATCATCGCGGCGGCGGCCCGCTCGGTATGCCGGGGGCCGCTCGTCACAGCCGCCCTGTTTCCAGCGACGCCTGACCGGGGGTCGGGATGTCCTCCCAGGCGCGAACGAGCGTCTCGCGGAACAGGTCCCGCCCCTCACCGTCGCCCAAGCGGTCGAACCGGGCCAGCCGCGGATCGGCCAGCAGATCGTTGACCACGATCGCCGAACCGATGCGCCGCAGGTCGTAGAGCTTCTCGAAGCGCCGGACCGCGAACGCCACATCGTGTTTGAGCACCGAGAAGCGCGTCGCGACCCGGGTCTGGCGGGAGTAGTCGTATTCCCCGACACAGACATACCGGTCGTCGACGACCAGCATGCTCTGCGCATTGCGCGCGTGCTCCCGCTTGACCAGCACGCTCTCGACACCGGAGCGCGCCTGCCACCACAGCTTGTCGTCGTAGGGCCACACATCTTCGATGCGATCCAGAACGTACATGCGCCGCACCGTGACTCGCGGCTCGTGCACCGCATCGGCCAGGCGCACGATCGCGGCATGGTAGTCGTCGCCGACGTCACCGCCGATGGTGCCCAGGTCGGCGGTGTGGATGGCGCGCACGGACTGTTCGGCCTGTTCCAGGATGGTCAGCCAGTCGTTGACCGTATTCCACTCCCACACCGTCGCACTGCGCGAAGGTATCTGCGCCAGCAGCTCTTCCGCGCGCTCGAGCTGGCGAGCGGCGATGAGGCGCAACGGCTCCACCTCCTCACGCGCACCGCGGGCGTCGAGGACGGTCTGCGCGATCGTCAGCACGCGATCCACCACGCCGGGGTCCTTGCCGAGAAGTACGTTGAAACGCATCCGCAGGTCGTAATGCCCGCCGGGTTCGGACGAGCCGCCGACGCCGTCCATCGGAAGTTCCTGCCCCAGCGCCGAACTCAGACGTTCCCGCAGCGGCAGCGGCGGCACGCGGGTGCCGTTCTCGATCTGCTGAACGAGGCTGCGTGAACAGTCCGCCTGTTTGGCCAGCGCGGCCTGGGTGAGACCGGACTCGATACGGAGCCGGCGCACCAGTTCGCCGATCCGCTCGCCACCGTCTGGGTCAGATTGTGTCACGATGCGGAATTCTAATCACATGTGGCCCATCGGATCATCAGCTAAACATCAATTTTTCATTACTCCGGTGAACGCCCGGCGAACGCAGCTCGCCGATAACTCGAATGTGCCCGGCCTGCTGCGGATTCTGCCACAAGACGCTCGAAAGCGTTCCCCAGAGCCAACTTTCACACCTTCACACCCATCTCCGGTAATCAATTCAGATATTCGCTGGGCATATCTGATTGAAGTTGGGCATTGAGGTCCCGGAGATATCGCAGATAAGCACAGATGCTTAGTTGACAGCCCCGGAAAGCCGTCCTTAGCATTTAGCTATAGCCACCGGCTCTCCGTTTATCGGAGGGGCCGGCTTGGTGGAAGGGGAATGCCATGACGCTTCATATCACCGACTGGTTGATGACCAGCGATGTCACCCCGGAATCTGCCCAGCGCCTGCCGTCACTTCCCGGACGGTGGTTGCTGAGCTGGCTGCCCGGCGAGCTTCTGACCCAGGAACAGGCGCTGAGCGGCATGATCCTGGACGAGATCCTGTCCGATCCGGCTTTCGTGGACGACCTGGGGGCCGTCGAGATGGCCACCCTGCACGCCGCCGAACTCGGCATCACCCTGGACGAGGCGGTGATCCGGCTGTGCGCCCGGGTCCTCGAGCGCACGGCCCGGCGATCCGGCGATATCGGGCCGGACGACATCGAACCCGGCGACATCGAGCCCGGGGATATCGGGCCGGGTGACAGGGGGGCGAGTGCCACCGAATACGGCCCGGTCCGAGGCCACCCGCACCTCCCGCACGTTCACCGCACCCCGGTGTCGCTGCACCGGCCGCGGCATACCGATCACGATCTGTCGGCCGCGCCGTCGTAGCAGAGCCGCAGGTCGTGGGCGATCCGTTCGCCGTCGACGGCCACCCGCGCACTGGCCGGCGGATAGCCGCGACCCACCACCGTGTAGTCCCCGGCGGGGAGATCGTCGATCCGGTAGCGCCCGTCCCCGTCCGTCAATGCGGCGGCCACCACCGCGCCGCCCGAATCCAGCACCGCGACGTGGGCGTGGGCGACCGGACCGCGCTCGGAGCGCACCCGGCCCGACAGCACCGCCGTCGGAGCGAGTTCGATGTCGTAGCGCAACATGCCGGTCTGGGGAACGGTCAACGTGGTGGCATCCGGCCTGCGATGCCCGGCGACCGCGACCAGGGTGTAGGTGCCGGCGACGATGCCGTGACAGGCATACGCGCCGTCGGCCCCGGTCACCGCCGCGCCGACGACCTCCCCGCGCCGATCGGTCAGGGTGACGGTCACGCCGGCGAGTGGCCGGCCCGGCCCCTCGGTGACAATGCCGGACAGCTCTCCGGACCCCTGCAGGGTGAGATCGACCGTCTGGGGTTCGGAACCGATCGCGACGTTCACCGCGGCGGGCTGATGTCCCTCGGCGGAAACGATCAGCACATAGTTACCGGCGTCCGGCACGCTCAGGCGGTAGCCGCCCGCGCCGTCGGTCGTCGCGCGCGAAACCTGGTGTCCCCGTTGGTCTATCAGTGTCAGCGCCGCACCGGGTATGGATTGCCCGTCTTCGCGGTGGATGTGTCCGGACACAGGAGCGTCGCCGGGCACGTCGCCGATGACCTCCGGGAACGCGGTGTGCGCCGCCGATTCGGCAAGGGCCGGCGCCGATTCCGGCCGGGCCGCTTCGCCGTCCGCCTCCCACAACTGCTCCGGCTCCCAGAGTTCGGGTGCCTCGGCGGCTTCGGCTTCAGCCACGGTCCGCGCGTCCTGCGGCTGCTCGCCGCGCTGCGGCGGCGCCGAACTGTCCTGCAGCGGAATCTCTTTCATGAACAGCAGCACCACACAGGCCAGCAGCGCCACCCCGGCGGCGGCGTAGAACACGCCGTGCAGGGAGTCGGTGAAGCCGATCAGAATCGGATCGCGCACCTGCGCCGGCAGTGCCGCGATCCCGCTGGTGTTCGACTGCAGCTGGTCGAGCTTCCCGGTGTCGAAGCCGGGCGGCAGCACACCGCCGAACGCGTCGATGATCTTGTGCGGCAACAGATTGAACAGAATCGTCAGGAAGACCGCGACACCCAGCGTGCCGCCCATCTGCCGGAAGAAGGTCGCCGACGCCGTCGACACACCCATATCCGACCGCGGACCGGCATTCTGCGCCGCGATGATCAACGTCTGCATACAGCCACCGAGGCCGAAGCCGATGACCGCGCTGTACACCAGCGGCTGCCACAGTGGGCTGTCGTAGTGCACCTGCGCGTACAGCGCCGCACCGCACGCGATGACGAAGGTGCCCAGCACGGGCAGGATCTTGTAGCGGCCAGTCAGTTTGGTGACCTGCCCCGCGATCAGCGAGCCGATCATGATGCCCAGCACCAGCGGCAACATCAGCAGACCTGCCTTGGTGGGCGAATAGCCCCGCACCACCTGCAGATACAGCGGCACCATACTGATCGCGCCGAACATCGCGATACCGACGATGAAGCCGCCCAGGATGGTGATGGAGAACGTCGAATTCCGGAACAGCCGCAGCGGAATCAGCGCGGCGTCCTTCATCAGAAATTCCACGAGGACGAACAGCACGAGCCCGACCGCGCCGATGCCGTAGCAGATCAGCGCGCGCGGTGACTCCCAGCCCCAGCCGCGGCCCTGCTCCGCCACGATCAGCAACGGCACCACACAGATCGCCAGCGCGATCGCACCGAACCAGTCCACGCGATGCCGCTGCCGCTCGTGCGGCACGTTGAGCACCTTCGCGACCACGGCCAGCGCGAGCACACCGATCGGGACGTTCACCAGGAACACCCAACGCCAGCCGTCGATACCCCACAGCGTGTCGTAATCGGAGAAGAAGCCGCCGAGCACCGGGCCCGCGACCGTCGCGGTGCCGAACACCATCATGAAATAGCCCTGGTACCGCACGCGTTCGCGAGCGGGCACGATATCCCCGATGATGGTGAACGCCAAGGACATCAGGCCACCCGCGCCGAGCCCCTGGAAGGCGCGGAAGGCCGCCAACTCGTACATCGACGTCGCGAACGTGCACGCCGCCGAACCCACCACGAAAATACCGATCGCCAACAGATAGAACGGCTTCCGACCATAGATATCGGCCAACTTGCCGTACAACGGCGTCGAAATCGTCGCCGTAATCAAATACGCCGTCGTCGCCCACGCCTGCTGATCGAAACCATGCAAACTATTCGCGATCCGGACAATCGCCACACTCACAATATTCTGATCCAGCGCCGCCAAGAACATCCCCAGCAACAAACCGGACAAAATAGTCAAAATCTGCCGATGCGAGAGCGCGCCCGGCGCGGGACCCGAGGCCGGCTGCGCCGCCGGCTCCCGGGTGGTCGAAGTGGTCATATTTCCAAGCCCTGTTTCGGTTCGGCCGTCGATGGTGGAGTTGATTCGATACCGCAGTTGAGCCGGTCGAGCAAAGCGATCAGAGTGGACCGGTCCGCGGCGGGCCAGTCGGCCATCACCTCGGCGATCCAGAGGTTGCGCAAGCGTCGATTCTCGGCGAACACCCGGCTCCCCTCGTCGGTCGCGGCCAGCACGCATGCCCGGCCGTCGACCGGATCCGCCCGGCGCTCCACCAAGCCGTGTGCCACGAGCGATCTGGTCTGCCGGCTGATGGTGGAGATCTCGGCGTGCAATTGCTCGGCCAGCTTGCCCGTCCGCTGCGGTCCGTCGTGAACCAGGCAGAACAGCATGGCGTAGGCGAGTTTCTCCAGTCCGTCCGGACCCGCCTTGGACAACTGCGTTTTCGCGCGATTCACCGCGCGAACGAACCGGATCAATTGAGCGCCGAGTCGATCGGCGTCGTCGAGCGCTGTGGCGGTGACGGTGCGGTCAAGGCCGGCAGCGGTCATCGGGTGTCCCCTTTTCCCAGATCCGCAGACTTGCTTAGCGCGTACAAATAGTTGCCGGCGCCAACTATACAGAGGGGCGTACGGCGGTCGTTCATTTCCTCAGAACAAGGTCATCGGCTCGATCGGCGCCGGATCCACGAGGGCCGGGAGTTCCGCGCCGGCGGACCGCACGTCAGCGTAGAACCGCCGGGCCAGCAGTAACGAATCCGCATTGTCCGGAGTGTGAACGAAGACCGTCGGCGACCGTCCCTCCCGCAACCACTCGACGACGAGATCGCGCCACGGCCGCCAGCCGGCGACGGTCGCCTCGATATCGTCGTTGCCGTGATACCGCACGATCGGATATTCGGTCAGTGCGCGTAGGCGGCGCGGCAGCCGCGGCTTCTTCGCGCTCGCTTCGTACTCGCCGGGGCTGCGCGGCGGCGCGGCGAACAGGGTCGTGGTGTCGAACGGAATCCATTCGGCGCCGACACGTTCCAGCACGTACTCCAATCGGCCGGCGGCCTCGGGGTCGGCGAAGAAGGCACGGTGGCGCACCTCGACCGCGCAGCGATACCGGCGCGGCAGGCGGTGCAGCAGCCCGGCGAGCACGCCGAGATCGTCCGGCCCGAACGAGGCCGGCAACTGTGCCCACAGCGCGTGAATGCGCGACCCGAGCGGCTCGACCGCGCGCAGGAATTCCGCCAATTCCGTTTCCGCACCGCGCATCCGGCGTTCGTGGGTGACGGTCCTGGGCAGCTTCAGCACGAAGCGGAAGTCCTCGGGCGTCTGATCCACCCACGACCGCACGGTGGCCGGATTCGGCGTCGCGTAGAAGGTGGTGTTGCCCTCCACCGCCGTGCAGTACCGGGCATACCCGCCCAGGCGCCGCCGCGAATCCGGCTGGTACGCGCGCCACGCCTCGTGCGTCCACTGCGCGCATCCGACCGAGAGTGTCATGGTGTCGACGGTATCCGCCGGCGGTGACAACACCGCGCGGCGGATCAGCCCTGCGGTGCGCCGCGGAAGAACAGGATCTGGTCGCCGTAGTCGGCCAGGGCACGCGCCTGCCCGGCCTGCCGGATACCGCTGGCGGGCAGGTTGGTCAGTTTGGCGAACATGCCGGAGTTGCCGAACGCCGCGCGAACCTGGGTTTCGGAGGCGTAGTCGGCGCCGTAGTCGGCGAGCATCGCGAAATCCAACGGCGCCAGCGGTTCGGCCAGCGGTTCCTGACCGGCCGGCCGGCCCAGGGCGGCGAACTGCCGGGCGGCACCGTCGGCGTACCAGCACAATTCGTAGGTCAGATTCTCGATGGTGTTGACCGCGAGCACCGGCCACTGCCGCGAAAGGCGAAGCGCCAGAGGGTTTTTGCCGGTGGGAGCGAGCTCCCAGAACAGGCTCAGCACATGCACCCAGCTGCCCGCGCGCTGCAGCAGCACCACGTCGTCACCGAGGTTCGCAGCGGTATTGAGGGCGGGATCGGGCATATGCCAATGGGTTTCGCCGACTCCGGCGAAGGCGCTGCTGTCCACCGGATGCGCGCCGTCGGCGGCATAGGCCTCGATGACGGCCGCGCGCACCCGGGCCACGGCGTCGGCGGCGGCGCAGCGCACACTCAACGCACCGTAGGAGGTGGCGATCTCCAGCGGCTTGGACGGCGGGTCCGCCAGCGCACCGGCGGCGAGAGGTTTGAGCCCGACCAGACCGAGCTTCCAGTTGATCTCCTCGATCGTGGTCAGATCACCGGCGGTTTGGTACAGGATCTGCTGCTGGGTGAGATATCCGGCCCGCTCGAGCGTCGGACATTCCAATTTCACCAGGGCGGCATGGGTTTTGCTGGTGAACTCGAGTTCGTCGATCGAGGTCTCCCGCAGCCGGGTCGTCATCTCCGGCGTGGTCCACGCGGAATACCGTTCGCGATACGTCGCCAGCGCCTGTTTGCGCCCGCGGCCGATCATCAGCGTGCGCAGCAGCATGTTCAGGCTCGCCAGATACCGCCCGGCCTGATCGGGATTGGCGGCGAACAGGCCCGCGCGGATGCGCACCGCCTCGGCACTGGCCGCCACCGCCGATTCCGGATCCAGCCGGCACAGCCACACCCCGCATTTGGACAGACCGTCGGCACACACCCCGGCCGCCATCGGATAGTTCTGCGCCACCTGGTGATACGCGTCGCAGGCCTGGCGGATGGTCGCGGTGGCCAGTTCCCGATGACCGATCGTGCGGGCGGCCTGTTCGAACAGTCGCAGCGCCTCGGTGACCTGCCCGGCGAATTGCGCGGTCACATGACCGGCGGTCAGCCAGTGCAGCCGGATCAGCACCGCCTCCTGGGCGGGTTCCAGGGCGGCGGGCGCGCGGTCGCGGTCGGCGCCCTCGGCCTTGGTGTCCAGGCAGGCTCTGGCCAACTCGCACAGCGACGTCGCCAGGCGCAGTTCGGCTTCGGCCGAACGTTGCTGGGCGGCGGCCCGTCTGTGGTCGGCCACCTGCTGTTCGATCGCGCTCAGCGCACTCGCCATCCCAACTCCCGCATCACCTTCCGCATACGGTCGTCGACCGGCCGCATCGTGCCGTGCCGAGTCTGCCACATCCGGGCAGCGCGCAGCAGCCGACGAGCTCCGCGAGCCGCGCCGCCGCCGGGCCGCGGAGTGCCCCGCAAACCGGGCCCACTCTCGGAAAAGAAGCGAATCGGTGTTAACTTATAGGAGAACCTCGAGTAACTTTGATCGATCGGAGTGGCTATGACCACGGCAGTCGTCGTCGATGTCGTCCGGACCCCGTCCGGTAAGGGAAAAACCGGTGGCGGCCTGTCCCAGGTCCACCCGGCCACCCTGCTGGCCGGAGTGCTGTCCGACCTGGTCGCACGCAACGACCTGGATCCGGCACTGGTCGACGACGTGATCGCCGGCTGCGTGACACAGAGCGGGGAACAGGCGTTCAACATCGCCCGGACCGCGGTGCTCGCGGCCGGATTCCCGGAGGCCGTACCCGCCACCACCGTGGACCGCCAGTGCGGCTCCAGCCAGCAGGCCGCGCACTTCGCCGCACAGGGCGTGATCGCCGGTGCCTACGACATAGCCATCGCCTGCGGTGTGGAGTCGATGTCGCGGGTGCCGATGTTCTCCAACGGCCAGGGCGCCGATGCCAATCGCGGCCCCATCGCCCACCGCTACCCCGAAGGCCTTGTGCAGCAGGGCATTTCGGCCGAGGTGATCGCCGCCCGCTGGAAGTTCGACCGCGCCGCCCTGGACGAATTCGCGGCTCGGTCGCACCGGCTGGCCGCCGAGACCGCCGCGGCGGGCGGATTCGATCGCGAGATCGTCGCGGCCGGAACCTTGCAGGCGGACGAGACCATTCGCCCGGCCACGACCGTCGAGGGGCTGGCCGGTCTGCGCCCCGCCTTCGCCGACGACCAGTACCTGGCCCGCTTCCCGGAGATCGAGTGGTCCATCACGCCGGGCAACTCCTCCCCGCTCACCGACGGCGCCTCCGCGGCCCTGATCATGAGCGAGGAGAAGGCCGCGGCCCTCGGCCTGCGCCCGCGTGCCCGCTTCCACTCCTTCGCCGTCACCGGCGACGACCCGCTGCTGATGCTGACCGCGGTCGTCCCCGCGACCGAGAAGGTGCTGGCCCGCGGTGGTCTGTCGATCGACGACATCGACGCCTACGAGGTGAACGAGGCCTTCGCGCCGGTCCCGCTGGTGTGGGCGCGCGAACTGAACGCCGACCCGGCCAAGCTGAATCCCCGTGGCGGCGCCATCGCGCTGGGGCATCCGCTCGGCGCCTCCGGCGTCCGCATCCTCGCGACGCTGGTCAACCACCTCGAACAGGCGAGCGGCCGCTACGGCCTGATGACGATGTGCGAGGCCGGTGGTCTGGCCAACGCCACCGTCATCGAGCGACTCTGAGGATCGATCGGATCACGTGTGCCGGTCGGCGTCCCCGACGCCGACCGACGCACGCTATCCGCGGTGCCGGCAGCTGTCGGGCACGATATGCCCGGCGGTTACCAGCGCGTCGAACGCCGCCTGCTTGATACCGCAGCCGTCGGTCGAACAATCGGTATGCAACTGCATCACCTGGTGTGCACGTTCCACGGTCAACGGCCGGGTGGGCGCCGAATGTGCCATCACCACAATGAGATAATCGGTAGACAACTCCATGACATTGCCCCATATCCGGTTCTACATGTTGATGTAGCTACACGGTAACTCCATAGCGGGCCGCTGCCGACGGACAAGTACCGGACAATCCGGTGCCCAGAGGACATCTCAACGGGCACACGAGGATTGCCTCACCTAATTCGCTCGCCCGATCCGCCTCCGGTTACTCGTCGGAGACATCCGGGAAGGCCTGCTGCCGATGGCCGCCACGCAGGGTTCCCGTCAGATACGCGGCCTTACAAGCACGTCGGGCGATCTTGCCGCTCGACGTGCGCGGAATCGACCCGGCCGGCACCAGAAGCAGTTCACGCACCGTCACCCCGTGCCGCGCCGAAATCGCCGCCCGCACAACCTCCGCCACCGGACCCGCGTCGAGTTTGGCTGCGCCACTTCCCCGTTCGGCCACGATTACCAGATGTTCGCCCCCCGATCCGGAGGCGGCGAGGTCGGCGGGCAGTTCGTCACCGCGCACCGAGAAGGCGGCCACGAAACCCGGCCGCAGTGCGGTCGACGACTCCTGTGCCGACATCTCCAGATCCTGCGGATAGTGATTGCGCCCGTCGACGATCACCAGATCCTTGACGCGGCCGGTGATGTACAACTCGCCGTCGTGATACACGCCGTAATCGCCGGTGCTCATCCAATAGGCTTGTGGCGCCGTACCTTCGGCGTGACTGCAGGTAGCCTGCCGGGCGCTGAGCCGGTTGCGGAAGGTCGCCTCGGTCTCCTCGGGACGGCCCCAGTAGCCGATTCCCATATTTTCCCCGTGCAACCAGATCTCCCCGACCCGGCCATCCGGCAGTTCGGCGCCGTTGTCGTCCACGATCACCGCCCACTGCGACCGCGCCACATATCCGCACGACACCTGCGCCACGGCGTTTTCCGCATCCGGGTCGACCTCGACCAGATGCCCGGCGTTGAGCCGGGCCCGGTCGGCGTGGACGACCCGCGCGGCGTCCTCGCGCCGGGTGGCCGACACGAACAGGGTGGCCTCCGCCATCCCGTAACACGGTTTGATCGCCGTCTTCGGCAAGCCGTAGGGCATGAAGGCGTCGTTGAATTTCGCCATCGACGACACCGACACCGGCTCACTGCCGTTGATCAGGCCGATCACATTCGACAGATCGAGGTGCTCCCCCGCCTTCGGCCGCCCGCGCGCGGCGGCGTGCTCGAAGGCGAAATTCGGTGCGGCGGCATACGTTGCGGCGCCGTCGGAGGCGGCGGCCAGCTCCTTGATCCAGCGATACGGCCGCCGGACGAACGCGCTCGGCGACATGATGGTGATGAACTTACCGCCGATCGCCGGCAGGATCACACACAGCAGGCCCATATCGTGGAACAGCGGCAACCAGGTGACGCCGCGGGCGGTTTCGTCGATCCCGAGCGCGTCGATCATCTGCAGCAGATTGGTGCCGACCGACCGGTGCGTGATCTCCACGCCGGCCGGCGTGCGGGTGGAACCGGACGTGTACTGCAGATACGCGACGCTGTCGATGGTGATGTCCGGTTGGGTCCAGCCCGCACCGACGCTGTCGGGTATCGCGTCGACCGCGATGATGCGCGGACGCTGCCCGGCCGGCATGCCGCGGAAGAATTCCCGCACCCCGCCCGCCGCGGAACTCGCGGTCAGAATCGCGGTCGGCCGGCAGTCGCCGAGGACGGCGTGCAATCGGTCGGTGTGGCCGGGTTCTTCGGGGTCGAACAGCGGCACAGCGATATTGCCCGCGTACACCGCCGCGAACATCGCCACCACGTAGTCCAGGCCCTGCGGCGCCAGGACGGCCACCCGATCCCGCGGCCGGGTCACCTGCTGCAACCGGGCCGCCACCGCCCGCAACCGCGCACCGAACTGGCGCCAGGTGAGCTCGTGGTACTCACCGTCGCGCTCGCGCGAATAGTCGATGTAGCGGTAGGCCAGCTCGTCCCCGTTCGCCGCACTGTGCTTGTCGACGAAATCGATCAGGGTCGCATCGCCCAGGATGCTGATGTTGCCGTCTTCGTCCAGATAGTCATCGAAGGTCTCGCCGATCATTCCCTCATCCTTTTCACGCACGAACGTCACGCACGAACAGTCACGCAGGAACGAAAGCCCGGAGCCCGCCCTCGGCGGTGCTCCGGCCGGGCAACTCAGTACCGGCCGAAGGTCAACGACACGTTGTGGCCGCCGAATCCGAAGGAATTGTTGACCGCGTAGTCGATCCGCCCGGGCCGGGCCTGGCCCTTGACGATGTCCAGATCGACATCCGGATCCTGGTTGTCCAGGTTGAGCGTGGGCGGGACGAGGCCGTCGCGGATCGACAGCACCGTGAGCACCGATTCCAGCGCCCCGACGGCGCCGATGGAATGTCCCAGCGCCGATTTCGGCGCGTAGACCGAGGCGTGGCTGCCGACCGCCGCGGCGATGGCACGCGCCTCCGCGGTATCGCCGATCGGGGTCGCCGTGGCATGCGCGTTCACATGTGTCACATCGGTTTTCGACAAGCCGGCGGTCTGCAGCGCGCGGGCGATGGCCCGCGCCGCGCCCTTCCCGTCCGGATCCGGCGCCACCAGGTGGAAACCGTCGGAGGTGAGACCGGCGCCGAGCAGCCGGGCGTGCACGGTGGCGCCGCGGGCCCGGGCGTGTTCCTCGGATTCGAGCACCATCATCGCGCCGGCCTCACCGAAGACGAACCCGTCGCGATCGGTGTCGAACGGGCGCGACGCGCGTTTCGGATCGTCGTTGCGCGTGCTCATCGCGCGCATCATGGTGAAGGCGGCGATCGGCACCGCTTGGATCGACCCCTCCACGCCCCCGGTCACGACCACATCGGCATCGCCCATCACGATCATCTTCCACGCGTTGGCGATGGCCTCCGACCCCGAGGAGCACGCCGAAACGGGGGTCGCGATACCGGCTTTGGCGCCCAGTTCCAGCCCGACCACCGCGGCCGCGCCGTTGGGCATGATCATCTGCACCGCGAGCGGGCTGACCCGGCGATATCCGCCGTTGGCCATCTTGTCCTTGACGTCGATGAGCGCCTCCGCGCCACCCAGCCCGGTGCCGATGGAGACGCCGAGCCGCTCCGGATCGACCTCGGGCGCACCGGCGTTGCGCCACACCTCACGCCCCAGCACCAGCGCCATCTGCTCGACGTAGGACAGCCGGCGGGTCTCCTCGCGGCTCAGCACGGTGGACGGAACGACCTTGAGGTGACCGCCGATGCGAACCGGAAGTTCGAACTGGTCGATGAAACCGTCGTCGAGTACGTCGATTCCGCTCTCCCCGTTCAACAGTCCCTTCCACGTGGAGTCGACATCACCTGCGATGGACGTGGTCGCGGCCAGGCTGGTGACGACGACGTCGCGGTAGCGCATACGGCTGGAAACCGTCATTCTCGGCTCACTTTCGACAGGCAACACTGCGGAACAGGGGCAACACTGCGGCGAATACAAGCTGGAGCGACAACGGTGGCGGTGGAGCGGCTACATTAGCGAGGCGAACACGACCGGCGTAGCCCTCAGTGCCACCCGGCAACCCGGTCGTGACTGCACTGTACCGGTTTCTTCCCGCAGCGTCGCACGGCGATCCACAACGAGGAAGGGCAACACCGTGGTCAGGAATCTCACCCAACTCGAGTTGCTGCTGGAACTCGAGCCCGTGGCGGAGAGCAATGTGCATCGACATCTGTCGATGGCGAAGACGTGGCATCCGCACGACTACGTCCCGTGGGATGCGGGACGCAATTTCGCCGCCCTCGGCGGAACCGATTGGGACCCCGCCCAGTCACGGCTGAGCGAGGTCGCCCGCGCCGCGATGGTGACGAATCTTCTCACCGAGGACAATCTGCCGTCCTACCATCGCGAGATCGCCGAGAACTTCTCCTCCGACGGCGCCTGGGGCACCTGGGTGGGGCGGTGGACGGCCGAGGAGAACCGGCACGGCATCGCAATTCGCGACTATCTGGTCGTCACCCGCGCGGTCGATCCCGTGGCCCTGGAGCGGGCCCGGATGGTCCACATGACCAACGGCTACGACGCGATGAAACTCGTGCGCGAGAGCGACAAGGCCAGCGTGGTGGACCTGGCCGACAGCGGATTCCTGCACTCGGTCGCCTACGTGACCTTCCAGGAACTGGCCACCCGGGTCTCACACCGCAACACCGGCAAGGTCTGCGAGGATCCGGTCGCCGACCGCATGCTGGCGCGGATCTCCGCGGACGAGAACCTGCACATGATCTTCTACCGCAATATGTGCGCGGCGGCTTTGGATCTGGCGCCCGACCAGGCGTTGGAGGCGATTACCGATATCGTGTGCAATTTCCAGATGCCGGGCGCCGGAATGCCGGATTGGCGGCGCAACGGCGTGCTGATGGCCAAGCACGGAATCTACGATCTGCGCCAGCATCTGGACGAAGTGGTGATGCCGGTGTTGCGCAAGTGGAATGTGTTCGATCGCAACGACTTCACCGCACGCGGCGACCGGGTGCGCAATACCCTCGGGGAATTCCTGGAGAAACTGCGAAACGATTGTGCGCGTTTCGAAGAACAGCGTGACCGGGCGCTGGCCCGGGAGGCCCGCAAACGAGACCTGGTGGGCTCCCGGCCGTGAGCGGCGGCGGCGCGGCGGTGTAAGCGACTGCATCCCCGAGCATTTCGATTGGGTTTCGAAAGCGACAGAGCGGCAGAACACATTGCCAGAAAATAGCCGCGGGTGCACACTGGGAGTTATGACCGCTTCACCCCGCGCTGCTCACTCCACGGACCGCGAAACCGTGGCGCTGATCGACGCATCCCATCCCGTCGTGCACGTCGAATTCCGGATCGGCGATCCGCACCGGCAAGCCAAGATGCGCGCGGTCATGGACCGGCTGCGCGTGGGAAACCGGTTCCGGAACCGCTGATTTCACCGGCCGCCCCGACCGTCCGCTAGACCGCGATACCGACCAGATGGCCGACCGCATAGGTCGTCGCCATCGCCAGCGCACCGCCCGCCAGCACGCGAATCGTCGCGCGCCGCACCGGCGCCTGCCCCAGGCGGGCTCCGACGGCGCCGGTCGCGGCCAGGGCCACCAGAACCGCCGCCGCGGTGACCGGAACCCGGATCGCCGCGGGTACCAGCATGGCCAGTAGCGGCAGCAGGGCGCCGATGGTGAACGCCGTCGCCGACGACAGCGCGGCATGCCACGGGTTGGTCAGCTCGCTCGGGTCAATTCCCAGTTCGGCCTCGGCGTGCGCGGCGAACGCGTCCTTGGCGGTCAACTCCTCGGCGACCTTCCACGCGGTGGCCGGCGTCAGGCCCTTGCCCTCGTAGATGGCGGCCAGTTCGGCGAGTTCACCCACCGGGTCCTCGGCGAGCTCGCGCCGTTCCACGGCCAGCACCGCGCGCTCGCTGTCGCGCTGCGTGCTCACCGACACATACTCGCCCAGCGCCATCGACACCGCGCCCGCGGCGAGTCCGGCGACGCCCGCGGTGACGATCGCCGACGTCGACGTGGTGGCCGCCGCCACACCCACGACAATCCCTGCGACGGAGACGATCCCGTCGTTGGCACCCAGCACCCCGGCCCGCAGCCAATTCAGTCGCACCGACAAACCCGGCCCGTGAGTTTCCGGCCGGACCACACTCTCCATTACCGCCGTATCCGCTTGCACCGGACAAAAATAACTCGGCTGCCTTTTCTCCGCCAGCAAAGAAAGGCTGCCCGAATTTAGGTAAACCATTGCACAGGAAGGTATTCCATACCTAATTTCGAAAACCGGGAGCGCACGCCGAATCAATGTCGGTCGTACCGAATTCCGTTCGTCGCCAAGACTTTCGGTGCCGCCCTCTCGCGAGACCGATGTGAGCTGCGGCACTGTCCGATTCGCGTCGATCGGCCGTGGCGCCCGCCGGTCCCGGACCGCCTGTGTCGCGCCACCCAGCGTTGGGAGGGCCGGATTGCGGGGTGATTGCGGCTCTCGGCGCTTACACTTTGCGAGACCAACTGGAAAGGGACTGGCGCAGAATGGACGCGGTCGTCACGGAAGTTGCGGTCGAAGGTAAGCGGCTCATCGACGAGGTGTGGCTGGGGCGGATCAGTCGCGAGCAGGCGGTACATCGGTTCGTGCAGGTGGGCGACGGGTTGGTCGAGTTCGACACGGCCGCCGACATCGTCGACGACGGGCTGGCCTGGCTCGATTCCCACGCCTCGCGGCTACGACTACTGGCCTGGTGCTCGTGGCTGGAACTACCGGTCTTCGGCGGCCTGGCGGTCCTCGGCGTGCTGACCGAGGACTATCTGTCCACCGGATTCTCGCTGATCCTGCTGGCCGCCCTGCAGTTGGTGCACCGGCACATCGGTCCACCCCGGCCGCCGATCCGGCGGCGGCAGCGCAGCATCTGAACGTCCGGACTTCCAGCGCCGATACGCCTCCGGCAGACACCGCGCGCACGGACGGTATCCGGCGGCGACGGCAGTGGCCTCGTCGGCGAAGAACACCCGGTATGCGGCGTAATTGCCGCGACGCAGTGCGCGCAGTGCCGCCGGGCAGTCCAGCCGCCCGTAGATGCGCTGACGCCGATGGCCGCCGACCGTGCCCGCGGTCGGGCTGCGGTACGGCACGGCGTCCGAGTCGAGCAGTACGTAATCCCGCGCCGCGACACCGCCCTCACCCGCGCGGCATTCCTCACGCATCGTGGAAAACCAGGCCCAGCGTGTGGCGATGTCCACTGCGCACCACGCTCACGCCGTGGCGCATGGGTGCGGCCGACCAGCCGCGCGCGGACCGCACGGGGCGTTCCCGGGTGGTGAATACCAGCCCGTGTCCCTGCGGCAGAGCGACTGCCGCGCCGCGGGATTGGGCGCGCGGGCGTTGTTCGACCATCAGGAATTCGCCGCCGGTGTAGTCCGAGCCCGCCGCATCCAGTCCGATCACCACCTGCAGTGGAAAGATCATGTCGCCGAAGAGGTCTCGATGCAGCGCGTTCCAATCGCCGGGACCGTAGCGCAGCAGGATCTGCGCCGAGCGATGCTGACCGGCCCGGTGGCACTGGGAGATCCAGTCGTCGAGGCCGTCCGGCCACGAACCGGGGCGACCCAGTCGCTGCGCCCAATTCCGCGCGATGGGCAGCAGTTTCGGATACAGCGCGGCACGCAACTCCGACACCACCGCGGGCAGATCGTGGGTGAAGTAGCGGTACTCGCCGGACCCGAAACGGTGACGCGACATCTCGATGGTGGAGCGGAAGCGGTCGTCGTCGGTGTACAACTTCGCGAGCGCACGGCACTCGTCGGCGCCCAGCAGGCAGCCGCTCAGCGCGTATCCGTGCTCGTCGAGTTCGCCCGCTATCCGCGTCCAGTCCTGCGCATCCACCCGAGCGCCGAACGGCGTCGCGGTGAGCCCCGAACCGGTCGGTGCCGGGCCGGTGTCAGGCGGCATGTTCGAGCTCCAGCAGTTGCCGCTTGCGGTCGATCCCGCCCGCATAGCCGGTCAGGCGGCCGTTCGCGCCGATCACCCGATGGCACGGCCGCACGATCAGAACCGGATTGGCGCCGATCGCGGCCCCGACGGCCCGCACTGCCGCCCGCGGCGCGCCGACCCGGGCGGCGATGTCGCGGTAGGTCACCGTGCGGCCGTACGGGATGTCGTCGAGCGCATGCCATACCCGACGCCGGAATTCACTGCCGCCGACCGCGTAGTCGAGTTCGAAACGAGTGCGCTGCCCGGCGAAGTAACCGTCGAGCTGGTCGAGCACCGAGACGAACGGTGCCTGATCCTCGACCCAATCCGATTGCGCCCCTGCACCTTTCCCGCCCGCGATGGACAGGGCGGTGAGCGCGACACCGGCCGGGCGCAGCTCGCCGACGAGCATCAGCTCACCGAGCGGACTCGCCGTCGTCGTGTAGACCGTCATTGCTGATCCTTTCGGTATGTCGATCCGTACGCTCCCCAATCTGCCGGAGCCCCGGATCTCACACCGGCGGAAATCAGACATCGCGTCCGGCCACGCCCGCGGGTATCGCGGGAATGAAACGGTTCGCGCCGGCGTCGGAGCGGATATGCGACTTCCCGATTCCGCGCGCGAATTCGTCGGCGCCGGCGCCAACGCGACCCTGGTCACCCTGAATGCCGACGGCAGCCCGCAGGTCTCCGTCGTCTGGGTGGCGCTGCAATCGACCCCCGAGGGCGACGAACTGGTCAGCGCACACCTCGGCGAATATCTGAAGGTGCGCAACGTCCGCCGCGATCCGCGAGTGGCGTTGACCATCGTCTCGGATCAGCCGAGCGGGTTCATGCGGCCGTATCTGTCGGTCACCGGCACCGCGCGCATCGTCGAGGGCGGTGCGCCCGAACTCCTGAAGGAGTTGGCCGCCGTACTGGCCGCACCGGGACTGAACTTCCCGCCCGCCGACGCCCCGCCGGGACTGCTGACCCGCGTACGGATCGACAAGATCGGCGGGGTCGGCCCCTGGGCGAGCTGAACGGACCGGCACGGCGTTCAGGCGTTCGACAGCACCGCCGTGCGCCGGACCGGCTGCAGCGTCTTGTCCAGATTCGTGCGCATGGTCGTGGCCGAATCCAGCAGGTAGTTCTGGCGCACCTTCCACGGATGCCGATCGCCCTGGCGCGGGAAGTCGCCGATGGACCGCTGGATATAGCCCGAGGCGAGGTCGAGCAACGGATGTTCGGTGAGCTCGGCCTGCGGCTGCGGCACCACCGCCTCGTATCCGCGGCGGTCCATATGGGCGATCACCTTGCACACCAGGCGTGAGGTCAGGTCGGCGCGCAGCGTCCAGGACGCGTTCGTGTAGCCGATGCAGACCGCGAAGTTGGGGACGCCCGTGAGCATCGTCCCCTGCCAGACGAATCGGTCGGACAGGTTCACCGGTTCACCGTCGACCTCCAGCGTGATGCCGCCGAAGGCGAGCAGCTTCAGACCGGTCGCCGAGATGACGATGTCGGCGGGCAGCACCCGGCCCGACTTCAGGCGGATGCCCTCGGGCACGAAGGTGTCGATGTGATCGGTGACCACCTCGGCCTTACCCTTGCGCATCGCCTTGAAGAAGTCGGCGTCCGGTACCGCGCACAACCGCTGATCCCACGGGTTGTATTCCGGGGTGAAGTGTTCGGCGACCAGCTTCTCGTCCTTGAGGATGCGTGTGGTCAGCCCGGTCAGCAGCTTGCGCGCGGCCTGCGGCCGACGGCGGCAGTACTGGTAGAACCCGACGTTGAACAGGATGTTCTTGGTGCGGATCACCCGGTGCGCCAGGCCCGCCGGCAGCAGTTCCCGAATCTTGTCGGCTTGCTTGTCGCGGCCGGGGACCGCGGAGATCCAGGTCGGCGAACGCTGCAGCATGGTCACCAGCTCGGCCTGCTCGGCCATCGCCGGAACCAGCGTCACGGCGGTGGCGCCACTGCCGACGACCACGACCTTCTTGCCGGCGTAGTCGAGATCCTCCGGCCAGAACTGCGGATGCACCATGGTGCCGGAAAACGTGTCCACGCCCGGGAATTCGGGCGCGTGCCCCTCGTCGTAGTTGTAGTAGCCGGCGCACGAGTAGAGGAAGCGACAGCTCAGTGTGCGCTCCGCATCGCCCTGCCGCAGGGTCAGCGTCCAGCGTGATTCGGCGCTGGACCATTGTGCTGCAACGACTTTGGTGCCGTAGCGAATATGCTTGTCGATCCCGTGGCGGCGTGCCGTCTCGGTGATGTAGCGCAGAATCGAGGGACCGTCGGCGATCGATTTGGCATCGCGCCACGGCTCGAACGGGTAGCCGAGGGTGAACATATCCGAATCGGAACGGATGCCGGGATACCGGAAAAGGTCCCAGGTGCCGCCCAGCGCCTCACGCGCCTCGAGGATCGCATAGGACTTTCCGGGCAATTCCGTCTGCACGCGGTAACCGGCGCCGATTCCGGACAGACCGGCGCCCACGATGACGACATCGACATATTCACCAGCTGCGGTCATGGTTCCAGTGTGCTGGTTCGTTCCCCGGCATTCTTGACTTTGCGCGACAAGTATTTGATTCTGGACGACATGTCGGTGATCCGCTCGGCCGGTTTGCGCGGTTTCCGCGCGACCGTGGCCGAACTCGGGGGAAATGCGGAGGAATACGCGACCGCCGCCGGATACCCGATCGCCGCCCTGGACGCCGACGATCTGCTGGTCTCCGACGAGGCGATGGCGCTGGTGCTGGAGATCGCCGCCGACCGGCTGCGATGTCCCGATCTGGGCCTGCGGATCGCCGCCCGGCAGGACCTCGGCATGCTGGGACCGCTCGCGCTGGCCATCCGCAGCTCCCCCACCCTGGCCGATGCGCTGGAGTGCACCTCGCGCTACCTGTTCGTGCACGCCCGCTCGCTGAGCCTGACCATCGAACCGGACCCCTACGGCGACCGCGGTGTGACGGCCCTGCGCTACGGCGTCGAACCCGGATTCCCGCAACCAGTCCAGGGCACCGACCTGGGCCTGGGATTCCTGCACCGCACGTTGATCCGGCTGGTGGAGGGCCCGTACGGATTGCGCTCGGTGGAGTTGCCGTACCGCCCGCCGGGTTCGCGCGCGACCTACGAGAACTTCTTCGGCGTCCCGGTGCGCTTCGAGCGGCCGGCGGCGATGCTGCGGCTGCCCAGCAACCTCACGACGCGGGCCATCGCGGGCGGCGATGCGAATCTGCGCCGGCTGGCGGTGGCGTTCCTGGCCGAACAGGCCGGCGACACCGGCGCCTCCACGGTGCCGGGGGTGCGGGCCGCCGTGCAGCAGTTGCTGGGCACGACCGCCCCGCAGATCGATTCGGTGGCAAGGCTTCTGACGATCCATCCGCGCACCCTGCAGCGCCGCCTGGCGGCCGAGCGCACGACCTTCGCCGCCATCGTCGACGATGTGCGCCGCAGTGAGGCGCGGCGCTATCTGACCACGACGGATCTGCCGATGAGCCAGATCGCCTCCCTGCTCGGCCTCGCGGAACAGGCCACCCTGACCCGATGCGCGCGCCGCTGGTGGGACAGCACTCCCACCGCGATCCGGCGCACCGCCCGAGCCTGAGCGGCCGGTCGGCTAGTGCGCGACGCTGGGGTCCCAGCGGCTGGCGGTGATGGTGAATCCCTGGATCGAGGAGAGCGGAATCATGGCCTCGTAGTTGCGCTGATAGCCGGTGCTCGTGATGCGCCAGCGGCCATCGGATTCGCGGCGATAGGTATCGCGGTAGTACGCGGCGCCGCGAATCATGATCCCGTGCTCGGGGACGATGACCGTATCCTCCAGACACCAACTGCCGGAGGCGGAGTCACCGTCCACCGCGATCTCGGGGTGACTGCACACGTGCGAGGTGATCATGGTGCCGGACATCGCGCCGCTGAGATAGCCGACGATGGCGTCGCGCCCCTGGAATTGCAGCGGTTTACCGCCCGAGGGCGAGCCGTAGTCGGCCACCGCGTCCGCGGCGAGGGTATCGGCGAACTCGTCCCACTCCCGCAGATCCAGCGTCCGCAGATAGCGGTATTTCAACGCACGAATCTCTTCCAACGCAACCAGATCCATCGCGGTCACCTCCTGGTATCGGCCCCGCCAGCACAATAGAACAGGTTTCTGTTTCGGTCCGGGCTTTCCCGTTGACCGGGACGGCCCGGACCGATTCGGGCCGATCAGGCGTGGGTGCCGCCGTCGATGCGCACCTCGGTGCCGGTGATGAAGGCGCCGTCGTCGGAGGCGAGCATGGCCACCACACCGGCGACCGTGTCGGGCGAGGCGAAACCCTGGCCGAGCATCGGCATCAGCTTGGTGAACAGCGAGAAATCGGCGTCCTCGGGCAGGCCCGGGCCGCGGCCGTCGGTCATATCGCTCGAGATCGAGCCGGGCGCCACGGCCACCGCGCGCAGGTTCTGCTTGGAGTATTCCGAGGCCAGCGCATGGGTCATGGACATGATGCCGCCCTTCGACGCGGCATAGGCGGCCATGTACGGGTGCGCGAAGTAGGTGGAGGTGGAGGCGAAGTTCACGATGACACCGCGGCCGCTGTCCAGCAGCGCCGGCAGCGATTCGCGAATCATCAGGAAGGTGCCGGTGAGGTTGGTGGTGATGATGCGATTCCAGTCGGCCAGCGGCATCTCGTGGGTGTGCGCCGAGCGGAGAATGCCGGCGGCGTTGACCAGCGCGTCCAGCCCGCCCAGGGTTTCCACGGCCTTGGCGACCCCGGCCTGTACCGAGGACTCGTCGGAGATGTCGATCGTGACGGTGGTCAGCCGATCGGCGCTGCCCTTCTCGGCCGCCTGTTTCGCGGTTTCGGCCAGGCCCGCCTCGCTGACGTCGGCGGCCACCACGGTGCCGCCCTCGGACAGAATGCGATGCACGGTGGCGCGGCCGATACCGGATCCGGCGCCGGTGATCAGAACTCGGCGATCTGCGAAACGCTCCATTGCGAAACTCTCCTCAACTGCGATTTTCTCGTTCGATTGACACACTACGCCTGAGTGGCACGTTGTGCCATAGTGACAAATCGCGCTTAGACTGTGCGGACAGGAGGTGACTCATGCCCGAGTCGAGAACCGGCCCGTCCGCCACCGCGTCGCCGCGGCCGAACCTGGCCCAGCGGCGCAAGTCGGCGACCCGGATGGAGATCGCCCACACCGCCGCCCGGTTGTTCGCCGAGCGTGGCACCGCGGCGGTCACCGCCGAGCAGATCGCCGCCGCCTCCGGCGTCGGCCTGCGCACCTTCTATCGCTATTGCCGCACCAAAGAGGATGCCGTGGAACCGATGCTGTCGGCGGGTGCGTCTCGCTGGCTGGACATCCTCGGCGACGGACCGGATCGGTTGCCTACCATCGCGGAACTGGAGACCGCCGCGCTCCGCGCCCTCACCGTGGTGGACCGCGACGAACTCGACATCACCCGCGGCCTGTTGCGCGCGATGGCCGACGATACGGCCCTGCGCGCGGTCTGGTTCCGGGTCAATCTCACCGGCGAGCACGCCCTGCTCGGGCTGCTGGCGAAACTGTCCCCGGACACCGATCCACTGCGCCTGCGTACGCTGGCCGCCGCGGCCGCCGGCGCGATCCGCATCGGACTGGAGCAATGGGCCGACGACGACGGCGCATCGCAGATCGGCGTGCCCGACGAAAATCTCTCGGCCGCAACCGAAACCGCACTGCGCCCCGGCGGACCCGCTCCCCTGGTGGTCAGATGCATGCGCGAACTCACCGCCGGCGTCTATGCGCAAGCCCCCGCGGATCCGGCCGCGCCGGGCTGACGGTCGCCGAACGCGTACCGGACCGACCATCCTCTGCCGGAGCCGGTCCGGTCACTCCGCCCGTGCCGCATCGCGTTTCAGCTTGCGCCAGCCGCCCGCGCGATTGTTCGCGATGATCTGCCGCAGCATCGCCGACAGCGCGGGGGCGTCGACCCTCTCCCCCTCGCGAATCGCCACGGTGCGCGCCGTCGTGTTGTCGTGACCGCCGGTGATGATGCCCGCCGGATCGGGCACGATCGCACCGTCGTAGAGGAAGACGTCGACGTGCGTCTTCGTGGCGAGCAGCGCGCAGATGTTGCCGTCGAGCACGAAATACGGTCGTACCCTGCGCTTCACGGTCTCCGTCACCTGCGGGTCGGCGGCGTGGACGAGTTCACGCACCTCGCGGCAGATGTCACGCTGCCAGGACGGTAACGCGTCGATGTAGGCGTCGACGCGCGGGTCGGCCACGTAACTCACCACCGGCTTCTCCCGGATCAGCTCTTCCCGGATTTCGCTCCGGACTTCTTCTCGGACTTGGCGTCCGACTTGCCGTTCGCCTTCTTCCCCTTCGGTTTCTGGCCGTTCGCGGAGGCGTCGAGGGATCGTTCGGCTCCGGAGCCGGCCACCACGGCGACGATCAGTCCGGACTCGTCGGCGTCCACGCGCACGGTGTCGCCCGGATTCAGCTCGCCACCGAGTACCAGCCGGGACACCTGGTTCTCCAGCTGCTTCTGCACCGTCCGGCGTAGCGGGCGGGCACCGAATTCGGGTTGATATCCGTTCTCGGACAACCAATCCCGTGCCGCGTCGGTGACGTCGAGCTCGATGTGCTGAGCGCGCAGGCGGCGGCGGGGGCCGTCGAGCACCAGATCGACGATGCGGCGCAATTGTTCCTGATCGAGGCGGTGGAACACGATGGTCTCGTCGATGCGGTTGAGGAATTCCGGCCGGAAATGCTGTTGCAGCCGTTCCATCAGCCGCGGGGTGATGGCGTCGAGCTCCGCCGAGGTGGCCTTCAGGATCAGATCCGAACCGATATTGCTGGTCATGATCACGATGGTGTTCTTGAAATCGACCGTGCGGCCCTTGGCGTCGGTGACGCGGCCGTCGTCGAGCAGCTGCAGCAGCACGTTGAACACGTCCGGATGAGCCTTCTCCACCTCGTCGAACAGGATCACCGAATACGGTTGGCGGCGAACCTTGTCGGTGAGCTGCGCGGCATCCTCGTAGCCCACGTATCCGGGCGGTGCGCCGACCAGCCGGGACACCGTGTGCTTCTCCTGGAATTCGCTCATGTCGAATCGGATCAGCCGGTCCTCGTCGCCGAATACCGCCTCCGCCAAGGCTTTCGCCAATTCGGTCTTGCCGACACCGGTCGGGCCGAGGAACAGGAACGAGCCGATCGGGCGGTTCGGATCCTTCATCCCGGCCCGGGCGCGGCGCACCGCCTCCGCGACCGCCACGATCGCCTCGTCCTGCCCGATCACCCGCTTGTGCAGCACGTCCTCCAACTGCAGCAGGCGCTGCCGTTCCTCGACGGTCAACTCCGACACCGGAATTCCGGTCTGCTTGGACACCACCTCGGCGATGTCGTCGAGGGTGACCGTCGGCGCCTCGTCGGCGGTGATGTGGCCGACCCGTTCCTCGGCGGCGGAGATCTCGCCCTTGAGTTCGTCCGCGCGGGCGTAGTCCTCGCCCGCGACGGCGGCATCCTTCTCCCGTTCCAGGCGCGACAATTCCTCCCGCGCCGCACGCAGATCCGGGCCCGGCATGCGGGTGCGCAACCGGACCCGGGCGCCGGCCTGGTCGATCAGATCGATCGCCTTGTCGGGCATGAACCGATCGGTGATGTAGCGGTCCGAGAGCTCGGCCGCGGCAACCAACGCCTCGTCCTCGTAGTGCACCTGATGGTGTTCCTCGTAGACGTCGCTGAGTCCGCGCAGGATTTCGATCGTGTCGGCGACCGACGGTTCGGGGACCAGCACCGGCTGGAAGCGGCGCTCCAGGGCGGCGTCCTTCTCGATGTAGCGCCGGTATTCGTCGACGGTGGTGGCGCCGATGGCATGGAGTTCGCCGCGGGCCAGCGCCGGTTTGAGCAGGTTTCCGGCGTCCATCGACCCCTCGCCGCCGGTCCCGGCGCCCACGATGGTGTGCAACTCGTCGATGAACAGCACCAGTTCGTCGGAGTGC
This sequence comes from Nocardia cerradoensis NBRC 101014, assembly GCF_000308535.1. Taxonomy (GTDB): domain Bacteria; phylum Actinomycetota; class Actinomycetes; order Mycobacteriales; family Mycobacteriaceae; genus Nocardia; species Nocardia cerradoensis. The sequence goes on along the minus strand of NZ_BAFW01000048.1, from coordinate 60,228 downwards.
TCGCGGACCTCGTCGAGAATCTTGGTCAGCCGCTCCTCGAATTCGCCGCGATATTTGCTGCCCGCCACCAGCGAGCCCACATCGAGGGCCACCACCCGCCGATCGGCCAGCGTGCTGGGCACATCGCCGTTGACGATGCGCTGCGCCAGACCCTCGACGATCGCGGTCTTGCCGACTCCGGGATCGCCGATGAGCACGGGATTGTTCTTGCGCCGCCGGGACAGGATTTCCACGGTCTGCTCGATCTCCTCGGCGCGGCCGACGACCGGGTCGACCTTGCCCGCGCGGGCCTCGGCGGTCAGATCCCGGCCGTATTCGTCCAGCGTCGGAGTGTCGGTGGGCTTCTTCTGCCCCTCGGCAGCCGGCAGTTTGGCACCCGAAAGAGACTGTGCGGCAGGGCTTTCCGGATTGTCGGCGATGCCGAGCAGAATATGTTCGGGGCCGATGTAGCTGGATCCCGCCTCGGCGGCGTTGCGTTGCGCGGTCCGCAGGGCCAGTTTGGCACCGGGCCCGAGCACCACCTGACCGCCCGCGGTCGCGGTGGCCTCTCCGCTACCGGCCGCACCGCGCATCTGCGCGGCGACCTTGTCCGGATCCAGGCCCAGCTGGCCGATGATCCCGCGCGAGGGCTCGACCTGCGTGGCGGCATAGAGCAGATGTTCGGCGGTGACCTCCGGATTTCCCCAGTCCTGCGCGGCCGACCGGGCGATCGCGATCAGCTCCTTGGCGCTGTCGCTGAGCAGCCGCCCCAGATCGATGCGCTGCACCGGCGGCTGCGCGGCCATACCGGGGCCGAAGAAGCGGTTGAACAGGTCGTCGAAGGAGTTGAACGAACTGGGCCAGGCAGCGGTCATGTCCACACCTCGTATCTCGGAATTTCGTCGTCGCAGCGGCGAGCGAACGGACAGCTACGGTCCGCATCGCCGCACTCACTCGCAGAACCACTCCGAAACGGTCGGGTCCCACCGTACCCTCGGCCACCCCTTCCGGGGAGGCCGCCGACGCATCCGTTACTTTCCAGCGATCCACGTGGACGTTCCGGCGATCCATCCGTCGCGAAGTGGGTATCGATGGGAGCATGGGCCCGTCCCGAAGATCACCACCGATCGCACACCGATGCCCGGCGGGATTCGAACACGTTGATCTTGCCGCGGTGCCACACTCGAAGATGGTTGGGCTCGAGGAGGAACTGTGACCACAGCACCGTCTCGAGGCGCCGCCGAGATCGAAGCCGTAAGGCCTTATCCCCGGCGGATCGCCCCGAAGGGTTCCCAGATCTGGACGATCGTCACGACGACCGATCCCAAGTTGCTCGGCGTCATGTACATCGTCAGCTCGATGGCGTTCTTCCTCATCGGCGGACTGATGGCGCTGCTGATGCGGGCCGAGCTCGCTCGCCCGGGCCTGCAGTTCCTCTCGCCGGAACAGTTCAATCAGCTGTTCACGATGCACGGCACGATCATGTTGCTGTTCTATGCCACACCCATCGTGTTCGGCTTCGCCAACTGCATCCTGCCGTTGCAGATCGGCGCGCCCGATGTGGCCTTCCCGCGACTGAACGCGCTCAGCTACTGGCTCTACCTCCTGGGCGCCTCCATGGCCACCGCGGGATTCGTCACCCCGGGCGGCGCCGCGGACTTCGGCTGGACCGCCTACACCCCGCTCTCGGATATCGTGCACTCCCCCGGCGTGGGCTGCGATATGTGGATCATGGGCCTGGCCGTCTCCGGTCTGGGCACCATCCTCGGCGGAGTCAACATGCTCACCACCGTCGTCGTCCTGCGCGCACCCGGGATGACCCTGTTCCGGATGCCGATGTTCACCTGGAACATCGTGGTCACCAGCGTGCTGGTCCTGCTGGCATTCCCGATCCTCACCGCGGCGCTCATGGCCTTGATGGTCGACCGGCACCTCGGTGGTCACATCTACGATCCGGCCACCGGCGGCAATCTGCTCTACCAGCATCTGTTCTGGTACTTCGGCCATCCCGAGGTGTACATCATCGCGCTGCCGTTCTTCGGCATCGTCACCGAGATCTTCCCGGTGTTCAGCCGCAAACCGGTCTTCGGCTACACCGCGCTGGTCTACGCGACGATGAGTATCGGGGCGCTGTCGGTGGCGGTGTGGGCGCACCACATGTTCGCCACCGGAGCCGTACTGCTGCCCTACTTCTCGTTCATGACCTTCATGATCGCCGTGCCGACCGGGGTGAAGTTCTTCAACTGGATCGGCACGATGTGGAAGGGGCAGCTGACATTCGAGACGCCGATGCTGTGGGCGCTGGGATTCCTGGTCACCTTCCTGTTCGGCGGCCTGTCGGGTGTCATCCTCGCCAGCCCGCCGCTGGACTTCCACGTCACCGACACGTATTTCGTTGTGGCGCACTTCCATTACGTGTTGTTCGGAACGATCGTGTTCGCGACCTTCGGCGGGATCTACTTCTGGTTCCCGAAGATGACCGGCCGACTGCTCGACGAGCGGCTCGGCAAGATCCACTTCTGGACCACCTTCCTGGGTTTCCACACCACCTTCCTGGTGCAGCACTGGCTGGGAAACGAAGGTATGCCGCGCCGCTACGCCGACTATCTGCCCTCCGACGGCTTCACCGCGCTCAATACCGTGTCCACCATCGGCTCGTTCATCCTCGGCTTCTCGATGATCACCTTCGTCTGGAATGTGTTCCGTAGCTACCGCTACGGCGAGGTCGTCACGGTGGACGATCCGTGGGGGTACGGCAATTCGCTGGAATGGGCCACCACCTGCCCGCCGCCGCGGCACAACTTCTACGAACTGCCCCGGATCCGTTCGGAGCGACCGGCATTCGAGTTGCACTATCCGCACATGATCGATCGCCTGCGCGCCGAATCGCATATCGGCTGGGGCGCCCCGCATGCGGAGGTGCACGAGACCGCGCCCGCCGCACCGGAAAGGACCTAGATCGTCGGGACCGCCGACGGCGGTAGGGGTTCCATCGGGCCGAGCCTGCGATGGACCACATGCTGCTGCACGAAGGTCCAGGTGTTGCTCGTCGCGAAGTAGACCAGAATGCCGATCGGCATCACCAGACCGGCGACCAGTGTGCCGAGCGGAAACAGCCACAGCGTCATCACGTTGATCAGCCGCATCTGCGCGGTGGTCTCGAGCTGGCGGGCGATCGACGCCCGCGCGGTGCAGTGGGTCGCGACGGCCGCGATCAGCACCAGCGGGATCGCCACCACGGCCACCGACGCGACCGAATCGGTGGAGGTGAGCGTCGCCGACAGCGGCGCGCCGAACAGATCGGCGTGCAGGAACGACCGCACCTGTTCCGGTGCGAACACGTAATTCGCGGTGTCGGCGTTCTGCGCCGCCGTCATCGCGGTGGAACTGCCGAGGAACGGCACATGCGAGACCGCGGTGCGGTCGAAGGAATGCAGCACGTGCAGCAGTCCCACGAACATCAGCAACTGCGCGAGCACCGGCAGGCAGCCGCTGAGCACGTTGAAGTTGTGCTGCTGCTGCAGTTTCCGGGTTTCGACGGCCAGCCGCTCGCGGTCGTCGCCGCATTCGGCGCGCAACTGCCGCATCTTCGGTTGCAGCACGGCCATGGTGCGTGAGAAGCGGACCTGAGCCAGGAACGGCCGATACAGGACGGCGCGCAGGGTCACCACCAGCATGACGATCGCCAGGGCCCAGGACAGGCCACTCGCGGCGCCGAACGGGATGGCGAATCCGGTGTGCCACAACCAGAGAACGGCGGCGACCGGGTAGTACACGAAATCGAGCATGGGATATCACCTCACTTCGAGGCACCCGTGAAGGTACGGGCGAGTGAACGGGGTCGGCCGAGCAGCCGCGCGTTCATCTCGGCCGGCGAGAGCACCGGCGTGGTGACGCGCGATCAGCTCCGGTGACCCGGTGCCCTGGGCCGCACCCGGCCCGCCGTATCCGGATTGCTCTGTCGGAGAAAGGATCCCCGTCGCCGCTGCTGTGCCGAACCGGGAGGTCCGCTGTGGACCGCGACCGGCGCCGGCCGGAACAGGCGGCGACCACCGCCAAGGCGAGAATCGCCGCGGCTCCGACGGCCAGCAGCGAATTCGGTTCGCCCGCAGGCACAACCGTGGCGGCGACGATGGACAGCACGACGGCGCACAGCATCAGCGCCGTCGAACGGATCCCCATCACCATGCCGATCAGAGTACCGAACGTCCACGCCCGCCGAGCTCAGCCGACGACCTCATGTCCGGCCGCGGGGCCGCGGACCGACCCGCGCAAAACGCCCACAGCGAACCAAGCGCTTGCTAGTGTCGGTGGGATGATCTCGACGATCGTCTGGGGCACGGGCAATGTCGGCCGTGCCGCGATCCGCGCCGTGCACGCACACCCCGAACTGGAATTGACCGGGGTGCTGGTGCACGATCCGGCGAAGGTCGGGCGCGATGCGGGCCGGCTGGCCGGACTCGACCACGACCTCGGCGTCACGGCCTCGGCCGATGTCGACGCCCTGCTGGCGCGCCATCCCCGGGCGGTCGTGTACGCCGCGTCCGGCGATATCCGGCCCGACGACGCACTGCGCGATATCGTCGGCGCGATCCGCGCCGGCGCGGTGGTCGTCACGCCCGCGCTGTACGCGCTCTACGATCCCCGCAACGCCCCCGCCGAGGTGCGCGAACCGGTGCGGGCGGCGATCGCGGCGGGCGGCGGCTCACTGTTCGTCTCCGGTATCGACCCCGGGTGGGGTAACGACGTGCTGCCGTTGCTCGTGAGCGGGCTGGGTCACCGGGTCGACACGATCCGCTGCCAGGAGATCTTCGACTATTCCACCTACGACCAGCCGGATTCGGTACGTTACCTGGTCGGGATGGGCCAGCCGATGGACTACGAACCGCCGATGACCGCACCCGGCGTCCCGACCATGGTGTGGGGCGGGCAGATTCGGCTGATGGCACGCGCCCTGGGCGCCGAACTCGACGGAATCCGCGAGACACTGGACCGCCGCGCCCTCGACACCACGGTGACCACCGCGGCGATGGGCGACTTCGAGGCGGGCACCCAGGGCGCGGTGCGGTTCGAGGTGCAGGGCATGGTCGGCGGCCGGCCGCGCATCGTGATCGAACACGTCACCCGCATCCATCCCGGCTGTGCACCGGACTGGCCGTGCCCGCCCGACGGTGCGGGCGCGCATCGCATCATCGTGGAGGGCGATCCGCGCATCGAGGTGACCGTCGAGGCCGAGACCGAGGGCGGTAACCGCGCCGCGGGCGGAAATGCCACTGCCGTCGGCAGATTGGTCAATGCCATCGACTGGCTGGCCGCGGCCGAGCCCGGTCTCTACGACGCCCTCGACGTCCCGTTGCGCCCCGCCGTCGGCAGATTCGCGAGCGACCCATCCGAAAGGACACCGCAATGAACATCGATATCCCCGAGGGGAAGGATCCGATCGGCTACGTCTGGGGTGAGATGGTGCCGGGCATCGGGCCCGCCGCCTCGAAGTTGTCGCTGGCGGTCTACTCGCACAGCACCCTCGGACTGCGTGAGTTCGAGGCGGCGCGGCTGCGGATCGCCCAGATCAACGGCTGCCTGTTCTGTCAGGACTGGCGCACCGAGCGCGACGGGCAGAAGGTCGAAGTCGGTTTCGACCAGGCCGTCACCGAGTGGCGCACCACCGATTCCTTCGATGATCGGACCCGGCTGGCCGCCGAATACGCCGAACGTTACGTACTCGATCACCACAACCTGGACGACGAGTTCTGGACCCGGATGCGGGCGCACTACAGTCAGGCCGAGATCGTCGAGTTGAGTATGTGCATCGGCTCGTGGCTGGCGTTCGGCCGGCTCAACCGCGTGCTCGGACTCGACACCGTGTGCGTCCTGCCGGGCCACTGACCGCCGCTACTGCTTTGGCAGGGCCCCGGCCATCCCGCCGACGTCGGTCACCTTCCAGCCGCTGCCCGGATCGATGTCGACCGTGTAGGTGACGGTGGTTTGTGCACCCTGTGGCGTCTGCGCGCTGGTGGAGTTGACGTTCAGGAACACGTCGACCTTGTAGACGCCGTTCTCGGTGCTCATCACCTTGGCCGCGATCGGGGTCGCCGACGAGGTCCACTTCAGCGGGACCAGGATCTCCTGCAGTTTCGGTGCGGTGGCGTCGAATTTCTGCGCCAGCTGCGACGAGGTGCCGGCCTTCAGTTTGCCGATCCACGCGCCGACGTTCTGGTAGTCGATATTCGAGGCGCCGACCGCGTAGTCGGTGGCGACCTGTTCGGCGTGCTGCTGCGCCGCCGCCCGGTCGTCGCGGTCGTGCAGATCGCCGCGCGCCGACAGCCACAGCGATCCGAAAACCGCGGCGAGCGCGATCAATACCACTGCGGCCGCCGCGGTGACCACGGTGGAGAGCCGGATCGACAGTGTGCGAGGTGCTTTCGCGGGTTCCACCCCCGTCCCGGCGGTGGTGGGCTCGGCGGTGGTGGGCTCGGAGGACTCGGCCTCCGCGTCGACTGCCCGCTTCGGTTCGGTACCAGTGTCGTCCGACATGGTGTCCTCCTTCTCGGTGGTACTACTTGACATTGATCCGCACCCGCACGGTTCCGTCGGTGCCCACATCGTCGAGGGCCTGCGTGATCAGGCTGGAGATGTCGATGCGCGGCGCGGCATTCGTGGTCGCCTCCGCGAGCGGAGCGAGCGCCGGGCCCAGGGACTTCAGCTCCGGGCCGAGTTCTGCCAGCCGGTCGGTCAGCTTCGCCAGGAACGGCGCCAGACCGTTGCCCTCGGTGTAGCTTGCGGCGGGACGCGCGTCCACCATCCGGCCCACCGCCGCCACCAGATCGTTCAGGGCGTGGGTGAACCGCACGAACGCCGGCGCCGCGGTACTGGTGGCCGGACCGGCCCACTCGATGTCGGCCGCCGCGGCCTGAAAGCTGTTGAGCAGATCCGCGATCCGCGGGCTGCGGCTCATGATCGCGGCCGCCAGCAGATCTCCGGATCGGGTGAGATTCGGAATCGCGGCGTCGGTGCCGTTCAGCGCGGAACTCGCGGTGGCGACCAGCGAGCCCACCACCTCGGGATCGAGCTGATTCATGGTCTTGGTGACCAGCCGCGCGACGTCCGGAATCGACAGCGGCATGCGCACATTCGACGTTTCCAGGCGCTGGCCGTCGTGCAGATACGGCCCGTTGCCCGAGACGGGCCGGAATTCGACATACGGTTCGCCGAGGGCCGACAGATGTTCGATGGTCACCGTGCTGTCGGCCGGCACCCGTTTGGCCGCGGCCAGCCGCATGCCGACCTCGACACCCGCGGCGGTATGGCGCACGGCGGTCACCCGGCCGACCTCGAGCCCGGTGAGCAGCACCGGCGATCCGACCCCCAGCCCCCCGGAATCCGTCAGCACCATGGTGGTTCGGTTGTAGTCGGCGAAGGGGTCGGCGCGGACGACGCCGAAGGTCAGATAGCTCGCTCCCAGGACGGTGATCGCGACGATGCCGCCCAGCGAGGTCAGCGCACCCCACCTCATCGCACCACTCCGATCATCCGCAGGGTCGCCAGGATGCGGTCGGTCTGCTGATCGGGCGGCACGTCCGCCGACGCGTCCGAGCGCACCCCGACGATGTTCACCTTCGGCCCGCGCTCGACGAACGGAATCAGCTTGTCGCGCAACAATTCCACGACGGCCTGCAGATTCGACGGCCGGCTCAGATCCACCGGGCCGGCCGAGAGCAGCAACGGCGCGAACGCCTGGGCCGCCCCGTCGGCATCACGCAGCACGGGCCCGAGCCAGGTCAGCGACGCACCCACCGGCCCCAGCCCACCGAAGATCTTCGTCACGCCCACGATGGAGTCGGTGATGCCGTTCATCTGATCGACCGAGGTACGGCTGAGGATATCGTCGAGTTCGGGCTGAATATCGTGCAGCACCTGCGCATTCGTGCCCAGGCCGTCGAGCAGCGCGTCGACGCTGTCCAGGTTGTTCACCAGATCCGTGGCATCGGTGGCCATGGTGTGCGAGATCCGGGCGGTCTGCGCCGGATCCTGCGGCAGCGTGCGATTGAACTGCTCGATGACGTCCTGTAGCTGGGTCACCGCACCGCCCTGGGTGAACGCGGCGATCAGCGCCATCGTGTCCTCCAGTTGCACAGGCGGTTTCGTCTGTGCCATCGGAATCGTGGACCCGTCGTGCAACAGGGTGGCGAAACCGCTCGGTGGGGTGGTCAGCGCGACGTGGATATCGCCGAGCACCGTGTTCTGCCGCAGCTCGGCGACCGTGGCCGCGGGAAGGCGCACCGACCTCGAGATGTCGGCGTCGACCACGACGTAGCCGCCGCGGCCGTCCGCGGCGCCCGGTTTCACGACGGTCACCCCGGAGACCGTGCCGACCTGCGCGCCGTTGGCCATGATCTTGGCGCGCGCCGGCAGGTTCAGCACATTCGAGAACTCGATGCGCACGTGGTAGGTCGGACCGGACACCGTGGTTCCCGGCACCGGTACCGACGAGGGGTCGAACGCGCATCCGGCGGCCGGCAGCGCGGCCGCCACGACGATCGCCGAGCCGAGCGTGAATCGCCGAAATCTCATCGCGCACCTGCCAATCCGAATATGAGGGCCGCCATGTCCACCTTCGCCAGACCGTCGGCCGGGGTGCAGCGTCCGGGGGCGAGGGTGTCGATCGCGGCGCACACCTGGTCGGCGTGGTCCTGCGCAATCGCCACCTTCGGCGGGGCGTAGCCGATCCCGGAGTCGCCGACCGTGTGCACGGCCTGAGCCAGAACCGGTGTCAGCGAGATCATCTGGGCCAGTGAGCCCACGTTCGCGCGCAGGAATTTCACCAGCGGGACCGTGTCGTCGAGGGCGCGCATGATCGGATCGCCGAACAGGGTGGTGATGTCGTTGAGCATCGGCAGCACCTGACCGAGGCCGTCGAACAGCGCGGCGCCGGGCCGCAGCAGATCCTCGGTGGCCTGGTCCAGGACCGGGCCCAGGCGGGTGAGCATCGTCTTCAGCTCACCCCAGTGCGCCTCCACATCCTTGGACACCGAGGCGAACGCATCGAAAATACCTGCCAGATGGGCGATATCGGCGTCCGGCGCGGACAGTGCGGCGCCGAGCTTCTGCACCAGCGCGTTGATCTGCGGTCCGGTGCCCGCCGTGGCGTCGTTCAACGAGGTGAGTCCGCGCTCGAGCGCATCGGGGTGCGCGGCGTCGGGACCCTGGATCTGCGACGACAGCTGGGCCAGCGCGTTCAGGGTGTCGCTGATGCTCTTGGGAGTCAGAGTTCTGGTGAGGCAGTGAGCGGGATCCCAGCGTGCGGTCTCCTTGCCACCGGAGACCACCGCGAGTTCGCGGGAGGCGACGATGCTGTCCGACAGCGTCGTGGCACCGGCGTCGGCGAGGATCGGGTGATCGGAGTCGACATCGAATTCGACCTTGACCGCATTACCTTGCACGGCAACGGATTTCACCGTGCCGACGGTGATGCCGCGCATGGTGACCTGATTGCCGGGGTAGAGCCCGACGCTTTCGGGCATGATCGCGCAGTAGGCCGTGGTCGCCTTCAGCGGCTGGAAGGCGACGAGATAGCCGACCACCGCGACCGCGACGACGGCCACCGTCCCGGCGATCGACATGAAGGCCCGCGAACCGAGCAGCTTGTGCAGCATCAGCAGTCCTTCCCCGGTACCGGAATACACAGGTGGCCGGCCGGTGCGCTGACCGTCTGCCCCGACTGATCGACGGTCACCGGCCCGTCGGTCCCGGCGAGCTGGGAGAACTTCTGCTGCAGGCTCTGCACCGTGCCGATCACCGGCTCGAGTTCGCCACCGAGCTTTTCCAGCTGCGGCAGTGCGTCACCGAGCTGCTGGAGTTTCGGTTTCAGCGCCGAATCGTAGGTGGGCGCCAGGGCCGCGACCCGCTCGATGACCGCGCGCAGCAACCGCACGCCCTCACGCAGTTCGGCGCGCTTGTCGACCAGCAACGTCTCCATCTGGTTGACGTTGACCATCAAGCGCCCGAGATCGTGTTTGGCCCCGTCGTACATGGTGACGTATTCGTCGGCCACCGCGATCGCATCGGTGACCTGGGTGCGCTGCCGGTTGAGTGCGTCGACGTAGGTGCCGAGCGTGTTCAGGGTGGTGCGCAGCGCATCCGGCGCGGACTCGATCGAGGTGTCCAGGGCGGCGAGATTGCGGCGCAGCGTGTCGCCGTCGATCTGCCGCAGCGGTTGCGCCGCGTCCTGGAAGGTCTGCACGAGACTGTAGGGCAGCCGCACGCGATCCGTCGGAATCGCCTTGTCGCCCAGCGGTTTATCGCCCGCGGGAAACAGCGCGACGTAGTTGCCGCCGACGATGGTCAGCATCCGGATGTCGAGTGTGGACCGGTCGCCGACGAAGACGTCCGAATCGACGGTGAACCGCATCCGCACCCGATCCGGATGCAACTCCAGCGATTCCACCTTGCCGACCGGGATACCGGCGACGCGAATATCGTCGCCGACCTTCACCGACTGCGCTTCGGACAGTTCGGCGCTGTAGGTCTTCTTGCCGAACGGCACCACGTACAGGATGCCCGCGGCGGCCGCGCAGACCACGACGAGCGCGACGCCGACGATACCGAGCCGGATTTCGCGGCGGCGGGTGGTCGCCGCGTCCGCGACGCGCCGATCGCGCGGCCGGAACAGGCCGGACCCGAACCGATTCAGCTGTTGCATATCGCCACCTGCTGTCCCGCGACGAGCACCCGCACCACCTGCGGCAGTTCAGCATTTCCCTTGGAGCACTGCGGTTTCCAGCCCGCCACCGGCTTCGGTGTGGCCGCGTCCAGACCGCCGAGCAGGGCCGGCAACCTGCCGAAGACGTCCACGGCCTCTTTCGGGTCGGGGAACAGCCGCCGGATGAGCGCGTCGACATCGGTGCCGGACTGCAGGCCGAGCGCGTCGAACAGGCTGTCCAACGGTCCCAGCACCGACGGCGCGGCCATCGCGAACTGCGCCAGCCCGCCGATATTGGTCTGCAGGGACTCGAAGATGTCGGTCAGCCGGGCCAGCAGCGGCACCAGGTAGTGCACCCGCCCGCCGACGCGCTGCGACAGATCGGACATGTTGTGGATGAGGGCGCCGATCACCTGCTGGCGGTTGTCCACGTAGGAGGCGAGCCGGCCGATCGCGGCCAGCACCGGTTCGACGTTGCTGCCGTCGCCCTCGATCAGCGCGACCATGCTGGCGCTGAACTGGTTGATCGCGTCCGGGGAAATGGTGGCCAGCACCGGTTTCAGGCCGTTGAACATGCTCGTCACATCGAACGACGGCACGGTGTGGTCGACGCCGATCGTGCGGCCGGCCGGCAGCCGCGTCCCCGGCTTCGGCTGCTGCTGCAGATCGATGTAGCGCTGACCGGTGAGATTCTGATAGCGGATGGCGAGCTTCGAATCGTCGAAGATCGGCGTATCGGTCTTCAGCGACAACCGGACTCGCGCCAGAGCGCCGTCGAGCGAGATGTCGTCGACCTTGCCGACCTGCACACCGAACTGGCGCACGTCGTCGCCCACCTTGAGCCCGTTGGCATCGGTGAACAGCGCCTGATGCGTCTCGGTGTCGCCGGCGACGGGCCGCTTGATCGCGGTGAACACCACCGACAGCACGACGATCATCACCACGGCGAACAGACCCAGCCGCCAGGCGGCGGCGCCGACCTTCATCGGATTCCTCCCAGCAGCGGTGCCAGCACCGGCACGCCGCGCACGTCGATTTCCGTGTCGAGCACCGGGCCGTCCGGGGTGTCGTGCAGGCCGGCGCGCAGGCGGCGCACGAGTTCGGCGAGATCTGCGCCGGATTGCTGCGGATGCGGTACCAGCCGCGCCGGCACCGCGAGCATCGGCGCCAGAGTGTCTGTGGTGCCGGATAATTCGGATCCGGCACGTGCGCCCAGACCGGCCAGCGCGGGCAGCACCGAACCGGTCAGCGCCGAGGTTCCGGCGTCGTAGGAGCTTCGATGATCCTGCAGCCGTGGAATATTGCGCAGCAGATCGAGCACCTGGATCGTCGCGCCCGCGAAACGCCCGCCGCCGTCGAAGGCCGGGCCGAGCCGTCCGACCAGTTCGGAACTGGGCATCTTCTGGTTGTCGGTGATGGTCTGCGCCACCGAGATCAGGGCCTGGGCCAGCGGCGTGAAACCGCGTACGTCGTTGGAGACCTGAGCGATCACCGTGGCCATCTGCGGAGTCAGCAGAGCGTTGCCGGTCTGCGAGAGCCCGCGCAGCAGACCACCCATGGTCGCGTCGTAGACCGCGTCGGCGTGCTGTCCGGTCAGTTCGATCGTCGATCCGCCGCGCAACGGGGCGCCGCCGGCGCCGGGCCGCAGTTCGATCTCGCTGATGCCGAACAGATTCACCGGCGCGTAGTCCACCCGCAGGCTGTCGTCGATGCCGTGCAGCTGAGATCGGTCCAGTCGCAGGCTGATTCGCTGGGTACCGCCGTCGGCGGGCACGATCGCCGCGACCTCGCCGACCTGCACACCGTCCACCCGCACCGGCGTGCCGGCCAGCACGCCGTCACCGATCTGCTCGGTGTGCAGGGCGATGCGCAGACTGTCGTCGGAGCGCAGCCCGCGATAGGCCAGCGAGGCGATCGCGACGGCGGCCACGACCGCGATCGCCACCCCACCGACGAGCAGCGAGCGCCGCTTGTCCACCGCCACTCCGGGCATTCCGTAATTCGGCACCTGTACTACCCCGTGAAGTCGATCGACGCGTTGAAACCCCAGAGCGTCAGCGTCAGCACCATGTCGATGGCCACGATCGCGACCGACGACGCACGCACCGCGCGGCCGGACGCGATGCCGACACCCTCGGGCCCGCCGGTGGCGAAGAAGCCGTAATAGCTGTGGATGAGGATCACGACGGTCGCGAAGATCGCCACCTTGAGCACCGCGGCGATCACGTCGAATCCGGAAACGAACTGGAAGAAGTAGTGGTCGTAGACACCGGCGGACTGGCCGTGGACCAGTGTGATGAGCCCGCGGCAGGCCAGATACGACAGGATCAGCCCGATCAGGAAGGTCGGCACGATCGAGATGGCGCCGGCGATCACCCGAGTGGTCACCACGAACGGGACCGACCGCAGGCCCAGCGCCTCGATCGCGTCGATCTCCTCCGAGATGCGCATCGAGCCGATCTCGGCGGTCATGCGGCAGCCGGCCTGGGCGGCGAATCCGATGGCGGCCACGATCGGCGCCAGCTCGCGGGTGGTGGCGTAGGCCGAGACGATGCCCGACACGGGACCCATTCCCAGAATGTTGAGCATGGTGAAGGATTCGACGGCCACCGAGGCGCCCATCACCAGGCCGAGCACGATCATCATCGGCACCGTGCCGCCGCCGACGATCACCGACCCGCGCCCCCACGTCATATCGGAGATGATGCGCAGCGTCTCGTCGCGATATCGCCTGAGCGTCAAGGGAATCGACGACAGCACCTGCCAGATGAAGGCCAGGACGAAGCCCAGTCCCTCGACGCGCGCCAGGAGCAGGCCGCGGCGGCGGTAGAAGCGCACGAAGCGGCTGAGCCCCTTGGGCATATAGGTCGAAATCGCCACGTCAGACCAGCCTCGTCGGCAGGAACATCTCGACCACCTGGGTCACGCCGAGATTGACGATGGCGATCGACACCACCGACAGCACCACGGCCGCGTTCACGGCATCGGCCACCCCGCGCGGACCACCCTTGGCCTCCAGTCCGCGCTGACAGGCGATGATCACCACCAGGAATCCGAACAGCACGGCCTTGAGCAGCGAGACCCACACGTCGGCGACGGTGGTGAAGGATCCGAAAGTGGCCCAATAACTTCCGGGCGTCACGTTCTGCCCGCCGACGGCCACCGCATAGCCGGCGACGATGCCGACGAAGATGATGAGGATGTTCAGCAGCGGCGCGACGAGGATCATCGCCACCAGCCGCGGGATCACCAGCCGGTGGATCGGCGAGATGCCCATGGTGTTGAGCGCGTCGATCTCCTCGCGGATGGTGCGGGCGCCCAGATCGGCGGCGATCGCGGCGGCGCCCGCGCCGCCGAGCAGGAAGCCGGTGGCCAGCGGTGCGCCCTGTTTGATCACGCCGAGCCCACCGGTCGCGCCGAGCAGCGAATCCGCGCCCAGGGTGTGGATGAGGTTGCCGACCTGCACCGAGACGATCACGCCGAACGGGATGGCGATCAGGATCGCGGGGATCGCGGTCACGGTCACCAGCCGCCACGCCTGCAGAATCGCTTCACGCCACTGGAATTCGCGCCGGACGATGTCGGTGGTCGTGCCGGTCACCGATTCCCGGGCGATATCCACTGCCCTGCCGAAGGTTCGCAGTGCGGACACGACGGTGTCCGAGAAATTCTTGCGAACGATACGAACAGCGGACGCGCCCGAGGAAGCCCGGGTCACCGGCGCCATGAGCGGCGGGCCGGGTCCGGGCGGTGTGGCTCGAATTTCACAATCGTCTCTCCGTGATCGGCAACACTGCCAACACGAAGCTATCGGTTACAACTAGTTACAGTAAAGCTGATCACGGTGTGAGGGTGACCGCTCCGAGACCGGCTCGAAGGACGGTAAGAAATCCAGCTCACGTGCATGTTTTATTAAGTGAACGAGTGTTCTGAAACCTGTTATCAGCACTGATCTGCTATCGCTATGACCCGCGTCACGTGTGGCCGGCCACAACGATTCGCCGTTACGGACTCGCCGCGAGAAAGACGAATCCGGCCAGCAACACCAGGTGAACACCACCTTGCAACGGAGTGGCGCGACCCGGGACAACTGTGAGCACACCCGCGCCGACGGTCAACGCCAGCAACACCATCTGGGTGGCGCCGAGGCCGAGGGTCAACGGCCCATCGAGCCAGATCGACGCCAGGGCGATCGCCGGAATGGTGAGACCGATGCTGGCCATCGCCGAACCGAGCGCCAGATTCAGACTGACCTGCACCCGATCGCGGCGGGCCGCGCGCACCGCTGCGATCGTTTCGGGCAGCAGCACCAGCAGGGCGATCACCACACCGACCGCCGAGCGCGGCAGTCCCGCGGCGGCGACCCCGCGCTCGATCGAGGGCGAGACCATCTTCGCGAGGCCGACCACGCAGATCAGCGCGAGGACCATCAGCGCGAGCGACAGTGCCGCGGTGCGAGCGGCCGGGCGGACCTCGTGCTCGTCGATCTCGGTCGCCTCGACCGGGAGGAAGTCGTCGCGATGCCGCACGGTCTGCACCATGACGAACAATCCGTAGAGCAGTAGTGACATGCCCGCCGCGAAGGCCAGCTGCGAACCGGAGAATTCCGGTCCCGGCTTACTGGTGGTGAAGGTCGGCAACACCAGGCTCAAGGTCGCCAGGGTCGCGACCGTGGCCAGGGCAGCGCCCGCGCCCTCGGCGTTGAAGACCGCCACGCGCCGGCGCAACGCCTCGACCAGCAGCGACAGGCCGAAGATACCGTTGCAGGTGATCATGACCGCGGCGAAGACGGTGTCGCGGGCGAGCGTCGAGGCATCCTGCCCGCCGGAGACCATCAGGGTGACGATCAGCCCGACCTCGATCACCGTGACCGCGATCGCCAGCACCAGTGAGCCGAACGGCTCCCCGACGCGATGCGCCACCACCTCGGCATGCTGCACCGCCGCCAGGACCGCACCCGCGAGCGCCAGCGCCACGAGTACCGCCGCCGCTCCGGTGGGATGGGTGAACCATGCGATTGCCAGCACCGCGGCGGCCAGGGGTGGAACAACGGTCGTCCAGTGTCGGGTCAACGCATACTTCATGATCACCATTGTCCCGGCAAATCGGACAAATCGACCAAAAGGAGAGATGTGCCTCCATTGGCCCGAACGATGTAACGGGCTACCAGACGCCGGGGACGAGCCGCCTGCTGCGGGCGCGATAGTCCTCGTAGGAACGGCCGAGGGTTTCGACCATCGCCGCCTCTTCCACGTCGATCCGGCGCAGAAACGCCAAGGTGGGCACGACGATCAGGAGCAGCAGCGAGATCCAGTTGCCAGCCGCGACGCCGAAACCCGTGGTGAGCAACAGAACTCCGGTGTAGGAGGGGTGGCGCACCCAGTGGTACGGCCCCCGATCGATGCCGCGACGACAATCATGATGGTGGTACGGGTTCCGCCCCTGGAATTCGATGCCACGGTAGAAACCCATCACTTCGCCCGCCCGCTCCTGCGACCGGCGGCGCGGCGGCTACTTCCACCTCGGTCGGAGAAGGAGAACCGATGAGCATTCTCGGCAAGCTGCTCGCCCATCGCCGCGCCGGTGAATCGGAACTGGCCTGGAATCAGCCGAACCTGCTCGGCGACACCGTTTTTCGACTCACGAGTCCGGACTTCGAACCGGAGGCCACGCTCGACATCCGGCACGCCTCGCACCGGATCGGTGGCGCCGACGAGTCTCCCGCCTTGAGCTGGAGCGGCGCGCCCGACGCCTCGGCGGGCTATCTGCTGGTGGTCGAGGATCCCGACGCTCCGATGCGGAAGCCGTTCGTACACTGCGTCGCGTTGCTCGATCCGTCGGTGCGGAGCCTGTCCCGCAACGCGTTACGCGCCGATACCGACGAAGCGGGTGTACGGATACTGCGGTCCGGATTCGGCCGCGGGTACCTGGGCCCCGCACCGATCAAGGGACACGGACCGCACCGATACGTCTTCGAGTTGTTCGCCCTGGGCGCGCCCCTCACCACCGCCGCGGGGAAACCGCTCGAGAGTGCGAAACCCCGGGAGGTGCTGGCGGCCGCACAGGCGGTGGGCCGGGCGCGGATCGACGGCTTCTACGAACGCCCCTGAGGCTCAGTGGCTCAGGGGCAGATTGCCGCGCAGCGCCTGCCGCAGGACCGTCAGTCGCTGTTCGCGAAAGTCCGTCCGGCCCTGTTCGACAGCGTCCAGCACGTCGAGCGCGGGATCGGCACACGCCCAGAAGCGCAGTTTGTTCTCGGTGACGGGTCCGAGATCCCGTGCGCGACACCGCTGAATCTCGCGCACGAACTCGTGCCCCGCCTCCGGGTACAGGTAGCAGAGGTCGTAGTCGGGGTCACCGATCTCCACATCGCCGAAGTCGATCAGGCCGCTGATCGTGCCGTCACTGATCAACAGATGATCCAGGCTCATATCGGCATGGATGAGCGTCGGTTCGAAGTCGAAGTTGGCGTCGTCGTCGAGATATCGCTGCCACGCACCGGACAGCGCCGCGGCCTCGGCCGCGTCCAGCAACGGAAGCACTTCGGCACGAACGGACTTCAGATCCGCAGCGAAATCACCGCGCATATCCGTGACCTCGACACCGAAGTCCCGGGCGCGGTCCACCGGAAACGAGTGGATCCGTTCGATCAGCTGCGCGATCGTGCGTGCCGTATCGGGGCGCAGCAGCCCCCGCTCGGCCCAGTCCGCTTCGTCGAGCGATTCGCCCGGCACGAGCGGATACACGCAGAACTTCCCCGGCCCCAGCGGATTCGGCGCGGTGAACAGGAATTGCGGAATCGGCACCGGCAGCAGCGGGGCCAATTCCGGAAGCAGCCCGGCCTCGCGGGCGATCCCTTCCGCCCCGTGCGGATCCTGCGGCAGGCGCAACACGTAGGCATCCCGCGCCGAATCCAATTGGAGCGCAACGCTGTCCAAACCCGCACCCAGCAAGCGCAGTGCACCGTCGGCCAACTCCGGCCGGGGTGAGTCCGCGAGAGCGCCGCGTACCCGGGCCTGCCAATCGGAAGGAAGTTCCACGCTCGCGCGCATATCCATGTCCGCATCGTAGAACCGGTGTCCAGCGGTTATCGGCGCCCGGCGATCCGCGCCCGGACGGGCGGGGTGGCGGCCGTCTAAGATCGGCGGCGTGCCGGAATCCGGGAGCTCAGTACCCGCCTCGGTCCAGGTGTGGCGGGCGCTGCAGCGGGTGTACGTCGACCTGCGCCCGGAACTGGATGCCGCGCTGCGCCGGGGCCACGGCATGCCCGCCAGCTGGTACGACATGCTCGTCGAACTCGCGGGCACCACCCGCCTGCGGATGAGCGACCTCGGCGAGACCATGGTGCTCAGCCGCACCCGGGTGAGCCGGCTGGTCACCGAATTGGAGGCGCGCGGCCTGGTCACCCGCGAAACCAATCCCGCGGACGGCCGATCGGCGTATGTCGCCATCACCGCGGCCGGGCGGCAGCGGTTGCACGAGGCCACCCCGCATCACCATGCGGTCGTCGATCAGCATTTCGCCGGTCTGGCCGCCGACGAACTCGGCGCCCTCGCCACCGCCCTGCACAAGGTGCTCGCCGACGACCGGCCTTGACCCGGTCGCGCACAATGGACCGATGTCCACTCTCTCGACGGTGCTCGATCCGCTTCGGCACACCGCCGGCTATGCCCGCTACTTCCTGAACAAGAGCGCGGGCGACCGTGCGGACGCGCAGGCGTTGCGCGAGCTCGAGGCCCGGCCGCTCACGCTGCCGGCCGGTCTGGAGATCGAATGGCTGGGCACCGCCGGATACCGGATGACCTACGAAGGCGTGACGCTGCTCGTCGATCCGTTCCTCACCCGGGTGCCGCTGTCGACGGTGGTACGCCGTCGCACCGCACTTCCCGATCCCGCGTCGATCGACCGCTTCCTGCCGGCCCTCGAAGACGTGGCGGGAATCGTTGTCGGACACGGCCATTGGGATCACGCCTTGGACGCACCCGAGCTCGCGCGCCGCTTCGGCTGCGCGGTCTACGGCTCACGATCGGTGCGCAACCTCATGGAGCTGCACGGGCTCGGTGCGCGCGGTGTGGAGGTGGAACCCTACCGCCGCTACGAACTCGGGCCCTTCACGGTGACCTTCGTACCGAGCGTGCATTCGAAGATCCCCTTCGGCACCCGGATTCCGTCCCCCGGCGACACCAGTTGCGAATCCCTGGCCGCGCTGGCGCCGATGGCCTACGGCTGTGGACAGACCTGGGGTATCCACATCGCGGTGGCCGGTGTCGAGATCTACCACCAGGGCAGCGCCGACCTCGTCGACGAGGCGATCCGGCATCGCGATGTCGACATCTTCCTCGCCGGAGTGGCCGGACGGTCGGTGACACCGGATTACTGGCGCCGAATCCTGACCCGGCTGCGCCCCACCACGGTGGTGCCCATGCACTACGACGATTTCCTCCGGCCGCTCGACGCGCCGATGGGCTTCACCGTCGATATCGCCCTGGCCTCGGTGCCCGACGAGATCGGCGCCGTCAGTCGCGCGATCGACGTGGTCGCCCTGCCGCTGCTCAGTCCTCGCGCACCCGGCGGCCGATGAGCAGATGAGCCGGAATCGGCTGCCGGTCGATCCGCCGGTGTTCGACCGCCAGCCCGGCTCGTTCCAGCGCATCCGATACGTCGTCGACCGGCCGCAACCGGAAACCGTGCGCGGTGAACGGCATCCTCGCCATCGCCGCCGGATCACCGATACCGACCACCACCCGCCCGCCCGGACGCAGCACGCGCGCCAACTCCGCGCCGGCCCGGTCCAGATCATCGACGAAATAGACGGTATTCACCGTGATCACCGCGTCCAGGCTCGCCGAGGCCAGCGGTAGCTCGGTGAGTCCACCCTCGACGATCCGCAGCCGGCCGGTGCCGATGTCACGGGTGAAGCGCGCACGGGCTCGAGCCGACATATCCGGAGAGATCTCCACACCGTGCACGGTCCCGGCATCGCCGACCTCGCGCAGCAGGATCGACAGTCCCACCCCGCCACCGAACCCGATATCGGCCGCGGCCTGCCCCGCACCCACCTCGGCCGCCTCGGCCGCGGCGTCGATGGCGAAGCGATTGGCTCGGTTCAGCATCGGCGCGACCACCTTGCCCAGCACCCCGTGCGGATTGCCCAGCTGCGCGGCGACCGTGGACATTGCGCGCGTGACAAGGGAATTCATGCCACGCATGCTACCGATCCGGAGTGCCCCGCAGCGGCGCGCGGCTCGCCTGCGGCGCGGATCCACCGCCCGGCCCGGCCGGCGGCCTACTCTGCATCCGTGGCCGACTCCGACAATGTGCGCGACACCGGGAGCTGGAAACATCCGCACGAACCACACGGCGGAGGTTTCGCGTCCCGGCTGAACTGGTTGCGCGCCGGGGTGCTCGGCGCCAACGACGGCATCGTGTCGACCGCGGGCCTGGTGGTCGGCGTCGCCTCGGCCACCGCGGCCACCACACCCATCCTCACCGCGGGTGTGGCCGGGCTGGTGGCGGGTGCGCTGTCGATGGCGGTCGGCGAATACGTCTCGGTCAGTACCCAGCGCGACAGCGAACGTGCCCTGCTGTCGCAGGAGAAGCGGGAGCTCGCCGAAGATCCCGATTACGAGCTCGCCGAGTTGACCCAGATCTATCGGCACAAGGGACTCACGGAGGCGACCGCGCGGCAGGTCGCTCGGGAGTTGACCGCGCACGATGCCTTCGCCGCCCACGCCGAGGCGGAATTGGGCCTGGACCCGAACGAACTGACCAACCCGTGGCAGGCCGCGCTCTCCTCCGCGGTGTCGTTCACCTGCGGCGCCCTGCTGCCACTGCTCGCGATTCTGCTGCCGCCGCCGACCTGGCGCATCCCGGTGACCTTCGCCGCGGTGCTGCTGGCACTGGCCGCGACCGGGTCGCTGAGCGCGCGCCTGGGTGGCAGCAATCGGCGCCGGGCCGTCCTTCGCGTGGTGATCGGTGGCGCGCTGGCCATGGCGGTGACCTACGGTATCGGCCAGATCCCCGGGGTTTCCAGCGGCTAGCCGCGGATTCGGTTGTCGCGCACGATGATTCCCGCGGCACGCGCGAAGGCGGGAGCCATCTCCATCAGCTGGGGTGTGGTGATGATCGCGCCCTTCAGTGTTCCGATATCGGCGACGAGATCGAGCGCGGCCGCGTCCCGCAGGTCCACATCCTTCAAGGTTGCCCCGTGGAGGGCGACGCCTTCGAGCCGCGATCCGGGAAAATCGACCTTCCGCAGTGTGGCGGCGGAGAAGTCGGTATCGCGGAAGACGCATTCGGCGAAGGTGACGTTCTGCAGTGTGGCCGCACGGAAGTTCACCGATTCGAATTTGCAACCCTCGAATCGGATGCGGCGCAACTGCGCGTCGACGGCGACCACCCCGGACCACGCGGAGTCGACGAATTCGGCATCCAGCCAACGAGTTTCGCAGGCGTCGATCCCGATCCACCGCACCCCGCGCAGCCAGACATCGTCGAATCGGCAGTGATTCAGACTGCCACCGCCGAGCACCACACCGGTCAGCGCCGACTCACTGAACCAGGAGCCGCCGGCCGACACCTCGTCGACGGCGGTGGCGTCGAGGTGGACCCGCTCGTACTCGGTATCGGGCGCGAGCGGTTCCAGCAGCGGCGTCAGACTCCGGGCATAGGGCAGATCGGCGAGGTCGCGAGGCATTCCTGCACCCTAGACATGCACACCGACAGGTCCACACCGGCTCAGTTCACGAATTCGTGGTCGGTGCGCACCCTCCCGTCCGGATCGAAGGTCAGCACCTCGAGTCCGGAGCCGGCGACGGTGCCGTCCGCACGCGAACGCATCACCCAGGTCAGCACCACCGCCGCCCCGGCATGCCGAACCGGCTCACCCTCGGCCTCGAAGAAGTGCTCACCATCGGCGACGAACATTTCGTACGCCCGGGTGACGCGGGCGAACATCGCGTCGTAGCCGCGAACCTCGACCGCCGGGGCGGGCACCCCGTACTGACGGGCGGTGTCGCGAATGCCCTCGGGCGGGTTGACCAGGATCTGATAGCCGTCTTCTGCCCAGACCTCGCGGATCAGCTCGCGGCGCCGGTCGGCATCGGGCTCGTTCCACTGGCCGATCCAGTGGTCGAGCAGATTCTTCAGTTCGATATCGGTCGGTTCGTAGCTCATGCCGCCGAGTCTGTCCGCCGGCGCGCACTCGCGCGATTCCCCGCAGGGTATGGCGGAGCGCCGCACAGCAGCCGACGATGATCCCATGACGACAGTCGCGCAACCGGGCCCCTTCGCGCAGGAACTGCGACGCTGGCGAGGGCTGCGGCGGTGGAGCCAACTCGATCTGGCCATCCGCGCCGACACCACCCAGCGCCACCTCAGCTATCTCGAACAGGGGCGTTCCCGGCCGGGTCGCGCCATCGTGCTGCGGCTGGCCGAATCGCTGGAACTGTCGCTGCGCGAACGCAATGCCCTGCTGGCGACGGCCGGCTACACCCCCGCCTACGACGAATCCGGCGTCGACGCACCGCAATTGGCTCCGGTACGCGAGGCGCTGCGCACGATCCTGTCCGGGCATATGCCCTATCCGGCGCTGATCGCCGACCGCTACGGGAGCCTGATCGAGGCGAACGCCGCCTTCGACGTCTTCACCGACGGCTGTGCGCCCGAACTGCTCACCGCGCCGATCAATGTGCGCCGCTTGGCATTACATCCGGACGGCCTCGCGCCGCGGGTGGTCAACTTCGCCGAATGGGGCCGGCACGTCACCGAATCCATGCGGGCACGCAACCGCACGTCACCGGACCCGCGCGCTGAGGAACTGGTCGCCGAACTCGAGAGCTATCTCCCGGAGACCGACCCCGGACCCGGCTACCTCGGCTTCGCGGTGCCGCTGCGACTGCGCAGCGAGGCCGGTGAATTGCGATTGATCACCACGCTCACCTCGTTCGCCACCGCCACCGACGTCTCGCTGGCGGAACTGCACCTCGAGGCCTTCCTGCCCGCCGACGAGTCCACCGCCGAGGTGCTCCGGCAGCGCGCCGGGTGAACTGTCGCCGACGATCGGCGGGCTTCGAAACTACTGCACCGGTTCGAAATCCACGCGGCCGTCTTCGGTCACCGCGTAGATGCCCGAGGCCAGATCCAGCGCGACCACCGTCCGCGCCGCGGCCTCGGCGATGTGAATGCGCGGCGGATCGGGCCGGTCCGTGTTCTCGGGATAGTAGGTGCCGGGACCGTAGAACTGGCCGTAGCGCAGGACGACGCCGCGGACGCCGAGCACCGCGTCCTCCAGGAACTCTTTGGCGGCCTGTCCCTCTCCGGTCATCTCCCACGCGACGCTCTGGGCGAGAAAACGTTTCGCGCCGGCCGCCTGTGCCGCGGCGAGCAGGTTGGCGGTGCCCTCGCGACGCATCCGCGAATTCGCCGCCCGGCCGGCGGGCAGATCGGCGGGATCGTCGGGCAGGTCGGTGAGCTGATGCATCACCAGATCGGGCGCGAAATCGCGCACCGCCTGTTCCAGCGCCGCCGCGTCGTAGACATCGCAGACGACGGGCCGGGCGCCGAAACCGGTCAGCATCGATGCCTTCGACTCCGAGCGTGTGAGCCCGGCGACCTCGAATCCGGCCGAGACCAGCAGGGGTGTCAGTCTGGCGCCCAGTACTCCGGTCGCGCCCGCCACAAAGATCCGCACGACGAATCACGATAACCGCCCGGCGCCGGTCGGCCGGTTCGACACTCTTGACCGACCCGGGCCGTTAACCTACTGTCTACGTACACAAATAGTAGATGTGGTGACGCCGAGCGCGTCATCACCCTCGAACGTCACGCCGTCTCGCGCGGGGCGCGAGCGACGGGGTAACCCTCATCGGCCCCGGTCGCCGTCGCCCACCGGCAGCCCGCCCCTCGGCGGTCGCGCGCGTCGCTCGTGACGATCCACCCCCGGGACGGCGCCGGCACGCCATCTCCCGGGGGTGCTCGTCGTGCGTCTTCATCACGCCACGGAGACTCTTGCCCAGCCATACTCGTAGACGTATATTCGTAGACGAGTAAGGAGGTGCGGGTGATGCCCAAGAAGCGAAAAGTCGCCAATCTGCTGGCCCTGGCGGTCCTGGCGACGCTGATCGAACGTCCCATGCACCGCTACGAGATCGCGGCCCAGATGCGCGAACGCGGCAAGGACCGCGATATGGACATCAAATGGGGGTCGCTCTACACGGTCGTGCAGAATCTCGAGAAGCACGGATTCGTCGAGGTCATCGGCAGCGAGCGCGACGGCGCCCGCCCCGAGCGGACGATCTACCGGCTCACCGACGCCGGCCGCGCCGAGGCCGAGGACTGGATCCGCGAACTGATCTCGACCCCCGAACCCGAACCCCATCGGTTCGTGGCCGGCCTGTCGGTGGTGGCCCTGCTGCCGCCGGACGAGGTGATCCCGCTGCTCGACGAACGCGCCCGGCTGCTCGCCGCGGAGATCGCCGTGCGGCGCCGCGAAATCGAGGAGCAGACACAGTTTCTGCCCCGGCTCTTCCTGGTCGAGGCCGAATTCGGCGTGGCGATGCTCGAGGCCGAGGCGGCGTGGGTCGCCGGAATGCGCACCGAACTCGCCTCCGGCACCTTCCCCGATATCGATTTCTGGCGGCGCGCCCACTCGGAGCAGATTCCGCCCGCCGAGATCGCCGCGATGGTGGAGGGAGGGACGTTCCGACAGCCGACCGACGACTGAAATCCCCAGGACGACAACCACGATACGAACCGGGCCCGGCGAAGTGCGGCAACACCGCGCCGAGCCCGATCCACCTACCTCTCGAACCGCATTCACGCAGGCGAACCCAGCCCGAGTATGGCAACTTCAGGATAACTGGGCAGCGCGTGCGCGGATCGGATCGGGTTCATCCACTCGAGGAGAACTCCCATGTCCGCAGTCACATCCGCCCTCGTCATCGGAGGCGGCGTCGCCGGCCCCGTCGCCGCCACCGCCCTGCGCGCGGCCGGGATCGAGGCCACCGTCTACGAGGCCTATCCGGGACCGGCCTACAACATCGGCAGCGCCCTGGGCTTCGCACCCAACGGCCTGGCCGCCCTGGACGTCATCGGTGCCGGCGATGCCGTGCGCGCGGTCGCACTGCCGATCCGTCACATGGTGATGTCGTTGGGCCACAAGGACATCGAGCTGCCCACCACAGCCGGCCTGGAACCGCTGCACGCGATCGATCGCAGCGATCTGCACCAGGTCCTGCACGATCATGCCGTCGACGCCGGTGTGGCCGTCGAATATTCCAAGCGCCTGGTCGGCGTCGAGGAACATCGCGACGGTGTGACCGCTCGCTTCGCCGACGGCTCCACCGCCACCGCCGATATCATCGTCGGCGCCGACGGCATCAAATCGCGCGTGCGCACGCTCATCGATCCGAACGCCCCGGGGGCCGACTACACCGGCATGCTCGGATTCGGCGCCTACACCGAATGCTCGGCTCCGGTTCCCCCGGAGACCATGGTGTTCGCCTACGGCCGCAACGCCTACTACCTGTACTGGTCCATGCCCGACGGCCGGATCGCCTGGGGCGCGAATCTGCCCCAGAAGCACTATCTTTCGCTGACCGAGGCTCGGGAGGTTCCGGCCGAACAGTGGTTGCGGACACTGCGGGAGGTCTACGCCGAGGACACCCCCGGCGCCCACCTGGTGCGCAACACCCCGCCGGAAGAGCTGGTCGTCACCGGCGGCCTGCACATCATGCCGCCGGTGCCGCACTGGTATCGCGACCGTATGGTCCTGGTCGGCGACGCGGTGCACGCGCCGTCCAACAGCACCGGCCAGGGAGCGTCACTGGCCATCGAGAGTGCGGTGCAGCTCGCCCGGTGCCTGCGCGATTTCGATTCACCGGCAACGGCTTTCGCCGCCTACGAACGAATCCGCCGTCCGCGGGTGGAGAAGGTCGCGGCCCGCGGAGCCAAGATCAACCAGTCGAAGACCGTCGGCCCGGTGATGCGCCGGATGATGCCGCTGGTCATGCCGCTGGCGACCAAACTCTTCAAGATGGAGGAGGTCATGGCCCGCGAGCAGAGCTACACCATCGACTGGGACGCACCGGTCGACGAGCGCGCCGAACTCGCTGCGGCATGATCGTAACGCCCTGTGGTGCAGGGTAATTCGGTGCGGCGCTGCGGCCGGCGGTGATCACACCGTCAGCCGCAGCGCCTCCGGTCGTTCCACTTCCTCCAGAAGTTTCGCCGCGATATTGTCCAGCGCCCGGTCGAAGAGTGCGCGATCGTCCGGATCGGCGCAATCCCAATCATCGAGATAGCGGCACAGCCACTTGCGCCAGGCGGCGAGAATGCGGTCGTATTCCGCCTGGCCGCTCGCGGTCAATTCCATTCGGTCGCCGTCCACGTCGATGTAGCCGGATCGAATGGCCTTGTCGTACACCGGTTCCAGCACTTCCGGCGGCATCCAGTGCGCCCGGGCCACCGCCGCCAGATCTGCCGATCCGCGGGCGCGCTGCAACATCTTCACCTGCCCGATGGCCCAGGCCTGATCCCGGCCGAGCGGACTGTCGGCGGCCGCCAGGATCCGCGGATCGGGCAGTTCGTCGTCGCGCAGCCTGCGCAGCACGTTCGCCAGCGAATGTTCCAGGCGGACAGTGCGATCCGGGGAATCGGGCACCGAGAAACCGCCACCCACGTCGGCCGCCTCCGCGCGGACGCTGTCGCGCAGCGGTACCTGTTTCAGGAACCACGCCACGACGAAGCCGACCACGGCCACCGGCACCACCCAGCGGAAGACGTAGTCGATGGTGTCGGCATAGGCGTCGATGATCGGGATCGCCTGCGCGTACGGAAGCTGGTGCAGCAGTTGCGGACTCTGCGCCACCGCGGGCGGCACCCCCGGCACCTCGGTGAGGGCCTGACGCAGATTCGGTTCCAGCTGATTGCTGTAGAGCGTGCCGAAGATCGCGGTGCCGAAGGTCGACCCGACGGTCCGGAAGAAGGTCACACCCGAGGTGGCGGTGCCCAGGTCCTGATACGGGACGGTGTTCTGCACGACGATCGTGAGCACCTGCATCGCCAGGCCGATGCCCAGACCCAGGATCAGCATGTACAGCGATTGCAGCCAGAAGCCCGTGGTCCGGCCCATGGTCGACATCAGATACAACCCCACCGCCATGACCGCGGTGCCCGCGACCGGGAAGTATTTGTAGTAGCCGGTCCGGCCGACCACCTGCCCGGAGATGATCGAGGTGGTGAACAGGCCGACCACCAGCGGCAGCGTGCGCAGTCCGGAAGCGGTGGCCGAGACGCCGTTGACGTACTGCAGATAGGCCGGCAGATAGGTCATCGCCCCGAGCATGGCGAAGCCCACGATGAAGCTGAGGATCGAGCAGACGGTGAAGACGTTGCTGCGAAACAGATGCATCGGCAGCATCGGCTCGGCCGCGCGAGTCTCGACGAAGACGAACGCGGCCAGCAGTACCACCGCGGCCGCGAACAGTCCGAGGATGGTCGCCGAACCCCACGGATATTCCTGGCCGCCCCATTCCAGTCCGAGAATCAGACAGCTGACACCGATCGCCACCAGTGCGATACCGGCGTAGTCGACCACCGGCCGCACCGCCGCGCGGATCGACGGAATCGCCCGCGCCGCAACGGCGATCATCAGAATCGCCAGCGGCACGTTCACGTAGAAGCACCACCGCCAGCTGGCATGGTCGGTGAACAGCCCGCCCAGCGTCGGGCCGACCACGGTGGTGATACCGAAGACCGCGCCCAGCGCACCCTGGTATTTGCCTCGGTCGCGTAGCGGGATCACATCGGCGATCAGCGCCATCGAGGTCACCATCAACCCGCCCGCGCCGACGCCCTGGATACCGCGCGCGACGATCAGCAGCGTCATGCCGTGGGCGAGCCCCGCCACCATCGACCCGATGATGAAGATCAGGCCACTGAGCTGGAAGATCAGTTTGCGGCCGAACAGGTCGCCGAATTTTCCGGCCAGCGCGGTGGCGACCGCCTCGGCCAGTAGATATGCCGTCACCACCCAGGCCATATGCCCGGCGCCGCCCAGGTCGGCGACGATGGTGGGCAACGCGGTCGACACGATGGTCTGATCCAGCGCGGCCATCAACATCCCCAGCACCACGGTGATGAAGACGACATTGGCGCGGGTATGACTCACGGGTGCGGGCGATTCGGCGACTGCGGCAACACCGGACATTAGCTCAGTATGTGCCCTGAGTCCGATTCGGTCGGCGCAACACGGCAATACGCCAGCTCGCTCGCCGACACCGCAAATCTCCGGCACTCAAATCGGGCGTGCCGAAACCACGATCGATACCCTGAGGACACTGTGACAGAACCCTACCGCCGGAACTTACTCTGAAGTAAGGTCGTGCGGTGAGGATGCGACGAGGCTCCTTTCCCCAACGGTAAAAAGTGAGGTCTCACCATGGCGTGGAATCCCAGCGAGATCCCGGCGCAGCACGGACGCACGTTCGTGATCACCGGGGCCAACGGCGGTATCGGCAAGCACACCACCCGGGCGCTGGCGGCCAAGGGGGCGACCGTGATCATGGCCTGCCGCAATACCTCGACCGCCCAGCAGGTCGCCGACGGCATCGACGGAGACGTCCGGGTATCCGCGCTGGATCTGGCCGACCTCGCATCGATTCGCGAATTCGCCGAGCGCACCGGGGAATTCGATGTGCTGATCAACAACGCGGGACTGATGAACATCCCCTTCTCGCGTACCGCGGACGGATTCGAAACCCAGTGGGGGGTCAACCATCTCGGGCACTTCGCGCTGACCGGACTGCTGCTGGACCGCATCGGCGACCGTGTGATCAGCCTCGCCAGCATCGCGCACCGGCAGACCCCGAAGCTGTGGATCGACGACCTCAACTACGAGAACCGCCGCTACCAGCGCAACCTCGCCTACGCCCAGTCGAAGCTGTCGAATCTGATGTTCGCCCGGGAACTGCAGCGACGCCTGGCCGAATCGGGATCGGCCATCCGGTCCTACGCCGTACACCCCGGCGTCTCGCCCACCGATCTGTTCACCCGCACCGAGACCCCGCTCGACAAGGTCGCCAAGCCCTTCATCGCCCTGGCCGGGCACTCGCCACGCAAGGCCGCCGAGTCGAGCCTCTTCGCGGCCACCGTGCCGGACGCCGATCCGAACACCTACTGGGGGCCCACGCTGCTGTTCGGTTCCCGCGGCCCGGTCCGGCCGTCACCGTCGAGTTCGCTGTCGAAGAACACCGATCTGCAGCGGCGGCTGTGGGAGGAATCCGAACGGCTGACCGGCGTCACCTATAAATTCTGACCAGCGGTGATCGGCGGGCACCTCACACTACGGGCCGTGTAGTAGACCGGGTACCGTGGTAGGCGTGTCCGCACCACATCGTCGCCCGGCCCTGATCATCTTGGTGGTCGTGGCCGCGCTGGCCTGCCTGGGGCTGGGCTGGTGGCAGTGGGGACGGTTCGAATCCTCGTCCGGAACCGCGCAGAACCTCGGCTACGCGCTGCAATGGCCGCTGTTCGCCGGATTCGTGGTCTTCGCCTACTTCCGGTTCGTGCGGCTCGAGCGCGATACCGCCGCCCAGCACACCGAGGCGCCGGAGACCGCCGAGCCATCGCGCCCGGCCGACTCCGCGGCCCCGGCCCGGCGACGGGTCGAACGGGCTGCCCCGCGCGAGATCCCGGCCGGGATTCTGCCCGAACGGCCGACGGCCCCCCGCGACGACGATCCGGTGCTGGCTGAATACAACAAATATCTTGCCGATCTGCACGCACAGGATGTGCGCGAGCGGATGCACGCCGTGGGGCTCGACGGCCCCGACACCGAGAGGAGAGCCGGTTGAGCGCCGACCACCCCACCACCCCGGCCGCCACCACCACACCGGCACCGGCCGCCACGCCGGCCCCCGCGGCCCGCGACACCGCCCGCATCCGCTCGGCGCTGACCCGCTACCGCGTGCTCGCCTACATCACCGGTGTCTGGCTGCTGCTGTTGTGCGCGGAGATGGTGTACAAGTACCTGCTGCTCGACGACAGCAGCAAGGCGCCGCACTGGCTGTTCTACGTCGGCCAGATCCACGGCATCTTCTACATGCTGTACCTGGTGTTCACCATCGACCTGGGCATCAAGACGCGCTGGAAGCCGCTCACGCTGGTGATCACCGCCCTGGCCGGCACCATCCCGTTCCTGTCCTTCGTCTGCGAGCACTACCGCACCCGGCAGGTCCGAGCCGAATTCTTGAGCTGAGACTCAGCCGCTGAGCCGCCTCTCCGAGTCTTCAGGCCGGACTCAGGTGCGGGAAAACTCGCGTTGGCGGCCGACGGTCAGTCGGTAGCAAGTCGGCCCGTACCCGGTGAGTTACCCATGTGCTCACCAGATCAGCGGTGACCGAGATCTGTTCGAACAGACTCCCGCGCACGCGGTCAGGGGTGCGCGGGAGTCATGTTTCAGGACTTCGCCAGGTCTGCCAGTGCGGGGAGCAGGGCGCGGAGGGCCCGGCCGCGGTGGGAGGCGGCGTCCTTGTCCGCCGGGGTGAGCTGGGCCGCCGAGACCTTTTCGCCGTCCGGGAGGAACAGCGGGTCGTAGCCGAAACCGCCGTCGCCGACCGGCTTTCGCGCGATCGTGCCCGGCCATTCACCGATCGTGACGACCTCGCGGCCGTCGGCGACCAGGGCGCAGGCCGAGACGAAGCGGGCGCCGCGGCGGTCTTCGGGGACGTCTCCCAGCTGGGCCAGCAGCAGGTCGTTGTTCGCCGCGTCGTCGCCGTGGCGGCCCGACCAGCGCGCGGACAGCACGCCCGGCATCCCGTTGAGCGCGTCGACGGCGAGGCCGGAATCGTCTGCCACACAAGGTAATCCGGTGGCCGCCGCGCCGTCGCGAGCCTTGGCGAGCGCGTTCTCCTCGAACGTCGCACCCGTTTCGGGGGCCTCCGGGAACGGCGGCACCTCGTCCAGGCCGACGATCTCGAGACCCGCGACTCCCGCCTCGTCGAGGATGCGGCGCAATTCGCCGAGCTTCTTGGCGTTGCGGCTGGCCACCAGTACCCGGCGCGCCATTACTTCCTCTTCTCGCCCGGCTCGGGCAGCTGCCCCGGATACGGCAGCGCGAGCGCCTGCTTCTGCACCTCGAACAGCTGCTCGCAGCCGGCCAGCGCGGAATCCAGCAGCTTGTCCAGGGTGGAGCGGGGGAAGGTGGCGCCCTCGCCGGTGCCCTGGATCTCGACCAGCGTGCCGGTATCGGTCGCGACCACGTTCATATCGACCTCGGCGCGCGAATCCTCTTCGTACGGCAGGTCCAGGCGCACCCGCCCGTCGACCACGCCGACGCTGACCGCGGCGATCATGCACGAGATCGGCTGCGGGTCGGCCAGGCGTCCGGCGGCGGCCAGGTAGGTGATCGCGTCCGACAGCGCAACGTAGGCGCCGGTGATCGCGGCGGTGCGGGTGCCGCCGTCGGCCTGCAGGACGTCGCAGTCGAGGGCGATGGTGTTCTCGCCGATCGCGGCCAGGTCGATGCATGCCCGCAGCGACCGGCCCACCAGTCGGCTGATCTCCTGGGTGCGCCCGCCGACCCTGCCCTTCACCGATTCGCGCCCGCTGCGGGTGTGGGTGGCGGCCGGTAGCATCGCGTATTCGGCTGTGAGCCAGCCCAATCCGGAATCGCGCCGCCAGGGGGGCACCCCCTCGGTGACGCTCGCGGTGCACATCACCCGCGTCTGACCGAATTCGACCAGTACCGAACCCGCCGGATGCGTGGTGAATCCCCGGGTGATCCTTACCTCGCGGAGTTCGTCGTCCGCTCTGCCATCGGCTCGTCTAGACACAACGCCAGCCTAAGGGATGGGTACGACGCCCCTCCCCCGGCGGGGCACCGACATCTTCGCCCCGGTGGGGCACCGACATCTCCGCCCCGGCGGGGTGCGTGCTCAGATTTCGATGACCTCACCCGGCGAGACGGCGTGCACGGGTCCGCTGAACTGCTCTTTGGCCTCCGCGATGACATCCTCGCGCGAGGTCCACGGCGGGATGTGGGTGAGCAGCAGTTCGCCGACACCCGCACGGGCGGCGATCATTCCGGCCTCGGTACCCGAAAGGTGAATGCCCGGTGGGCGATTGGCCGGATCGTGGGTCCACGAGGCCTCCGAGAGCAGCACGTCGGCGCCCTCCGCGAGTTCGAACACCGCGGGGCACAAGGCGGTATCACCCGTGTAGACCAGGGTCCGGCCGGCGGCGGTGGTGATGCGCAGGCCGTAGGACTCCGGCGGGTGGTACATCCGGCGGGCGACCACCGTGTGGCCGGGACCGAAACGCACCTCGGCACCCTCTTCCCAGGCGCGCATATCGATCACGTCGGACCAGTCGTCGCATTCGCCGCCGATCTCGGCCGAGGCGTTGCCGATCCGCAGCGCCGAATCCGAGGGGCCCTGCACGATCGCCTTCCCGGTCGGCGGGTTCGGGTGATACCGCCGCCACACCAGCAATCCGGGCAGGTCCAGGCAGTGATCGGCGTGCAGATGGGTGAGGAAGATGTCGACCTCGCCGGGATCCAGGTAACGCTGCAACGCGCCCAGCACGCCGGGACCGAAATCGATCACGGTGGGGGTCATATCCGGACCGGTCAGCAAATAGCCCGACGCAGGGGAATCCGGGCCGGACACACTGCCCGAACACCCGAGGACGGTGAGTCGCATTCCCCCATGCTGCCACGCTGCATTCTCACTCAACTGGGGATCCCCCAAATCGCCGGCCGAGTTCCGCAGTCACCCCGACGATGCGAGGCGGCCGGCACTCTCCCCGCGACGATGACGACGTTCATTCGATGAGAGTACCCAGCCGGCCAGCAGTCCACCCAACGCACCGAAAAGATGCCCTTGCCAAGAGATTCCGGCCTGGCCGGGCAGTACACCCCACAGAATCGAGCCGTACAGCAGACCCACGACGACACCCACCAGAATCTGCCACAGGTTGCGGGTGAACAGGCCGCGCGAGATCAGATAGGTCAGCCAGCCGAACACCAGCACCGAGGCGCCGATGTGTACCGAACCACTCGCCCCGGTGAGCCAGGTGCCGACCCCGGCCACGACCCAGACGATCGCGGTGGCGGCCAGTCCGCGACCGATCCCGGTGAGCAGCGTCAGCAGTCCCAGCACGATCACCGGCAGGGTGTTGCCGAGCAGATGCGCCCAGTTCGCGTGCAGGACGGGGGCGAAGACGATCCCCTCCAGACCCTCGGCCGTCCGGGGCCGCACCCCCGCAGCGTCGAGGTCGTGATGGGAGACGGTGTCGACTCCCTCGACCGCGTAGAGCAACGCCACGAACGTGAGAGTCATCGCAATTGCCCGCTGCCACAACAACTTCAGCGCGGCGGTACGTCCGGGCTCCGACGCGGACGGCGGTGCTGCGGCGGCGGGCCGGGGCGAGGGAAACTGCGAACCGGACGGTACGGAACCGGCGGGCGTTCCCGCGGACTTCTGCAATTCGGCCCGCAGTGCGGCAATCCGATCCGGGTCGAAGGACGGACCCATCTGCTCGGCCATCGCCATCACCTCCTCGCGAGACCGGTCGTCCGGTCGCTCGCCCTCAACGGTACCGCTGCGGCGAGGACCGGCACTCGGACCGGCGATGCGGACGGGGCGACCGGTTCACCGGAACCA
Organism: Nocardia cerradoensis NBRC 101014; assembly: GCF_000308535.1. Classification (GTDB taxonomy): domain Bacteria; phylum Actinomycetota; class Actinomycetes; order Mycobacteriales; family Mycobacteriaceae; genus Nocardia; species Nocardia cerradoensis. The sequence goes on along the minus strand of NZ_BAFW01000048.1, from coordinate 26,886 downwards.
CTAGGCCCAGAGCTGACCGTCGAGCCGCTCCTCGGCTTCCTCCAGCGTGCCGTCGTACGCGCCGGTCGACAGGTATTTCCAGCCGCCGTCGGCCACCACGAACGCGATATCGGCCCGCTCACCCGCGCGCAATGCCTTGTTGCCCACCCCGAGAGCCGCATGCAGGATCGCACCGGTGGAGATACCGGCGAAGATGCCCTCCTCCAATACCAGCTCCCGGGTACGCCGCACCGCGTCGTACGGCCCGACCGAGAACCGCGAGGTCAGCACCGATTCGTCGTAGAGCTCCGGAATGAAGCCCTCGTCGATGTTGCGCAGCCCGTAGACCAGTTCGCCGTAGCGCGGCTCGGCGGCCACGATATCGATCTCCGCGACGTTCTCCCGCAGGTAGCGGCCGGTCCCCATCAGGGTCCCGGTGGTGCCCAGCCCGGCGACGAAGTGGGTGATCTCCGGCAGGTCCGCCAGGATCTCCGGGCCGGTGCCCCGATAGTGCGCATCGGCGTTGGCCGGATTGCCGTACTGGTACAGCATCACCCAGTCGGGATGTTCGGCGGCGATCTGCTTGGCCTTCGCCACGGCCTGGTTGGAGCCACCGGCGGCGGGGGAGTCGATGATCTCGGCGCCGAACATGGTCAGCAACTGCCGCCGCTCGACCGAGGTGTTCTCCGGCATCACACAGATCAGGCGATACCCCTTGAGCTTGGCGGCCATGGCCAGCGAGATGCCGGTGTTGCCACTGGTCGGCTCCAGGATCGTGCAGCCGGGCCGCAGCGTGCCGTCGGCCTCGGCCTGCTCGATCATGCGCAGGGCCGGGCGGTCCTTGATCGACCCGGTCGGGTTGCGGTCCTCGAGTTTGGCCCACAACCGGACGTGGTCGTCACCGTCCCATCGGGGCGACAGCGTCTTCAGACCCACCAGCGGGGTGTTGCCGAGGGTCTCGATCAGCGATTCGTAGCGTGCCACGGAAATCAGCGGCCGAGCGCGCCGCCGGCGACGGCAGGCAGGATGGTCACCGAGCCGTTGGCCGGAACCTCGGCCTCCAGCCCACCGGCGAAGCGCACGTCCTCGTCGTCGACGTAGATATTGACGTAGCGGTTGAGCTTGCCGTCGGACAGCAGGCGCTGTTCGAGTCCGGGGTAGTTGGCCTCGAGGTCGCCGATCACCTCGGCGAGGGTGGAACCGGTCGCCTGGACCCGCTTCTCACCTCCGGTGAGGGTGCGCATGATGGTCGGGATGGACACGGTTACCGACATGGGTGCTCCTGTTTCTTCTGGTCGCCTGGTTCGCGGACGCGTCGGGCTCAGGCCGAGGGGTACTCGGTCACGATCTTCACCGGTTCCTCGGTGACCACACCGTCGAGGATCCGGTAGCTGCGCAGTTCGTGCTCCTGCGGGTCGCGGGTGGACACCAGCACGTAGTGGGCGTTGGGCTCGGAGGCGTACGAGATGTCCGTCCGGCTGGGATAGGCCTCCGTGGCGGTGTGCGAGTGGTAGATCACCACCGGCTCCTCGTCACGGTCGTCCATCTCCCGCCAGACCCGCAACTGCTCGCCGGAGTCGAACCGGTAGAAGGTGGGCGAGCGCTCGGCGTTGATCATGGCCACGAAACGCTCGGGGCGGTCGGAGCCCTCGGCGCCGGCGATCACACCGCAGGCCTCGTCGGGATGATCGGCGCGGGCATGCGCCACCATCGCATCCACGAGATCGGCCCTGATCACCAGCACAGTTCGAATCCTTCCGCTCACGCCCGCGACGCGCCCGGCCCGCGCGGGTCGTATCGCTGCCGTCAACGGCCGAGGATATTCGGCTATTCCCACCCACCGCGCGGGCGGGCCTGATATAGCGCATCACACGGCGCGAAATGCCTCGCCGGAGGCCGGCCGGGGCTCAGCCGAACAACTCCCGGTAGGTCGGGATGCCGGCCACCGGGTTCGCCCGCAGGATCGCGTCCACGATCGCCCGCTCCACACAGACCGCGGCCGCGGTGCACAGTTCGTCGAGCAGCAGCAGGTCCGCCGGAAACGCGGGTGGCAGTGGGATATTCGACTCCGCGGTGGTCGTGCCGGTGGCCAGGGCGAACAGCGTGTCGCCGTCGAGCGGGGAATGAGCGGGCCGGATCGCGCGCGCCAGACCGTCGTGCGCGGTGACGGCGAGGCGGCGACATCCCGCCGGATCCAGCGCGGCATCGGTGGCCACCACACCGATGGTGGTGTTGAGCACCGTTCCCTTCACCGGCAGGGCGTTGGCGCGGGCCAGCGCTTCGGCGGTCGCGGGTGCCAGACCGAAATGCTCCGGTCCGGAGGTACCCGCACCCCACGGCAGGCCGGTACGCGGATCGAATACCGAGCCGACCGGATTGGCGACCACCAGCGCCCCGACGGTGTGACCGGCGGCCGGACCCGCGGTGAAACGCACACTGGCCGTACCGATTCCACCCTTGATGGAACCGGCTCGCGCACCCGTGCCGGCACCCACACTGCCGCATTCGAAAGTCTCGCCCGCCGAACACGTTGCGCGATAACCGAATTCCGCGGTCGGCCGGATATCCCACGCTCCCACCGGTAGATCGAAGATCACCGCACCGGGAACGATCGGCACCACTCGCGAGGGGTCGGCCGGATCCATCGGAATGCCCTCGCCGTCCTCCTCGAGCCGGCGCATCACCCCGTCGGCGGCCGCCAGCCCGTAGGCGCTGCCGCCGGTGAGCAGCACCGCGTTCACCTGCCGCACCGTCTGGCCGGGATCGAGCAGATCGGTCTCGCGGGTCCCCGGTCCGCCGCCCCGCACATCGACCGACGCGGTGGCCCCGCCCGGCACGCGCACCACGGTGCAGCCCGTCGCGGCGCCGGAACCGAGCGTCGCGTCCGGATCGAGTTCGTGGTGGTGGCCGACCAGCACACCCGCCACATCGGTGATCGAGTCCCGAGATCCCGGCACCGAAGTCACATGTCCTCCTGCAGACGTGGAAATCCGCGAGCGCGAGTGGAGTCAGGGAGCGAGGGCGTGCAGCAGCGAATCCTGCATCCAGGTGAGCCAGTGGTAGACGTCCAGGTGCGGGGCGCGCGGATCGTCGGGATCGAGCTGGTCGGGCGTGTCGGCGTCGATGCCCAGTGCGGTGCCCAGCGCCAGCCGCACGTCGTTGAGGGCGTTCAGCCAGGCGTCGGCCTGTTCGGGAGTGAGCACGATCTTGCCGCCGCGCTCGGGCAGGGTTTCCAGGACCACCGTGCCGGCGGCCACCTTCGCGTCGATGATCTCGGGTTCGTGCAGACTGCGCAGGGCGCTGTTGAGATCGGCGCGGTCGGCGTCCGGAGAACCGGGTTCCTTGCGATGGAAGTCGGGCAGCAGCCGCGCCAGCCGCGGATCGTCCGGAGGAATGCTGTTGCCGGTGCGAAGTCCGGTCAGCTCCGCCAGATCGTCCTCGGGCGAGGATTGGGCCCGATCGGTGAGCAGTCCGGTGACCGCCCCCACCAGCGAACGCAGGACGTCCGCCTCCCGGGGGTCCATCTCCGACCGCAGCTTGAGCCCGCTCAGCGAGTTCTTCCTGCTCCACTTGCGCACGGGGCTACCGTAGCCGTCGCGGTCACTGGTCACGTTGCATGGTCGCCCAGAGCCCGGCGGCGTGCAGACGCTGGACGTCGTGCTCCATCCTGTCCCGGGATCCCGACGACACCACCGCCTTGCCCTCGTTGTGTACCTGCAGCATCAGCTCGGTTGCCTTGGCTTTGCTGTAACCGAACAGCTTTTGGAAGATGTAGGTGACGTAGTGCATCAGGTTCACCGGGTCGTCCCAGACCACCGTGACCCACGGCCGGTCCTCGGCCTCCAGGATCTCGGTGACCTCGACGGTCTCCGGTGTGGCCTGAGCCGCCGACAACCGTCCGGCCACGACGCCTACGCGGGTGTCTCGCCCCGCCCACGACCGTCCCCGCCACGCCGTGTCCTGCGGGCCCGTCGCTCGCGCCGCTGCCTGGTTCGCGCCGACCGGACCGGCGGCGATCCGGACGGCGTCTCTCATGCACAGACCCATACCCTCAGAGTACGACGCGGCTCCGGATAAACAACACCCGCGCCGAGCACCTCCGGAAGGCCCTCCGCGACGCCGCGCGCACCGCGGCGCCCGCCGCGCGTCCGGTATGTCTACAGTGGCCGCGTGGACACTTCGGCCGCCGCCGCGAGCACCGCCCTGCTGACCGACCAGTACGAGCTGACCATGCTCGCGGCCGCCCTCGCCGACGGTTCGGCACAGCGCCAATGCACCTTCGAGGTATTCGCTCGCCGGTTGCCACATGGTCGCCGATACGGCGTCGTCGCGGGTACCGACCGGTTGCTCACCGCGTTGCGGGACTTCCGTTTCGGCGAAGCCGAACTCGCTGTGGCGGCGCGATTCCTGGACGCGCGAACGCTGGAGTGGCTGCGCGATCTCCGCTTCACCGGCGACATCGACGGCTACCTGGAAGGTGATCTCTACTTCCCCGGCTCCCCCATCCTGTCGGTGCGCGGCAGCTTCGCCGAGTGCGTGGTGCTGGAAACGCTGATTCTGTCGATCCTCAACCACGACAGCGCGATCGCCGCCGCGGCGGCGCGGATGGTCAGCGCGGCCGCGGGGCGCCGGATGATCGAGATGGGTTCGCGCCGCACTCACGAACTGGCCGCTCCCGCCTGCGCCCGCGCCGCGTATCTCGCCGGATTCGACGCCACCTCGAATCTGGAGGCGGTGCGGCGCTACGGCATTCCCGGCGCCGGCACCAGCGCGCACGCCTTTACGCTGTTGCACAGCGGCCCGGACGGGCAGCACGAGGCGGCGGCCTTCCGCAGTCAGGTCGACGCACTCGGCATCGGCACCACACTGCTGGTCGACACCTTCGACATCACCGCCGGGGTGGCCCGTGCCATCGAGGTCGCCGGGCCCGAATTGGGCGGTGTGCGCATCGATTCCGGCGATCTGGGCGTCCTGGCGCGGCAGGTGCGCGACCAGCTCGACGCCCTCGGCGCGAAGAAGACCCGCATCGTGGTGTCCGGCGATCTGGACGAATACGCGATCGCCGCACTGCGCGCCGAACCCGTCGACGCGTACGGCGTGGGCACCTCCCTGGTCACCGGGTCGGGCGCGCCGACCGCCGGAATGGTCTACAAACTGGTGGAGGTCGAGGGCGTACCGGTGGCCAAGCGCAGTAGCCACAAACAGTCGCGAGGCGGCACCAAGCGCGCGGTGCGACTGTCTCGCGATACCGGCACCATCGTCGAGGAGATCGTGTATCCGGCCACCGCGCAACGCCCCACCGGCAACGGTTACGACGTGCGGGATCTGCTGGTTCCGCTGATTCGCAAGGGTGAGCCGGCGGCCGAGGTACCGGATCTGGCGCACAGCCGGGACCTGGTCGCCCGCGGTCTGATCAGTCTGCCCTGGGAGGGCTTGAAGCTCTCCGCCGGCGAACCGGCCGTTCCGACCACGTTCCTACAATGAAGGCGGGGCAACCGGCGCGAAACGAGGTGCGGGAGATGGGTAGAGCGCTCATCGTCGTCGATGTGCAGAACGATTTCTGTGAAGGCGGCTCCCTGGCCGTCGCCGGCGGCGCCGCGGTGGCCCGGCAGATCAGCGACTATCTGGCCGCACACCGCGACGACTATGCCGCGATCGCCGCCACCCGGGACTTCCACATCGACCCGGGTGCCCATTTCTCCGAGCGTCCCGATTACGTGGACAGTTGGCCGCCGCACTGCCGCGCCGGCACGCCGGGTGCGGATTTCCATCCGAATCTCGACACCTCCGCCCTCGACGCGGTGTTCTCCAAGGGTGCCTACAGCGCTGCCTATTCCGGATTCGAGGGTTCGACCGACGATGCGGTCGAACTCGCGACATGGTTGCGCGACAAGGGCGTCGACGCCGTGGACATCTGCGGTATCGCCACCGACCACTGCGTCCGCGCCACCGCCGCCGATGCCCGCGCGGCAGGACTGACCACCCGGGTCCTGCTGAACCTCACCGCGGCGGTGTCGCCGGAGACGACCGCCACCGCGCTGGACGGTCTGCGGGCCGCCGGAGTGGAGTTGGCGGGCAGCCTGCCCACGAATACATAGCTCGCGGTACCGGCTAGGACGCCGCGGCCAGGAATTCCACGAGCGCCGCGGCTACCGGGCCGGGGTTCTCGACCTGCGGGTAGTGACCGGTCGCGGGCGCCGCGTCCAATACCTCGAACCGGGCCCGCGGCAATCGTTCCCGCAGGCGCGGCAGCAGGTGCCCACCGCTGATCGGATCGGCCGGACCCCACACGAAAAGTACCGGGCCGGAATAGCTTTCCAGTGCCTGCTGCCAGCGTCCGGCATTCGCCCGGCGCTCGGCGTGGTAGCGATTGAGCGCCCATTGCACGCGCTTACCGCCGCCATCGGTCATCGCCAGCCACATCTGGTGCAGATCGGCATCGGAGACCGGGCGCCCGAGGATGCGGCGCAACGTCATCCGGAAGGTCGTCTCCGACATGAGCGGATTCAGTATCTTGCCGATCGGGGTGGTCATCAGATGCTGAATCGGCAAGGGCCGGTACAGGTCCGGGTACAGTCCGCCGTTGAGCCAGGCCATCCGCCGCACCCGCGCACTGTCGCGGGCCAGTAACTCCTGCGCCACGCTGACACCGTAATCGTGTGCCACGAGCGCGGTGCCGGTGATGCCGAGCCGCTGCCAGAGCTGTTCGACCAGCGTGGCCTGTTCGGTCATCCGATAGTCGTGCCCGCGCGGTTTGTCGCTGGCGCCGAAGCCGAGGAAATCCAGAGTCGTTACCCGGCAGCCGGATTCGGCGAGAGCGGGCAGGATCGAGACCCAGTCGTGCGAGGACGTCGGATATCCGTGCAGCAACGTCACCGGCCGCCCGTCGACCGGGCCGTCCTGCCGGTGGAAGATCCGGTGGCCACTCAGCTCGAGGTGTGATCCCCCGGCGATCCAGGTGCGGTAATCCGGCTCCACGCGCGTCTCCTTCCCCGTACCGCACCCCCTGATGCGGATTACCGCCAACCCTACTGGCCGTCCCGGACGCCGCCACCCGATCCGGCGTCCCCGCGACGCGCCCTGTGGACAACCGCCCGCCTGTGCACAACTCCGCGCGGACGGGCGCGGGCGACCACCGGCGACCGCCGCCGGTCGGGCCGGTTGTCGGCGGGGGGCGCTAGTCTTCCTGGGTGCCCGAACTCCCGCCCGTACCGACTTTGCTGGCGACCGCCGTGGAAGCACTCGGCGGTACGGCGCGTACCGGCCAGCAGACCATGTCGGCCGCGGTCGCGCACTCCATCGACACCAAGGAACACCTGGCCGTCCAGGCCGGAACCGGCACCGGTAAGTCGCTGGCCTATCTGGTGCCGAGTCTGCGGCACGCGGTGCAGAGCGGGCGGACGGTCGTGGTGTCCACCGCCACCATCGCACTGCAGCGGCAGTTGGTCGACCGCGATCTGCCCCGGCTGGCACAGGCGCTGGAGAAACCCCTGGGCCGGCGCGCCCGGTTCGCGATCCTCAAGGGCCGCAACAACTATCTGTGCCTGCACAAGATCAACAGTGCGATCCCGGACGAACCGCCGGAGACCGAACTGTTCGACGCCTTCGCGATCTCCCGGCTCGGGCGCGAGGTGCAGCGCCTCAACGACTGGGCCTCCGACACCGAGACCGGCGACCGCGACGAACTGGTCCCCGGCGTCAGCGACCGGGCCTGGCGTCAGGTCAGCGTCTCGGCGCGGGAATGCCTGGGCAAATCGCGCTGCCCGTTCGGCACCGACTGCTTCGCCGAACGCGCCCGCGCGGAATCCGGGCAGGCCGATGTGGTGGTCACCAACCACGCGCTGCTGGCCATCGACGCCATCAGCGGAATCCAGGTGCTGCCCGAACACGATGTGGTCGTCATCGACGAGGCGCACGAACTGGTGGATCGGGTCACCGGGGTGGCGACCGCGGAATTGTCCACCGCGACCATCACGGCGGCGGCCAAGCGCTGCACCAAACTCGTCGACGAGGGCGACCTCGACCGGCTCGAGGGTGCGGCGGAGGCGTGGCACGAACTGCTCGAAGATCTGCCGCCGGGCCGCTGGGACGAACTTCCCGCCGGCGGCGACCAGGTGCTGGCCCTGCTGCGCGATGCCGCCTGGACCGTCCGTACCGCCCTCGCGCCTCCCGGTTCCGGTGCGCCACAAGGCGATCCGGAAGCCGCCGCCGCCCGCAACATGGCGGTGGCCGCGGTCGAGGAGGTGCACGATACCGCCGTGCGCGCGCTGACGGCGTTCGAGGAACCCGATCCGGCGGCCCGCCGCGATGTGCTGTGGCTGGCCGTGGACGAGGTGCGCGGCGTCGCCCGGCGCACGCTGCACATGGCCCCGCTCTCGGTGGGCGGGTTGTTGCGCAGCCGGTTGTTCGGCACCGCGACGGTCGTTCTCACCTCGGCCACGCTGCAGGTCGGCGGTTCCTTCGACGGGTTGGCCGTCACGTGGGGGCTGCCTCCGCAGGCACCCGATCGCGCGGGAACCGACGTCCCGGGCGCCGAGCGTGCGGATCAGGGCAGCCGCCGCATCGACCCGGCGATGGCGAACGGAGCCGAAGCTCCCGCCGACACCTCGGCCATGCGCTGGAACTCCCTGGATGTGGGCTCGCCGTTCGATCACGCGAAATCCGGCATCCTCTACGTCGCCAAACATCTCCCGCCTCCGGGCCGCGACGGATTGGCCCCGGCCTATCTGGACGAGATCGAGCGGCTGATCGAGGCGGCCGGCGGCCGCACACTGGGCTTGTTCTCCTCGACGCGCGCCGCCAAGGCCGCCAGCGAAATCCTGCGCGAACGCCTGGACACGCCGATCCTGTGCCAGGGCGAGGACGCCACCGGCACCCTGGTCCGCCGCTTCGCCGAAGATCCCGCGACCTCGTTGTTCGGCACGCTCTCGCTGTGGCAGGGCGTGGATGTTCCCGGACCGTCACTGAGCCTGGTCATTCTCGACCGCATTCCGTTCCCCCGGCCCGACGATCCGCTGCTGGTCGCCCGGCAGCAGGCCGTGCAGGCGCGCGGCGGCAACGGCTTCCTGACCATCGCGGCCAACCACGCCGCCCTGCTACTTGCCCAGGGCACCGGGCGGCTGCTGCGCAGCGTGCACGACCGGGGCGTGGTGGCGATTCTGGATCCGCGGCTGGTGACCGCCCGCTACGGCGGGTATCTGCGCGCCTCTCTGCCCCCGTACTGGGAGACCTCCGACCCCGAGGTCGTCGCCAAGGCGCTGCGGCGATTGACCGCCACGGCCCCCGATCCGGCCGTGGCCGCCGAGAATTGAACCGAACTGTTATATGACACGCGCCACATCGGCTGGGAAACTACTTCTGTTCGGAAGTAAGTTGGCGAGGGTACTTCCGGTGCACCCCAATTCCCACATCGGAGTATCCGAGGTCCCCGCGTCGCGAACCCTGCACGCGACGTGGGGACACTCATATCACCCGGCGCGCGAACCTACTTCACCAGCAGGGTGATCACCGCGGCCACCACGCCGATCACGACCGCGCCCACTCCCCACACGATGCCGTGCCGCTGCCACGGCCGCCCGTGATCGACCGAGAAGCGGCCCGGGCCGGTGAATCCCAGCGCCACCGCCACCGCCGCGAACAACAACGCGGATTCATATCCCTCGAGCCCGTGCGGCCAGGTCACATGCATCGCATTGATCATGGTGCCGAGCACGATCGCGGCGGCCAGGGGCGTCACCAGCCCGAGAAACAGCAGCCCGCCGCCGACCGCCTCGCACAACCCGGCGAGCGTGGCGAAGAATTTTCCGGGGTCGTAATCCATGTGCTGGAATCCGGCGGCCGTCGCGGACAGGCCGGGGCCGTTGAACCAGCCGAAGAGCTTCTGAGTGCCGTGCACGAAAAGCAGTCCGCCGAAGACCAGCCGCAACAGCAGCAGGCCGATATCGGCGGCGACCGGATCGGCCGCGGTCCGGAATTCCAGCGGGCGGGCGGCGGTCCGGGGCTCGGTATTGGCGGTCATGATCGTCGGAGTCCTCATCTCGTTAGTTGACGAAAGCAAAGCGGACCGCGGTCCGATTGATAACACGGTGACCAACCGAACCCGGTTCACGCCTTATTCCGTCGAGCGTGATCCGTCAGGCTCCTTCGGTGGAGCCTCGTTCGGTGATGCCACGTTCGGTAAGACGAGGAATGCGCGCCGAACTCATCGGGGCAGGCCTTCGCGCAACGCAGCCGGACGGCCCGATCGGCGAGGAACCTACTCGGCGAGGAAGAAGAAGTACGCGAGGAATACCGCCATCAGCACCCACATGACCGGATGCACCTCACGCCCGCGCCGCCGCGCGACCATGACCACCGGATAGAAGGTCAGCCCCATCGCGATCCCGTTGGCGATCGAATAGGTCAGCGGCATCATGATCACGGTGATGAACGCCGGGATCGCGTATTCGAGCTTGCCCCAATCGATATCGCCGAGCGCCCGCGACATCAGCACACCCACCACGATCAGCGCCGGCGCCGTCACCGCGGGCACATCGGCGACCACCGCGAAGATCGGGAAGAAGAACATCGCGGCCAGGAACCAGCCGGCCGTCGAGACCGCGGTGAGGCCGGTTCGCCCGCCCGCGCTGACGCCGGCGGTGGATTCGACATAGGCCGTGGTGGTCGAGGTGCCGATGATCGCGCCCGCGGCGGTGCCGATCGAATCGGCGGCCAGCGCCTGCGCGGCGCGCGGCAGTTTCCCGTCGGGCCCGAGCAGCCCGGCTTGGTTGGCGATGCCGATGAGCGTGCCCGAGGCGTCGAAGAAGTCGACGAACAGCATGGTCAGCACGACGATCGCCATCTGACCGGTGAACGCGTGCGGCAGATTCACGATGGCCTGGCCGAAGGTCTGATCCAGCCCGTGTGGCAGCGCCACCACCTGATGCGGCAGATGCACCAGCCCGCTGACGATGCCGACGACCGTCGTGGAGACGATGCCGTACAGCACGGCACCGTGCCAGCCGAGCACCAGGAAGACGACCGTCACCAACAGTCCGAACAGCGCGAGCAGCGTGGTCCCCTTGGTGAAATCACCCAGGTGGACGAAGGTCGCCGGATCGGAGACCACGATCCCGGCGTTCTTGAGACCGAGGAAGGCGACGAACATGCCGATTCCCGCGCCGACGGCCAGCTTCAGTTGCAGCGGAATCGCGTCGATGATCTTCTCGCGGATCTTGGTCACCGCGAGGATGAAGAAGATGATGCCCGACAGCAGCGTGCCCGACAGTGCCACCTGCCAGTCGATTCCCATCCCCAGCACGACCGAATAGGCGAAGAAGGCGTTCAACCCCATCCCCGGCGCGAGCGCGATCGGGTAGCGCGCCCACACCCCCATCACCAGCGTGCCCACCACTGCGGCCACCGCGGTCGCGGTGAATACCGCCTGGGTCGGAATGCCGCGCGATCCGAGCTGACCGTGGTCGCCGAGAACCGCCGGGTTGACCGCCAGCACATAGGACATCGCCAGGAAGGTGACGGTTCCCGCCATGAGCTCGCGCCTCATGGTCGAGCCGAGCCGAGCGATTCCGAAGTAGGAATCGAGGCGTCCCTTGGACCGCGACAGGACGTCGACACTGCTCATCTGCTGCTCTCCACCCTCGCCCCGGACCGATCGGACTGTGCCGAGGGCACCGTAACGGTCTGCGACCGTTCGATGCCATTCAGATCGGCGAACATGCGGCAAATCACGCTCCCCGAAATCCCCGCTGACCAGATGGTCTACGGTCGCGCCGCGGCGACCAGTCCGAGTTCCGCCGGGCCCGACAGCAGCGGGTGTCTGGGCAGCACGCGGACGGTGTACCCGACGGCACCGGAATGTGGCACCGGCGTGGTGACCGCGTACTGCTCGGTGCCGGCGTCCGTGGAGAGGTGGTCCATGTCGACGACCTCCGTATCGGTCAGCTCGTCATCGGAACCGACCCGGCCCAGAACCGCCTGCACCACCACGTCGCCGGTGGACAGACCGGCCAGGTCGATGCGGGCCCGCAGCGACAGTTCCGCACCGATCACCGGAATATCGGGCAGGCCGGAGCTGTCGACCTGAAGCACTTTCACCTGCGACCACACCGACTCCAGGCGGCGGCGGTATTCGGCCAGCGCCCGCGCCCCGGCGAAATCGCCGGCGGCGACCGCGGCATAGGAACCGGCGGCCGGGAGGTAGTAGCCGGTGGTGTAGTCGCGGACCATGCGCGAGGCGAGCACCTTCGGCCCGAGGGTGCGCAGCGTGTGGCGCACCATTTCCATCCAGCGCACCGGCAGACCGGATTCGTCGCGCTCGTAGAACCGCGGGAGCACCGAGCGCTGCAACATCTCGTACAGAGCGGCCGCCTCCAGATCGTCGCGCCGATGTTCGTCGCGGACGCCGTCGGCGGTCGGGATGGCCCACCCGTTGTCGCCGTCGTACATCTCGTCCCACCAGCCGTCTCGAATGGAGAGATTGAGGCCGCCGTTGAGTGCGGCCTTCATCCCGGACGTCCCGCAGGCCTCCAGCGGACGCAGCGGATTGTTCAACCACACATCGCAACCCCAGTACAGGTAGCGGGCCATCGACATGTCGTAATCGGGCAGGAACACGATCCGGTGCCGCACCGCCGGATCGTCGGCGAACCGCACCACCTGCTGGATCAGCGCCTTGCCCCCGTCGTCGGCGGGATGGCTCTTACCCGCGACCACCAGTTGCAGCGGTCGCTCCGGATCGAGCAACAGTGCGCGCAGCCGGTCCGGATCGCGCAGCATCAGCGTCAGCCGCTTGTAGGTGGGCACCCGCCGGGCGAAGCCGACGGTCAGCACACCGGGATCGAAAACCTCGTCCACCCAACCTAATTCGGCCGGCGCCGCACCGCGTTCGAGCCACGATTCCCGCAGCCGGCGACGGACCTCGGCGACCAGTACCGCACGCAGCGTCGCCCGCGTCTCCCACAGTTCGCGCACATCCACGGCCCGAAGTTGTTCCCAGCCGCGCCCCTCGGCGACGAACTCAGGACCTACCGGGTCGCGCGCTGTATCCACGGCGGCACTCCCGGGTCCCGCCGTGGTTACGCTCGCTGCCTCCTCCGGGCCCGTCGCTCGTGCCGCGATGCCGATCCATTCGCGAGCCGCCCACGTCGGGGCGTGCACACCGTTGGTCACCGAACCGATCGGCACCTCGGCCGCGTCGAATCCGGGCCACAGCGGCGCGAACATGTCACGGCTCACCTCGCCGTGCAGTCGCGAGACTCCGTTGGCACGCTGCGCGAGGCGCAAACCGAGGTGGGCCATGTTGAATACCGAAGGATCGGCCTCACGTCCCAGCGCCAGGATCCGATCCACCGAAATCCCCGGCAGCAGTGGCGATTCCCGTTCCCCGTGGGCACCGCCGAAGTAACGGCGGACCAACCCGGCGGCGAACCGATCGATGCCCGCGGGCACCGGAGTATGCGTGGTGAAGACGGTCGCGGCCCGGACCGCGGCGAGCGCGGAGTCGAAATCCATTCCGCCCGCCATATATTCGCGGATCCGCTCGATCCCGAGGAATCCCGCGTGGCCCTCGTTCATATGCCACACGTCCGGATCCGGCAGGCCGCGAGCCCGGGTGTAGGCGCGGACCGCGCGCACGCCGCCGATTCCGGCCAGAATCTCCTGTTTGATGCGGTGGTCCTGGTCACCGCCGTAGAGTCGGTCGGTCACCGCGCGCAGTTCCGGATCGTTGTCGCCGATATCGGAATCGAGCAGCAGCAACGGAATTCGTCCCACCTGCGCGATCCACACCCGGGCGCGCAGTACCCGGCCCTCGGGCATGGGCACGTGGACGAGCACCGGCGCGCCCTCCTCGGCCAGCAGCCGCAGCGGCAGGCCTTGCGGATCGAGGTCGGGATAGCGTTCGGCCTGCCAGCCGTCGGCGGTGAGCGACTGCCGGAAATAGCCGGACCGATACAGCAGGCCGACGCCGATCAGCGGCAATCCCAGATCCGAGGCCGCCTTCAGATGGTCACCGGCCAGAATCCCCAGCCCGCCCGAATAATTCGGCAGCACCTCGGTCACACCGAATTCCATGGAGAAGTAGGCGATACCGCGCGGCGCCGGGCTTTCCGGTTCCGCGGCGATATGTTCGCCGAACCAGCGGGGTCTGGTCAGATAGTCCCGCAGGTCGGCCTCCGCGGCGTCGACGGCCGCCTGATAGCCGGGATCCGCGGCCCACTCGTCGAGCCGGTCCGCGTCCACCTCACCGAGCATCCGCACCGGATCGCGCCCGACCCGCACCCACAACTCGGGATCCAGCTGCGCGAACACATCCTGAGTAGGCCCGTGCCATGACCACCGCAGATTGGCGGCCAGCTCACCGAGGGCGGCCAGCCGCTGCGGCAGATGGGCACGGACGGTGAAACGACGCAATGCCTTCACCGGGTAGACCCTACACGGCAGCACCGGCCCGTCCTCCGCACGCCGAGGCCGAGCCAGTGCGCTGACCTGCTGCGACAGGCCTTATCCCCGCAGCGTCCGATCGAGCAGGGCCAGCAGCTCGCGCCGGTGCCGCTCGTCGGCTTCGCGGTCGTAGTGCGCGGTGTCGGCCTGGGTGTAACCGTGGTGTGCGCCGGGGTAGACCTCGGTGCGGTAGCGCACTCCGGCCGCGGCGAGAGCCTTGTCGAACGTCTCGATCTGTTCCGGCGTCAGCGAGCGGTCCTGATCGGCATGGCCGAAATACATCTCCGCCGTGGCCTTCTCGACGGCCAGATGCGGGCTGTCGGGGCCGTCGACCACCAATCCGCCGGTGTGGAATCCGGCCGCGGCCGCGATCCGGTCACCGAACGCGCCGGCCGTGTACACCGCCAACCGGCCGCCCATGCAGTATCCGGCAGTGGCGATCGGTCCGTCCGCCGTGTGCTCGAACGCGGTGAGCCAGTCCAGGTAGGCGCCGGCATCGCGGACCACGAGATCCGGGGTGAGCTCGCGCAGCATCGGGACGATCGTCGCGAACAGGTCCGGACGCTCCTGCGTATCGATGAAATCCGGCAGCTCGAGCAGCGGCGCCCGGCCGTGCCGGTAGAAGACGTTGGGAACCAGCACGGTGTATCCGGCCGCGGCGACATCGTCGGCCAGCGCGCGCAGACTCGGACGCAGTCCGAACGCGTCCATGTACAGCAGCACACCGGGATATCTCCCGCCCCCCGCGGGATAGGTGACGTACGCGTCGGCGACACCGTCGGGCGTCGTGATCTCCACGGTTTGCCCCTGCACTGCTGTCATGCGAGATTCCTTTCTCTCGGCTCTCGGCGAATTCGTTCGGGCCGGCCATTCGCACCGCACCGGCGTCCACCAGAAACGGAACCACCGCCCCGGAAAGTCTGCCACGGGCCCTTCCGGCCCGCAATCGCGCAGGCCCCCGTCGCGCGTGTTCGTGGTCGCCCCCGAACTACCGGTACGGTTGGTGCCGTGACCGGTCGCATCGCCATCGATGACACCGCCCCGGCCGTCGCGGGCGGATATCCGGCCAAGGCCGTCGTCGGCGAAGTGGTCCCGGTGCGGGCCGTGGTGTGGCGCGAGGGTCACGACGCGGTGGCCGCCACCCTGGCCGTGCGCGGACCGGGCGGCGGCCGCACCCAGCGGATCCGGATGGCGCCCGAGTTCGAACCCGACGTCTTCAATGCGGTTTTCACCCCGAATACGCCGGGGCTGTGGACCTTTCGCGTGGAAGGCTGGGGCGATCCGATCACCGGCTGGCGGGCCGCGGTCGAGGCGAAACTGGCCGTCGGCCAGAGCGCGACGGATCTGGCCAACGATCTCGAGATCGGCGCCCGGCTGTTCGAACGGGCGGCACAGGCGGTCCCGAAACGCCAGTGGGAGAAACTGCGCGCCGCCGCGGCCGCGCTGCGCAGTGATGCGCAACTGCCGGCGCGGGTGGCGCCGGCCTTCAGCGCCGAGGTCGCCGAGATCCTGCGCGAGACGCCACTGCGCGACCTGGTGACCCGCGGTCCGGCCCACACCGTGCTGGTCGAGCGGCGGCGCGCGCTGGTCGGCGCGTG
This sequence comes from Nocardia cerradoensis NBRC 101014, assembly GCF_000308535.1. GTDB lineage: Bacteria > Actinomycetota > Actinomycetes > Mycobacteriales > Mycobacteriaceae > Nocardia > Nocardia cerradoensis. The sequence continues at coordinate 10,870 of NZ_BAFW01000048.1, read as the reverse complement.
GTACGAATTCTTCCCCCGCTCCACCGGCGGCTGGGACGCCGACGGCAATCCGGTGCACGGCACCTTCGCCACCGCGACGAAAGAACTCCCACGCATCGCGGCCATGGGTTTCGACGTCGTCTACCTGCCGCCGATCCACCCGATCGGCACGGTGAATCGCAAGGGCCCCAACAACTCTCTGACGTGTGGACCCGACGATTTCGGCTCCCCGTGGGCGATCGGTTCGGCCGAGGGCGGCCACGACGCGGTCCACCCGCTTCTGGGGACCGAGGAGGACTTCGCCGAATTCGTCCGTGCCGCAGGCGAACTCGGTCTCGAGGTAGCACTGGATCTGGCGCTGCAGTGCGCCCCCGATCACCCGTGGGTGCGCAGCCATCCGGAGTGGTTCACCACCTTGCCCGACGGCACCATCGCCTTCGCGGAGAATCCGCCGAAGAAATATCAGGACATCTACCCGCTGGATTTCGACAACGATCCGGACGGGTTGTATGCCGCCGTCCTGGGTGTCGTTCGGCACTGGATCGCCCTGGGCGTCACCATCTTCCGGGTCGACAATCCGCACACCAAACCGGCCGACTTCTGGGAATGGCTGATCGCGCAGGTGCGCCGGACCGATCCCGACGTGATCTTCCTGTCCGAGGCGTTCACCCGCCCGGCCCGCCTCTACGGCCTGGCCCGGCGCGGATTTTCCCAGTCCTACACGTATTTCACCTGGCGCACCGGCGCCTACGAACTGGCCGAATTCGGTCGCGAACTGGCCGCCAAGGCCGACGAGGCCCGGCCCAATCTGTTCGTCAACACTCCGGACATCCTGCACGAGAGTCTGCAGCACGGCGGTCCGGGCATGTTCGCCGTGCGCGCCGTACTCGCGGCCACGCTGGGGCCGAGCTGGGGAATGTATTCCGGTTTCGAACTTTTCGAACATCAGGCGGTGCGGCCGGGCAGCGAGGAATATCTCGATTCGGAGAAATATCAGCTGCGTCCGCGACGATTCGCCGAGGCCGCGGCGCGCGGTGAATCGCTGGAACCGTTCATCACCCGGCTGAACGAGATTCGCCGGACGCATCCGGCCTTACAACAGGTGCGCTGCATCACCTTTCACCACGTCGACAACGAGGCGCTGCTGGCGTATTCGAAGGTCGATCCGAGCTCCGGGGACGCGGTGCTGGTCGTGGTCAACCTCAATCCGTTCGGCGCCGAGGACGGAATGATCTCGCTCGACATGCCGGCCATCGGGCGGGAATGGCACGATCGCCCGACGGTCCACGACGAGATCAGCGGCGAGGAATACCACTGGGCGCAGACCAATTACGTGCGGCTGGATCCCGTACGCGCCCCCGCCCACATCCTCGCCCTCCCGGCCGTTTCCGCGGCCGCGCGCACCGAATTGGCCTACCGCAGGACATTCCGGTGATCACACGCCCGATCACCGCCGGGCGGCCGCGCCGATGAATCGGCGCGATCTGATGCTGCTGGCCGCCGGTACCCACACCGACCCGCACACGGTCCTCGGCGCGCATCCGCATCCCGATGGAACGGTGATCAGAACCCTTCGGCCCCACGCCGATTCGGTGTCTGCCCGCATCGGCGGTGTCGATCATCCGCTGCACCACATCGGCCACGGCGTCTTCGAGGGTGTGGTCGGGTTCCCGGATCTGTGGGACTACCGCCTGGTCGTGGCGTATCCGGGCAGCCGGACCGTGCTCACCGCCGACGGATACCGCTTCCTGCCGACCGTCGGCGAGCTCGATCTGCACCTGCTCGGCGAGGGGCGGCATCGACGGCTCTGGGAGGTACTCGGCGCCCATCCGCGCCGCTACACCACGCTCGACGGCGAGGTCACCGGGACGTCGTTCGCGGTATGGGCGCCGAATGCGCGCGGCGTCACCGTCTTCGGCGATTTCGACAGCTGGAGTGGAACGAGTACGCCGATGCGCCGGCTCGGCTCGTCCGGGGTGTGGGAAGTGTTCGTCCCCGGCGTCGCGGCGGGCACGCGATACAAATATCGCGTCCACGGCGCCGACGGGCGGACCGTCGACCACGCCGACCCCCTGGCCTTCGCCGCCGAAACCCCGCCCGCGACGGCATCGGTCGTCACCGACACCGCCTACCGATGGTCGGATCAGGACTGGTGCGCCGCCCGCGCCCGGCGCGACCCCACTCGCGAGCCGATGAGCATCTACGAGGTTCATCTCGGCTCGTGGCGGCCCGGGCTCGACTATCGCAGCGCCGCCGAACAGCTCGCGGAATACGTTCGGGCCCAAGGTTTCACCCACGTGGAACTGCTGCCCGTCGCGGAACACCCCTTCGGCGGCTCCTGGGGGTACCAGGTCACCTCCTACTACGCGCCGACCGCCCGCTTCGGCTCCCCCGACGATTTCCGCGCGTTCGTCGACCACCTGCACGCCCACGGCATCGGCGTCGTCCTCGACTGGGTGCCCGGCCACTTCCCGCGCGACGAATGGGCCCTGGCCCGCTTCGACGGCACCGCCCTCTACGAACATCCCGATCCCCGTCGCGGCGAGCAATTGGAATGGGGCACCTACATTTTCGACTACGGCCGCAACGAGGTGCGCAACTTCCTGGTCGCGAACGCGCGGTTCTGGCTCGAGGAGTTCCACATCGACGGGCTGCGCGTCGACGCCGTCGCCTCGATGCTGTATCTGGACTATTCGCGTCCGCCCGGCGGCTGGGAGCCGAATGTGCACGGCGGACGGGAGAATCTGGAGGCCGTCGACTTCCTGCGCGAACTGAACGCCGCCGTCCACACCGATCATCCCGGCGTGGTGACCATCGCCGAGGAATCCACCACCTGGCCGGGGGTCACCCGGTCCACGGAGGTCGGCGGGCTGGGCTTCACCCTGAAATGGAATATGGGCTGGATGCACGACACGCTCGGCTACCTCGGGCGCGATCAGGTGCATCGCAGCTGGCACCACAACGAGATCACGTTCTCGGCGGTCTACGCGTGGAGTGAGAACTATCTGCTGCCGATCAGCCACGACGAGGTGGTGCACGGCAAGGGCACGCTGTGGACCCGCATGCCCGGCGACGACTACACCAAAGCCTGCGGCGTCCGCGCGGTCCTGGCCTACATGTGGGCACACCCGGGCAAACAACTGCTGTTCATGGGTCAGGAGTTCGGCCAGTTCCGTGAATGGTCACACGACCGCGGGCTGGACTGGGACGAACTCGCCAACCCGCTGCACGACGGTATCCGCGCCCTCGTCGCCGATCTCAACGTCGTCTACCGCGCCCACCCCGCGCTGTGGACGCAGGACACCGCGCCCGGCGGTTACGCCTGGATCGAGGCCGACGACCGCGTGCACAACGTGCTCGCCTTCCTGCGCTACGGCACCGACGGCTCGGTCGTGGCCTGCGTCTTCAACTTCTCCGGTCTCGAACACCGCGACTACCGCATCGGGCTGCCGGCTCCCGGCATCTGGCGCGAAATCCTCAACACCGACGCCACCCCCTACGGCGGCAGCGGCACCGGCAATCTCGGCGCGGTATCGGCCTCCGCCTGCCCCTCGCACGGCCGGCCGTACTCGGCGCAGGTCACCATCGCTCCCAACAGTGCCCTCTGGCTGACGCCCGATCACCACCGCAGCATCGGCAACGGCCGCAACGGATGACGCAGCGCCCATCGCGCTGCGCTCTCGGCCAGAAAGCGATGAAAACCGTGATACGGCAACGCGGCGACGACGGCACGCACCTCGGCCCGGGGCAGGCCGCCGCGCAGGAGGCCGCCGCTGACGTCGATACGGTCCGCGATCCGGAAGCTCTCGGCGACCGGATCGTCCACCGCGCGTACCCGGTGATGGTCGAGCACCATCCGCCGGACCGCCTGGTGGTCGGAGATTGCGAACTCTGCCGCGTACTCCTCGGCCAGTGCGGCGGAGGGAGCCAGATAGTCGAAGGTCCCGGCGGTCCAGATGCCGAGGTCGTGCACGGCCCACGCGAGCACAGCCGCCTCGGGCAGCGGGGTATCGAGCAGCGCCCGATGGTAGTTGAGGCATCGCAGCACGTGGTTGCGGTATGTCGTCAGGTCGTCGCCCAGATCGTCGCGATGCCGGTCGAGGACCGCGGTGACGATCGGATGCTCGGTTCGCACGATCATCCGGGCTCAGAACTTCCAGGGCGCCGGCAGGTCCGGGACCACGCACCCGTAGGTGTGCTCGATCGACACCGGAGTGCCGCGAACCGTACCGTGCGCATGCAACTCCACCGGGTAGTACCGGAAGCAGCGCGCTCCGGAATCCGAATCGGGGAGCGTCAGTTCGGCATCGGCCAGATACGCGCAGGCCGCGGCGGCGCCGCGATGTGAGCCGCCGATCGGATCGCAGGTCAACGTGACGGTGCGAGGCGAACGGTCCGGTTCGGTGCGGGTGAAGATCAGTTGGGTGGCCGCATCGTGGGCCGTGGCGCTGCTCGCCGGCATCAGCACCGCCGCGGCGCATGCGGCGCCGATCAGACCACGCGTCGTCACCTTCACATCGGCCTCCCGTCCCCACGCCGACGGCGGATTCCGCCGGCGCCTGCGCCGATTATCGGTCGTCGCGGCCGATCGGTCGATCAATCGCGACGACCGGGCGTGGCTCAGTACAGTGCCGTCGCCAGCTTGCGCCGGGCCGCGACCACCACCGGGTCGGCGGTGTCGAACAGCTCGAACAGTTCGACCAGCCGGGTGCGCACACGGTTGCGGTCGTCGCCCGCGGTCCGCTTGATCAACCCGATCAGCCGATCGAAGGCGGCCTCGGGCTGCTGGTTGAACAGCTCGGCATCGGCGGCGGTGAAGGCGGCGTCGATATTGCCCGGATCGGCGTCGGCCACCGCGATCGCGTCGGCCGGCAGCTCGCGGGCGCGGCCGAAGAACCGCACCTGCCGTAGCGCCGCCTTGGCCTCCTCGTTGGCTGGTTCGGCGGCCAGGATCGCCTCGTAGGCGGCCTCGGCCCCGGCGATGTCACCGCGATCCAGCGCCTCTTCGGCGGCCACGAACCGCGGATCCTCCGGCGCGGGCGCCTCGCCCTGATCGTCACCGGCGCCGGGGAGTTTGCCCCGCACCGCGTCGACGACCGCGGCCAGCCACTGCTTGACCTGTTCCTCGGGCTGCGAGCCCTGGAAATCGGCCAGCGGCTGCCCGGCGGCCACCGCGATCACGGTCGGAATGCCCTGTACCCCGAAGGCCTGCGCGATCCGCATATTCGGCTCGGCCTCGATGGTGGCCAGCTCCCAGCTGCCCCCGGCGCTGCCGACCAATCGCTCGAAGAGCTTGACCAGTTCGACACTTCCCGGGCTGCGCTGCGAATACAGGACGACGACAACCGGCACCTCGAGCGATCGCCGCAGCACCTTGGTCTCGAAATCGGCCTCGGTGACGGCATGATCGCCCGGAACGTCCGTGGCGGCCGGCTGTTTCAGAGCGGACAGATCCACCGCGCCGGCCATGGCAGCGGCAGCGGCGGGCGAGGGACGACGTGCAGCAGGTCGAGTCACGACATCCAGTTTGTCACGACGCGGCGGGTGCCGGGGTCGCGGCCGGGCTCAGCTCTCCCAATTGTCCGGTCCGAATCGCCCAGCGCTCGAACCACACCGAGGTGAACGGCACCACCGTCGACACCAGACCCAGCAGGATCGTCTTGCCGGGCCATTCGTATTCGCGCCAGGCCAGCAGCAGGCTCACCGCGTACAGCAGGAAGATGATGCCGTGCAGCATGCCGAACACCATCACCGGCCAGGTGATGGGTTCGGGCAGCCGCTTGAGCACCGAACCGAGCAGCAACAGCGCCCACGACGGCGCTTCCAGCAGTCCGAACAGACGCACCCGCTTGGCCACGGTGCTCACGTCGAAGAATTCGCCCATGGCCACCATTGTGCCCAACGACTACGCAGCGTCGTAGTAGGTGTGGGTCATGCCACAGCGCGAACCGAGGTCAGACGCGGACGATGAGGGCGTCGCCCTGGCCGCCGCCACCACACAGCGCGGCCGCACCCACACCGCCACCGCGCCGCTGCAACTCCAGCGCCAGGTGCAGCACGATCCGCGCGCCCGACATGCCCAGCGGGTGCCCGATCGCGATCGCACCACCGTTGACGTTCACCTTCTCCGGATCGATACCCAGCTTGCGGGTCGAGGCGATCCCGACCGCCGCGAACGCCTCGTTGATCTCCACCAGATCCAGATCCGCCGGCGAGATGCCTTCCTTCGCGCACGCTTTCGCGATCGCGTTCGCCGGCTGGTCCTGCAACGTCGAATCCGGACCGGCCACCACACCCGCGGCACCGATCTCCGCGATCCAGCTCAACCCCAGCTCCTGAGCCTTCGCCTTGCTCATCACCACCACCGCGGCCGCGCCATCGGAGATCTGCGACGCCGAACCCGCGGTGATCGTGCCGTCCTTGGCGAACGCGGGGCGCAGCTTGCCCAGCGACTCCACCGTCGTATCCGCGCGCACGCCCTCGTCCTCGCTCACCACGATCGGATCACCCTTGCGCTGCGGCACCGACACCGGCACCACCTCATCGGTGAAAACCCCGTTCTTCCACGCCGCGGCCGCCTTCTGATGCGAGGCGGCGGCGAAGGCGTCCTGCTCGGCGCGGCCGATCCCGTCACCGGCATTGCGCGACTCGGTCAACGCGCCCATCGCCTGATCGGTGAAGATGTCGTGCAACCCGTCATAAGCCATGTGGTCACGCAGGGTCACATCGCCGTACTTGAAGCCCTCACGCGACTTCTCCAGCATGTGCGGGGCCCGGCTCATCGACTCCTGACCACCGGCCACCACGATCTCGTACTCCCCGGCGCGAATCAGCTGATCCGCCAACGCGATCGCGTTGATACCCGACAAACACACCTTGTTCAGCGTCAACGCCGGCACATCCATCGGAATACCGCCCGCGACCGCGGCCTGACGCGCCGGAATCTGGCCCGCACCCGCGGTCAGCACCTGACCCATGATCACGTAATCGACCTGCTCGGGCGCGACGCCGCCACGCTCGAGCGCCGCCTTGATGGCGAAACCACCCAGATCCGACCCGGAGAACCCGGACAACCCACCGAGCAGCCGGCCGACCGGGGTACGGGCGCCGGAGACGATGACAGAGGTGGTGGCCACGATGAACCTCGCTTCTCGCATTCAGGGACACAGCGGGCGAGCCGCTCACATACTCGGCGAGCCGCTCACGCACTCGGTGGCGGGCCGTCCTCGTACTCGACGACGGCCGCGCTCGTACTCAACGGTAACCCTTCCCGTCCCGGCAGCTCCAGGTAGGTGCGCGCTACCTTCGTAGAGTGAGCACTACCGATACGTCCGCTTTCATTCCCGCCGATTACGTCATCGCCGTCGACCACGTCGGCATCGCCGTGCCCGATCTCGATACCGCCGTGGCGTGGTATTCGGACAATCTCGGCATGGTCGAAACCCACCGCGAGGTCAACGAGGCCCAGGGCGTGCACGAGGCGATGCTGTCACTGCCCGGTTCCGGTGACGACGCCACTGCTCTGCAGTTGCTGGCGCCGCTGAACGAGGAGTCGACCATCGCCAAGTTCATCGACCGCAACGGCCCCGGATTGCAGCAACTGGCCTACCGCGTGACCGATATCGACGCGGTAGCTACTTTCCTGCGAGGCCGTGGCGTCCGTTTGCTGTACGACGCCCCCCGCGCCGGTACCGCGAACTCGCGGATCAATTTCATCCACCCCAAGGATGCTGGCGGTGTGCTCGTCGAACTGGTCGAACCGGCCGCGAATCCTACTCACTAGTACCGCAATCCGGCCACGGAAACAGTTCATAACGACATTCGCAGTCGACTCACCATGGTGGGTCGACAGGCTGTAGTTTGTGGGGCATGTCGTCCACTGAGCCCGATCGCAATCGCTTCGTCGCGTTGCCTTTCACGGTAGTACGTAAAGGCTACGACCGTGACGAAGTACGCAATTACTTCGACCGTTTCGATGCCGAGCTGAGGGTCACCGCAACAGATCGCGATGCCGCCGCCGCTCAGGCCCGTAACCTGGCCGCCCAGCTGGAGGACGCCCGCGACGAGATCGATGAGCTTCGCAAGGAAGTCGATCGCCTGTCGGTTCCGCCCACCACCGCGGAAGGCATGAGCGACCGAATCTCCCGGATGCTGCGCTTGGCGTCCGACGAGGCGTCCGAGGTCCGCGCGCAGGCGCAGGCCGAGGCCGCCGAGATGATCTCCATCGCGGAGCAGCAGGCCACCGAGATGCGTGGCAAGTACGAATCCCTGCTGGCCGAGACCAAGGAGAAGCGCGAGGCGCTCGAGGTCGAATTCGAGCAGACGCTGTCGAACGCGCGCGCCGAATCGGCCAAGATCGTCGAGGCCGCCCAGGCCGATGCCACCCGCATCACCAAGGAGGCCGAGGCCAAGCGCAAGGCCGCCCAGCAGGACTTCGAGGCCACGATGGCCGAGAAGCGGACCAAGCTGACCAAGGCCATGGAGGAGCTGGAGGCATCCAGCCGCTCCGACGCCGCCCAGCGCATCAAGGAGGCCACCGACGAGGCCAACCGCCTGGTCACCTCCGCCACCCAGTCCGCCGATCGCAAGATCGCGCACGCCAAGGAACTCGCAGAGGAAATGCGCGTCCTGCGCGGCCGAGTTCTGGCCCAGCTGTTGGGTATTCGCGGCCAGCTCGATTCGGTCCCGGCCATGCTGGCCGCGGTCAACCGCGAGAGCGAACTGCTCGACGGCGCACCGGAGCAGCGTTCGCTGTCCGGTAAGCAGTCCGGAGCCGGCCGGCAGAAGGCCATCCCCGAGGTCAAGGCGGAAGACGAAGAGTCCGTCGACGAAGAGCGCGAAAGCGCCGAAGTCTCGAGCTGACAACACGCGCCACCCCCTCAGGGCGACAACATTCACCACCCGTTTCGAGGCCGCTCCCGCACCGCGGGGGCGGCCTTCTCTCTACTCGCCCCCGGGCCGGGCTACGACCAGCGCCGCGTGATCGTGCGGGTGTGCCGCCCGCGCCAGCAGCCGGAATGCCAATGCCGGCGGTCATTTTCGCCGCCCTCGGCCGGCCAGGCCACGATATGCGCTGTGCCGGGCGGGATCTCGTGATCACAGCCCGGGCACCGATAGGTCTTCACCGCACGCGAACCCGGAATCGTGCGCACCACAAAGGTTTCCGCGCCACCCGGCCCGTCCTCGGTGCGCCCGAAGACGTCACCGATCGGTCGCGGATCCCGGTGGAGGCGCGATGATTTCGGACGAGGTTTCCGGCGTGGCACGAGCGCCCTCAGAACAACCGGAATTCGGTGCTGTCGGTGCCACGCAGGGCATCGTAATCGAGTGTGACGCAGCGGATCCCACGATCGGTGGCCAGGGTCCGCGCCTGCGGTTTGATCTGTTGTGCGGCGAAGACGCCGGTGACCGGCGCCAGCAGCGGATCCCGGTTGAGCAGTTCCAGATACCGGGTGAGCTGCTCCACGCCGTCGATCTCGCCCCGGCGTTTGATCTCCACCGCCACGGTGGCGCCGTCGGCGTCACGGCACAGAATGTCCACGGGGCCGATGGCCGTCATGTATTCGCGCCGGATCAGCGTATAGCCGTCACCCAGCGTGCCGATGTGCTCGGCGAGCAGCTCCTGCAGATGCGCTTCCACGCCGTCTTTCACGAGCCCGGGATCCACGCCCAGCTCGTGCGCGGAGTCGTGTTCGATGTCCTCGACGGTGATCCGCAGCTCCTCACCGGCTTTGTTGGTCACCACCCACAGCTGAGAGCCGTCGGGCATCGTCTCGACATCGGTCTCACGCTCCTCCAACCAGCAGGGCGGGCTCATCCAGTTCAGCGGTTTGTAGGAACCGCCGTCGGAATGCACCAGCACCGAACCGTCCGCTTTCATCATCAGCAGCCGGCGGGCCATCGGGAGATGTGCGGTGAGCCGACCCACGTAATCGACCTGGCAACGAGCAATCACAAGGCGCACCGGTCGAGTTTAGGCCCTCGCCGAGACCGCTTGCGCGCGGGGCGATCAGCCGACGAGCAGGATGTACCCGAGTGCGGCCGCGACGACGAGCAGACCCATCTCGAACCGGTTGAGCCGGTGTGCGTGGACATGACCGCTGCGCAGCAGCAACCACCCGGTCAGCAGGCCGATCGTCAGGGCGATCAGATGCCCGACATTGGTGAAGGTATGGCCCATGATGACGCCCGCGACGGCGACGGCGCCCAGCGAGATCGCCCACGTGGGCCGCCACTTGGCCGGCAGGACCACGATCAGCGATCCGATGACCGCCATCGCGCCGTAGCTGACCCCGACGTCCTCGGCGAGGGAAATACTCGTCGGCAGCCATTTCACGCTCACCGCCACCCACAGGCCGCCGGCGACGACGAGTGTGGCACCGATATGCCCGGCGATGAAGATGCGCAGCAGTGACAGCGCCCCGAAGCGCCATTCCGCCAGAATGAGCAGACAGACCAGCAGTGGGATGAGCACAGCGCCCGCGGTGCCGTCGCCGATCACGAACGCGCTCGAGAAGAGGGTGCCGAATCGGCCGGCCAGCAGGTTGTGCAGATTGGTGCTCGCATGCTGGATGACGCGGGTCTGCTGCGTATCGCTGAGCACGGACACCAGAACGGTCACCGCGATGAGCAGGGCGCCGTAGCTGTAGGTCATCGGCAGCTTGAATCGATCCCGCAGCGTGAGGGAACGGCCGGCCTGCACGGGGCCGGACTCCAGTGCTGACTGTGTGGCCGGCTCCTGGAGTAGAACCATTCGGATCACCTTCCGCTACCAGACCGGTACCGCGTGTACCGGGTCGACACCTTCCATGATCCCGATCGATCTCGCGAATGGTGTCAGGCTTACTTAGGAAAGTCCTGTGAACCGAGAATACCCACCCGAATCGATTCC
>NZ_BAFW01000049.1 GCF_000308535.1 Nocardia cerradoensis NBRC 101014 | reverse complement strand
CAGCCAGCCGTGCGTCGCCACGGCCCAGCCGCCGGTCGCCGCGGTGGCGTCGCCCCGGCCCGAGTCGGATCGCTGGGAGAGTCTGTCGCGGGCGGAACGTGAGGTGGCGGTGCTGGCGGCCGCGGGCTGGCCCAACAGTGCCATCGCCGTGCGCCGCCACAGTTCGGTGCGCACGGTCGACGCGCAGGTGGCGATGGTCCGGCAGAAGTTGCAGATCACCTCCCGCGGGCAGATCGCCCGGCATCTGCCCGCGGAGGCCCGGGAACGGATGCGATCCGAGGCGCGAGCCCGGCGCGAGACGGCCCGGTCGTGACCACACCGTGGATATCCCAATTCGTCGGCCGGACCGCGGAACTGCGTAGCATCGCCGAACTGCTCGACCCCGGTGGGCCCCGGTTGATCACCCTGCTCGGACCGGGTGGGATCGGTAAGACGACGCTGGCCACCGAGGCGTTGCGCCGGTCCCAGCGGCCCGGTCGCGATCAGGTGCTGTGGGTGCGGCTGGCGCGGCTGGAAACCGGCGCCGGCGTCGAGGCGGTCGCCGAGGAGATCGTGCGAACCGTCGCACCGACCGATCCCACCGGCCGCAGCGCCGAGGACTGCCTGCTCGACGCCTTCGCCTCGCTCGGTCCCGTTCGCACCATCCTGGTTCTCGACAACTGTGAACACGTGCTGCATCCGGTAGCGCGGCTGATCGTCGAGTTGCTGAGTGTGAATCCGGATGTCACCGTCGTGGCCACCAGCCGGGAACCGATCGGCTGGACCGACGAGCGGCTGGTACCGGTGCCGCCACTCACCAACGACCATGCGCTGGAACTGTTCCGGCGGCGCGCGGAACTGACCGGCCGGCCGATCGGCGCGGAGCCCGCCACTCTGGAACTGGCCGCCCGGATCTGCCGCCGCGTGGACAACAATCCGCTGTTCATCCGGCTCGCAGCGGCCCGGTTGCGCTACCGTCCGGTCGCCGAGGTGCTGCGCGATCTCACCGGCACCGACTCCGATGCGTGGATGCGCTGGTCGTCGGGCGTGCGGGCCGGTGCCGACGAGCGTCATCGCAACGTCGGCGACGTGATCGCCTGGTCCTACGGACTGTGCACCGACGCCGAACGCCTGCTGCTGGACCGGATGTCGGTCTTCGCCGCCGGATTCGACCCTGGCGACGAGGAAACCCGCAGCGGCGGAATCGAATACAGCGCGGTGGCGCAGGTCTGCGCCGACGAGGCGTTGCCCGAGCCCGTCATCGCCGCCACGCTGGAGCGATTGGTCGAACGGTCGCTGGTGTCGACCCGCATGACGGCCACCTCGGTGCGCTACTTCCTGCCCGAGAGCGTGCGGGCGTTCGCCCGCGCCCGGCTGCAGGAGCGGCCCGACGGTTCGGCCGCACCGTCCGGCGTGCCTGCCCGCCATCGCCGCTACTTTCGTGACAAAGTCGTTGCCGGACAAGCGATGTGGTACGGCCCGGACGAGATGGAGTGGATCGACTGGGTCCGCGCGGCCTGGAACGACGTGCTGCTCGCGGTCGAGACCAGCCTCGCCGATCCGGACGAGGCCGTGATCGGACTCGAGATCGCCACCGTGGTCATGGCATTGCGGGTGCCGTTCCTCACCGGCACCAACCGCGCGGTCACCGGACTCACGGAGCGCGCCCTCGCGGTGATCGGCGACGATCCGGCGTTGTCGTCGCTGCGGATCTCGGCCAAGGCCCTGATCGGCTGGATCGCGGTGTGGCAGGGCCGGTTCGACTACACCTCCCGGCTCCTCGACGAATGTGCCGCCGAATGTCTCTCCGATCCGGTGCTGCGCGAAGAATGGCGTGAGCACACCGCCGACGACATCGGTCTGCCCGCCCAGGTCGAATTCACCTGGGGGCTCGAACTGTTCCTGGTTCGCCTGGATCTGCGTGCGATCGAGGTGTTGTCGCGCGCCCGTCGCAAGTTCGCGGCCGTCGGCGATCGCGGCGGCACGCAGCGCAGTGATCTGTTCACCGTGCTCGCGGCCGCCAGCCTGGCGACCCCGGAGGTCGCGGGGCGGGTGGTGCGCCGCCATCTGCACGACGCGGCGAAAACGGATGCGCCGTGGGCGGTGTCGTGGGCCGAATTCGCGGAACTGGTCGCCACCATCCGCCACGGCGACCCCGCGGACGCGGTGCGCCGGGGCCGGGCGGCGGTGGCCGCGCATCTCGATCGCGGCGATACCTGGACCGCGGGCTGGATCATCCACTTCTGCACCGTCGCGCTGGCTGCGATCCTGTCGCGGCGTATCGAATCCGGCGCGCGCCCGGGCGAACTCGACGCCGCCGCACGGGAGATCGCCTACCTGCAGGGTGGTACCGCCGCGTTGCATCGGTCGATGGGTATCGCCTCGGACCGGGTGCCGCTGGTGGCGGAGGGATCGCTGGCCGCGCGTACGGCCGCGACCGCGGTGCTGGGCGCCCAGCGCTACGCCGCCGCGGTGCGTCGCGGCGGGCGGATGCGGCCGCAGGAGAACGAGCTACAGCGGTATTTCCTCGGACGGCTGGAAATCGTCGAGGACGCCGACGTCGGCCCGGATGATGCACGGTGGCAGGAACTTTCACCCGCCGAACGCGAGATCGCGATCCTGGTGGCCGCCGGGTGGACCAACAGTGCGGTCGCCGTGCGCCGCGGGACGTCGGTCCGCACGGTCGACGCCCAGGTCGCGACCATCCGCCGCAAACTCGCGGCCGCGGACCGCTCGGCGATCATCCACCGCATTCCGGGCGGATTGCGTGAGCGCGTGCGTGCCGAATCACGGCAGCCACCGGGACGCCTGCGCCGAACCTTCTGAGCCACAGGGCCGGGGAAGGGCGTCGGTGCCTCAACCGATCAACTTCGATTGTCGCCCAAGGCTTTCAGCGCCCGGTCGACATCGTCGGAGTCGTTGTGGACGTGGAACGACACCCGCAGCGCACCCGCTCGGGCCGTGGTCACCACCGCGGCCTCCGCCAAGGCGTCGGCGGCGGCCGCGGCGCCCGGAATCGACACGATCGGTGCTCGTCCGGGAACGGGTGTGAAGCCGAGGTCGTCCAATCCGGCGCGGAAGCGGTCGGCCAGTGCCAGATCGTGGGCCTGAATCGCCGGAATCGTCAACTCCTCCAGTAGTTCCGCCCCGGCCAGCGCACCCACCACACCGAGCCAATCGGGTGTGGCGTCGAAGCGTCGCGCGGTATCGGCAAGCCGTTGCGGCGCATACATTTCCGCCCAGCGGTCGGCGGCCGCGTACCAGCCCGGCGCGTGCGGGCGCACCCGGTCGGCGATCTCCGGCCGGATCGCCAGCAGCCCGACGCTGCGGGCGCCGAGCAGCCATTTGAATGTCGCGCACACCCAGATGTCCGCATCGGCGAATCGCAGCGGCAACCAGCCCGCGGCCTGCGAGACGTCGAACAGCAGCAGCGCGTCGTGCGCCGTGGTGGCCGCGCGCAAGCGCGCCGTGTCGACCGTCCGGCCGTCGGCGGACTGGACGAGACTGCACGCCACCAGTGCGGTATCCGGACGTACCTCCTCGGCGAGTCGCTCCAGTTCCACCGTGCGCACCCGCAGATCCCCGCGGTAGCGGAACGGATTGGGCACGGACGCGAAATCGCCTGCGGCGACCAGTACTTCGGAGCCGGGAGCCAGTGCCGCCGCGGCCGGTCCGATGAGCGCGGCGGCCGAATTGCCGATCGCCACATCGGCCGCCGTCGCGCCGTCGAGGAGGCGGGCATAGGCGGCGCGCAGCCGATCCACCCGATCGTCGTAGCGCGAGGGTGCGCGATGTCCGCTCGCCCACCCGTCCAGGACCGCACGCACCGCGGTGAATGCGCGGGCGGGCGGAATGCCGTACGAGGCGGTGTCGAGATAGGTGGTGTCGACCGCGAATTCGTGGCCGGCCAGAGCGGGAATATACGCCGAGGAGGTCATGAGGCCATGGTCGCGAGCGAGTGGCCCGCCGGTCCATAGCCAGCCGGGGCTCGCTGGACCGCTCGACGGTGCCGAATCTCCCGCGACCGGTCGCAGCGGAGGTCGCTCGCCGCGACGTCAGTTGTCGTTCGCCGCGCCCACCTCCTCGGCGCGCAACCGCTGGGCGGCCGCGTGGTCGTGGGTCGGCACCACCGTCACCGTCGTGCGCGCCAGGTGCAGCCGGTGCAGGGTGCGGAAGGTCAGATCGCGATCGTCATCGGCGAAACCGCCCGGGTAGCTTGCCTTCTGGCGAACCTTGTCGATCTGCAGATGATGCCAGGCGGCATCGCCGGCGAGCAGTACCCAGCCGCGCCGGGTATGGGCGAGCACGCCGATACTCCCGGGGGTGTGCCCGGCCAGATCCACCAGCACCACGGTCCCGTCACCGAACAGATCGTGGCTCGCGGTGAACGTCAGCACCGGCGGTCCGTCGAGGTCGTATTCGACCACCGTCCGCTCCCGCAGCGCATCGCGGACGCCGCCGACCGGCGCGACCGGACCGGTCGTGATCCACTGCTGCTCGACGCGATGCATGTGGACGGGCAGTCCGGGCAGATCCAGCAGACCGCACACATGGTCCCAGTGCGCGTGCGTGGGCAGGGCGAAATCCAGCGGCCGCGGATCGTGCTCACGCAGCGAGTCGACGGTCGCCACGGTGGCGGCCGGTGGCCGCACCGCGACCCGCAGGACCGCGGGCAGCTGCGAGATCGCGCGCCGTTCGGCGTCCAGGCAGACGCCGGGATCGACCACGAACCGGGCTTGCGGATGTTCGACGACGAAGGCGGTCAGCGCGTTGTCGATCCGGCGCGGGGTGAACGTTCCCTCCACGACCGCCGCCGTCGGCACCGACCGCGGCGCCTGCGGCAGCGCGCGCACCGAGACGGTGCCCCGGGGCTCGGGCAGCCCGGCGTCGGGGATCGAGGCCAGGAAACGCCGATCGAGGCGGCGGGGCAGCATCAGCCCGCGCACGGAACCCACTGCGACAGTGCAGCATTGGAGCACACTCGGTGTCTTCACCGGATCCGGCATGTCATTCGTCCGTTCTGTGGGTGGGCCGCGAACGACGGGATCGTCGCCACGTGTTGTGGCACGATAAAACTTAAGGTCGACATGAAGTAAAGGGGTGAGGCCGGCGATGGACGAGGGTCTGAAGATCGGTGACGCCGCCGTGGCGGTCGGAGTCGAGGCGCATGTGCTGCGCCACTGGGAATCGGTCGGACTGCTGCACCCGGCGCGCAGCCCCTCCGGGCATCGCGCCTACGACGGGCAGACGCTCGACCGGGCCCGGCTGATCCGCACCCTCCAGCGCACCGGGTTGTCGCTGCGCCGGATCCGGGAACTGGGCCTCTCCGGGCGCGACGAGCGGCTGGCCCTGATCGCCGACGAGCGGGCCCAGTTGCGCCGCCGCATCGACCTGTTCGAGGCCACCGATCGCTTCCTCGCCCACATCTTCGACTGCCGGCATCCGATCCTCGCCGAATGCCCCGACTGCTCCGGTTTCCTCGGCGCGTACGGCGACGAGCGAGACCGGCACGAACTCGCGGATCGAGCCCCCTCGACGCTGTCCGCTCACTGAGGCAGGCGAGACCGGCTGCCGGAGCGCTGCCGCGCACTCTTGTTGCGGTACATCGCGGTGTCGACGGCATGCATCAGATCGTCGACCGCCTCGGGTTGCCGGGTGACCAGCGCGGTTCCGATCGACGCGCCCACCGTGATCGACCCGCCGGCCACCTCCACCGGTTCGCCGAGCGCCGCCAGCAGCCGGGCCGACATGTCGACCAGTCGCGCCTCATCCGCGCACTGCTCGATCAGCACGATGAACTCGTCGCCGCCGATCCGGGCGGCCAGCCCGTCGGGTTCGGCGGCCGCTCCCAGCCGCTCGGCCACCGTGCGCAGCACGCGATCACCGATGGTATGGCCGTAATCGTCGTTGATCTCCTTGAACCCGTCCAGGTCGAGATAGCACAGGCCGATGGGCGGCTCGGCGCGCGTGAGCCGGTCGAAGAACAGCAGCCGATTGGCGAGCCCGGTCAGGTCGTCGTGGTGGGCCTCGTACCAGAGCCGGTCGGCCAGCGCCTTGCGTTCGGTGATGTCGACGGCCACCCCGATGAGGAATCGCACGCTGCCGCGCGCGTCCCGCACCACCGACATGGACAGGTCGATAACGGAGTGGTGGCCGTCGGGCCGGGTGAGCGAGGTCTCCATGCGGAACCGGTCCAGGCCGCCGGTCAGCAACTGCTGGAAATGGGTGTACGCGTCACCGATGTTCTCCGCGCCGAGCACCGCCGCCACCGACCGGCCGATGATCAGGTCGATCGGCACACCGAGCATCTCGGCGAAGGCGGCGTTCACGTCACGGACCCTGCCGGTCTCGGCGTCGATGGTGCCGATTCCCACCGAGGCGCCGGCGAAGATGGCGCCGAACCGGGCCTCCGACAGCTGCCGCCGCGCCTGTTCCTCCCGGACCGCGGCCAGGGCGGCGCTGAGCGTGGTCTCCTGCTCGGCCAGCGCCGCGCCACGCAGTGCCGCGGTGAATCCGGCGGCGAACTCGGCGGCCACGGTGACGGCGCGGTCGCGCACGGTCTCGTAGCCCGGGTCGCCGGTATCCGGGCAAACCTCGGCGACCATATCGCGGCAGATCACCAGGACCGATCGGCTCACCGCGGCATCGTCGCGATAATTCGCGGCGACCAGCGACGAGGCGGCCAGCCGGGCCGCGTCGAGGCCGACGGTGCCGCGCAGTACGCCCAGCAGTTCCTCACACAGGCCGGCGAGCAGGGCCTCGATCTCGGTTCGCGTCAGCGTCGGCGCGACCACTCCGTCGAGTGCGTCGGCCCATCGCGCCGCCAACTCCTGCGAACCCACCCTGCAACCCCTGCCTATCCCGTGGACCCCGTCACACCTTGTGCCCCACGCCGCCCAGACCGAGCGAGCGTCCCGGCGTTTCGTGCAGGTCACGCTCGGATTCCGGGCGCCACAGCGGAAGTTCGACGACGCCCGGTTCGACCGGTTCCCAGCCGGTGAACATATCGACGATGGATGCGCGGTCGCGAAAACGGATTCCGACGCCGCTGGTCGATTCCTCGTGAATCCGGGCGGCCGCCTCGGGCCGGTGTGCCGAGGACAGATGGGAGATCGCGATATAGCTGCCCGGCGCCACGGCTGCCCGCAACGCGGCGACCTGCTCGCGCGGACGCTCCTCGTCCTGCAGCAGATGCAGCACGGCGACCAGCAGCAGACCGACGGGACGATCGAAGTCGATCAGGCCCGTCTCGCGGGCGCGGGTGAGCAGTTCCTCCGGCTTGCGCAGATCCGCCTCGATGGCGCCCGCGTGGTCGTTGCCGTGCAGGATGGTGGCCGCATGGGTGACCGCGACCGGGTCGATGTCGACGTAGAGAACCCGGATCGAGGGATCGATGTCCTGCGCGACCTCGTGCACGTTCCCCGCGGTGGGAATACCCGATCCGACATCGAGGAACTGCCGGATCCCGCAGTCGATCATGAACCGGACCGCTCGGCGCAGGAAAGCGCGATTGCTCAATGCCAGCCGCGGCAGATCCGGCACCAGCTTGCGCCCTTCCGCCGCGGCCCACCGGTCCACTTCGAAATTGTGGGAACCGCCCAGCAGCGCGTCGTACATCCGGGCCGGGCTGGGCCGTTGCATATCCACGCCCTCGGGCGCCCACGCTGGCCTGTCCACTCGAATCCCCTCTTGCCGATCGAGAATCGGCCCGCCGGACCGCCGGGTCCGGGGCCGATCTTGTCGAAGCCCAACTGTACGCCCACGCCGGGCCGGTCGGCGGACACGCATCGGCCGCTCAGACCAGATTGATCGAGTCGAGTACGCGGGCGCCGAGCTCGGCATCGCCGGTGATCGCGACGGCTCCCGCCCGCCACGGCAGCCGCCGGGTGCCCCACTGCGGAAACTCCAGCGCCAGTGCGGCGATATGGGCGGCGGCGCCGGCGGCCCGGCCGGGTCGCACCCGCAGCCGCCCGCCGCGCGGTTCGATCCGCCAGGTGCCGCCGCCGGGGCCGGTGAAAGTCAGTGCCACCGGGGCGTCGAGCCAGC
>NZ_BAFW01000050.1 GCF_000308535.1 Nocardia cerradoensis NBRC 101014 | reverse complement strand
CCGGGCAGTCCGGCCGGCGCCGCGGTCCCGAGTTCGGCCACGTGGTGCGCGAGCACCCGGTCGGTCAGTTTTGCGCTTCCGTCGCGCAGGGCCACCGCGTCCACGCAGTCGCGAGCGATCGAAGCTCCGAGAGTCACCACAGGTCGAACCACCACAGATCAAGCCTTCCGTGTGCAGGAACCGCGCCGGAGAAGCTGCGCCGAGCAGCGGTTCAACGCCGCAGCGGGAACGATCGACAATCGCCACACCCCCGCTGATGTAGATCTACTCGGTATGTGTTCGTCACCACATTCGGCGTGGATGGGTTATGAATCGGACCGAATCGCGGGTACGGAAGTCGGCACAGTGTGTCATCCGCGTGTCGCTACCGCTAGCCTGGTGGATGTGGTGGAAGCGCGCACGGCACCGAGGTCGAACCGGCGTCCTGATCCGGCGTTGGAGCTGCAGGACGACCCACAGGAGTTGATGCCGCGCCGGCGGCCCACCCAGGAACGCAGCAAACGCAAATTCGATGCGCTGCTGCAATCGTCGCGCGAACTACTGGTCGAGGTCGGATTCGAATCGTTCACCTGTGAGGAGGTCGCCGCCCGCGCCGAGGTGCCGATCGGCACGCTGTATCAGTTCTTCGCCAACAAATACGTCATCGTCTGCGAATTGAATCGCCAAGACCTGGTGGCCGTTTCCCAGGAGCTCGCCGACTTCCACGGCGAAATTCCGTCGATGGACTGGTTGCGGCATATGAACAAGCTCGTCGACCACCTCGCGGAACTGTGGATGACCGATCCGTCGCGGCGCGAGGTGTGGCTGGCCATGCAGTCGACCCCGTCCACCCGCGCCACCGGCGCCATCCACGAGAAGGAATTCGCCGAGGCGGTCCAGCAGATGCTGCGGCCGCTGATGCCGCGCACCCCGCGCGGGCGCCGCTCGATGATGGCGCAGGTGCTGGTGCACGTGGTGTATTCGATGCTGAACTTCTCGGTTCAGGACGGCCTCAGCCACGAGGCGGCCGTGGCCGAACTCAAGCGGCTCATGGTCGCGTACCTGTTGATCGCGGAGAAGGAATCGCGCACCGGACAACGCGATACGACGGCCTGATCACGCGCGACCCGCACCCGTCGCCGACAAGACTTTCCGTCGCTCCGACGAAGGGCGGAACCGGCGACGTGTGAGCGAGACGTCGCCGGTTCCGGCCTTCGCAGGAGCGACGGGCCGACTCGGACTACCGGAGCCCGTACCGCCTCAGGGGTTTTCGATCAGATCGGCCAATTCGCCCGGATCCTCGAGGACGACCATCGCTGCGGCCGTATCGCCGTCGTGCGTGATCGACAGATGTACCCGCACCCGCGGCAGGAATTCCGCCGCCAGCCCGTGCAGTTTGATGCTGGGCCGGCCCCAGGCGTCGTTCACCACTTCGATGAGCGGATACGGATTGTCACCGATCTGCGGGCGGCGGGCGAACCGGGAGGTGGCCCATGCTTTGAGCACAGCCTCCTTGGCTGCCCACCGCGCCGCGAAACTGCGGGCCGGATCGGTGCCCTTGCTCTGACAGTAACGCCGCTCACCCGCGGTGAAACTCTCCCGGAGCATGGTGGTTCCGGCCCGTTCGAGCTGTTCGGCGAAATCGGAAATGGTCACCAGATCCAGGCCGATACCGAGGATGGTCATGAATCCGCAGCCTACGGATTCGGCGAACCATCATCGGTATCGGCGGATCGTTACCCGGGAGTTGTTACTTCCCGGGCCCGATCTCCCTACTTCTCGGCCTCCCGGTTACCGGCCAGTTCGCCTGTGCCGCAGGAACCGTGGGCCAGATACAGCCCCTCGGCGCCCAGGCGCGCCTCCGTCGAGAGCAGCACGTCGGCCTCGAGCTGACGGATCTGCTTGGCGGGAGTGCCGTCGCCGCCGAGACGGCGGTCGGCGGGCCGCTCGTAGAGCGGTTCACCACCGCACATCGCCTCGACCAGACGCTGACGGCCGGCGAGGCGGCGTTCCTCGGCGCGGCGCAGGTAGTCGTCGCGACGCCGCGGATCGAGCGCCTCGACGAAGGCCTGCGGATGCACGACCGCCAGCAGGCCGGAGACGTGCCCGAATCCGAGCGAGGTCACCAAACCGGCCTTGAGCGCGAACCGATCCCCGAACCGCAGCGGCTGCCGCGCCCACACCAGATGCGGATATTCGGCCATCTTCTCGTCGACGCAGTCGAGGCTGCGGTTCGGCGGAATCACGCCCTGCTCCAGCACCTGGCACAGGCCGATCAGCTGGAACGCGGCCGCACCGCCCTTGGCGTGACCGGTCAGCGACTTCTGCGAAATCACGAACATCGGTGCGCCTTCGGAACGTCCCAGCGCGCCGGCCAGCCGCTCGTGCAGCTCCGATTCGTTGGGATCGTTGGCGGCGGTGGAGGTGTCGTGCTTGGAGATCACCGCGATCTCGTCCGGGGTCACGCCGAGCTTGCGCAGTTCGGCGGCCAGCCGCGATTCCGCACCGCCGCGGCCCGCGCCCAGCGCGCCCAGTCCGGGCGCCGGAATCGAGGTGTGCACGCCGTCGGCGAAGGACTGCGCGAACGCGACCACGCCGAGAACCGGCAGGCCGAACTCCGCGGCGATGTCACCGCGGGCCAGCAGAACCGTTCCGCCACCCTGGGATTCGACGAACCCGCCGCGGCGCCGGTCGTTGGCCCGCGAGAAGTAGCGGTCGCTGATGCCCTTGGCGCTCATGGCCGCCGAATCCGCGGTCGCCGACATGTCACCGAAGCCGACGATGCCCTCGATACCGAGATCGTCGTAACCACCGGCGACCACGACCTCGGCCTTGCCGAGACGGATCTTGTCGACACCCTCCTCGACCGAGACCGCCGCGGTCGCACACGCCGCGACCGGGTGGATCATGCCGCCGTAACTGCCGACGTAGGACTGAACCACATGCGCCAGAGCGACGTTCGGCAACGCCTCCTGCAGGATGTCGTTGGCCCGCGGCTCACCGAGCAGGTTGTCGATGTAGAGCGAGCGCATCGACGACATGCCGCCCATACCGGTGCCCTGGGTGTTGGTCACCATCGCCGGGTGCACCCAGCTCATCAGCTCGGCAGGGCTGAAGCCGCTGGACAGGAACGCGTCCACGGTGCAGACGATGTTCCACAGCGCCACCCGGTCCACCGAACTCGCCATATCCGGCGAGATGCCCCAGCGGGTCGGGTCCCAGCCCTCGGGAATCTGACCGCCGACGGTGCGCGACAGCTTCGCCTTGCGCGGCACCCGAATCTCGGTGCCCGCCTGGCGAATCACCTGCCAGTCGCTGGAATCGGCGACGGGGCTGATCACGGTGTGCTCGGGATCGGCGGCGTAGAACGCGCGCGCCTCGGCCTCGCTGTTGACCACGAAGCTCAGATCCCGGTCGAGGAAGACCGAGGTGAGCAGCGGCGCGGCGTTGTCGATCATGGAGCCGTCGTCGCCGTAGCGGCGGATACCGCAGCGCTGCACCACGGCGTCGTGGTAGCGCTCGGCCAGCTCCGATTCCTCGACGTATTCGCCGCTTTCGACGTCGTACCAGCCCGGCTTCGGGTCGTTCTCCCAGGTCACCAGGCCGGTGGTCCACGCCAGTTCCAGGACGCCGGCCGCGGACAGTTCGTCGGCGACCTCCATCTCGAAGCGCGTGCGCGCGGAACCGTAGGGTCCGAGCTCACCGGCGCCGATGATCACGACCATATCGGCGAGATCGGCGGTGACGGCGCCCCATTCGGGAGTCGGCAGGGCCGAGGTGAGCGTCGGCGGCACCGGCAGCGCCGGGACCGTCACGCGCTCGTCGTCGGCGACGGCCTCCGGCTCACGCTCGACATCGTCGGCCAGCGCGGACAGATCCAGCTTCGCCCCGGCCAGTCCGCCGGTGAGGTCGATCTGCTGGGGACCGGTGGCGGTGACGGCGCGCGCCCGCGACGTGCACCACTTGAGCAGTTCGTCGGCCATCTCCTGGGTGGACCAGGTGTGCACGCCGGCCTTCTCCACGGCCGCGACCAGCGGATCGTTATGACCCATCAGGCCCGTGCCGCGCACCCAGCCGATCATCGCGTGCACCATGGTGACCCGCTGCGCCCACGACTTCTCCACCCGCCACTTGGCGATCACCGCGTCCAGCGCGGCCTTCGACTCGCCGTAGGCGCCGTCGCCGCCGAACATGCCGCGGTTCGGCGAACCCGGAAGCACCACATGCAGTTTCGCGTCCACGTCGTGGTCGGCGCCGAGAGCGGACAGACCGCCGATCAGGCGCTCCACCGACCACAGCAGGACCCGCATCTCCATTTCGGCGCGCGCACCGGCATCGGCCAGATCACCGGCCACCCGCGGGGCGGCGAACGGCAGCAGCAGCGTCGGGGTCATCGCGGGCTTCACGAGGACCTTCGCGCCACCGGCGTTGTCGGTCTGCTCGTTGCCGACCCAGTCGATGAGCGCATCGATATCGGAGTAGGAGGCCATATTCGCCGGCACCACCCACAGCGCGGCACCCGCGCGAGCGTGCTCGCGGTAGAGCTGCTTGTAGAAGGCGAGGCGGTCGTCGTCGAGCTTGGACGTGGTGAGGATGACGGTCGCACCACCGGCGAGCAGCCGGCCCGCGATCGAGGCCGCGATGGACCCCTTGCTCGCGCCCGTGATCACCGCGGTGTCGGAGGACCAGACACCCTCGTCGGTGCTCAGGGCCGCCTCGGCGATCCGCTCATAGGTACGTGCCAGCACCGAACGCGCCTCGCCCATAGCGAGTTTGCGCCACCACTGCGCCTGTGCCGCGACGGCCTTACCCGCTCCGACGAAGCTGTCGACCGTGTCCTCGCCCGAGCCACCCAGCCACAGGGTGGCCAGATCCTCGCGGGCGGTGGCCCAGCGGTCGTCGATCAGCACGGCCTTGCGCGCGTCGAAGGCCGGAGCCACCAAACGCGGCCAGTCCGAACCCAATTCGGCCGAGACCAGGTCGACCAGCGATTCGTCGCTCGTCTCCGGCGCCGACACCTGGTCGGTGAGGCCCAGCTGCTCGAGCACCACCCGGGCGGCGGTCGCCAGCACACCGTCGCGACCGGTGATCTGCTCGGTGAATTCACCGAGAGCGGCCGCGTCGACCGTGGCGCCACCGCCACCACCGGCGGCCGGCAGCGCGACGCTGATTCCGCGACGCGCCGCCACCGCCTGCACGGCGGCGTCGATCGCGGCATCCACCGAAGCGCCGTCGCTCAACGCACCGGAGACCAGTCCACCGAGATCCCCGCCGCGCACGCTGGCGCCCTCACGGGTGCCCAGCGACACCTCGGCGGTGACGTGGTGGGCCCAGCCGTCGCCGAGCTGCCACACCTTCTTCACCCGATCGGCGATCGCCGCCGGGCGCTTACCCGAGGGACCGAACACCTTGCGCAGGTGGTCGCCGATGGCATCGGACAGCACCGAGCCGAACGGCTTGTAGGTGCGGGCCAGCCGGTCGACGGTGGCCGACAGCGCGCCCATGTCGGCATCGGCGGCGCCGTCGATCGCACCCAGTGACAGCTCGGAGCCGAGGTCGACCAGCAGCTGGTTGCGGCGCGAGGACACACCGTCGCACAGCGCCTCGATGGTGTCCACGGGACCGATCTGGTCCAGCCGCAGCTTGGTCCACAACGCGATCAGCACGCGAGTGGCATCGGCGGCGGTGAAGGTGATGTCGTCGGGGCGAGGGCCACCGGAGGCGACCGGAGCCGGGGCCGGGGCGGCCGCGGTCGTATCGGCCGGAACCGCTTCGGCCACGGTCTCTTCCGGCTCGTCGACCGGCGCCGGATCGGTGTCGGTGGAGTACACCACGCCGGCCTCGCGCTCGATGTTGAGCACCTCGACCTTGGTCGCGGCGTACTGCGGCAGCTTCAGGGTGTTACCCGCCAGATTCGCCACGGTCGGCGTCGCCGCCAGGCCGATCTCCACGAACCGCTCCACGCCGAGGCCACCGCGTCCGGTATCGGTGAACAGCAGATCCTGGGTCTCGATCCAGCGCACCGGGCTGGCGAACTGCCAGGCCAGCAGCTCGATCAGCACCACCCGGCACAGTTCCTCCGGGCGCGCGGCCCACGACTCGAAGTCGTCGAGCACCGCGTTCAGCGGCTCCGACGGCACATAGCCGGCGATCTCGGCGATGAAATCGCGCTCCAGCGAGAACGGCCGCGGCACCAGGTTCGGAATGTAGCGTCCGGCAAGGACTTCCGGATGCAGATTCTCCGGCAGCAGCTCCTCGAGCTTGTTGCGGAACTCGGGCACACCCTTGCGCAGCACCGTCGAGTGGAACGGCACGTCGATTCCCGGCACCAGCACGAAGGCGCGCTTGCCACCGAATTCGGCACGGCGACGCTCGATTTCGGCTTCCAGCTCCTCGAGACCGGCGACCGTACCCGCGATCGCGTACTGCGAACCGCGCAGGTTCAGGTTCACCACCTCGAGGAATTCCCCGGCGCGCTCGCCGACGCCGGCGACGAAGTCGATCACCTCGGCGTCGGGCAGCCCGATCTGCGACGGGCGGATGGCGGCCATCCGATAGTCGCTGCGGCCCTGCGCATCCCGGGGCACCAGCTCATGCATGGCCGAGCCGCGCTGGAACACCACCTCGAGCACCGCTTCCAGCGGAAGCACACCGGCCACCGCGGCGAGCGCGTTGTATTCACCGACGGAGTGGCCGGCCAGCATCGCGCCCTCGACGAACGCACCGGCCTCACGCAGTTCGGCGACCTGCGCCACACCGAGGGTGGCCATCGCGACCTGCGTGAACTGGGTCAGATGCAGAACACCCTGCGGGTGGCGGTATTCCACGCCGCGGGCCTTGAGATAGGTCGGGTTGTCGCGCACCACGGCGAGGATCGAGAAGCCCAGGGCTTCCCTGGTGTGCTTGTCGGCGCGATCCCACACCTGCTTGGCCGCCTTCGACCGCGACCGGGCGTCCAGTCCCATCCCCTTGGTCTGGATGCCCTGACCGGGGAAGGCGTAGACAGTCTTGGGAGCCGCGAGCCGGGCGGTCGCGGTCATCACCAGATCACCGCCGGTCCGGCAGGACACCTCGACGATCTCGCAGCCGCGGTCGACGGCGATCCGCTCGACGCGCACATCGATCTGCGCTCCCGGCCGGACCATGCCGAGGAATCGGGTGGTCCAGGCGGTGACAGTGCGTGCGGGCAGCGGAGATTCGGGATCCACCGCCGAGACCGCGTGCTGGGCCGCGGCCGACAGCCACATCCCGTGCACGATCGGGCTGCCCAGGCCCGCGAGTTTCGCGGCGGCGTTGCTGGTGTGGATCGGGTTGTGATCGCCGGACACCTCGGCGAAGGCGGCCATGGCCCGCGGCGCTGTGAGCGTGACGTCGCGACGACGCCGGCGCGGGGTTTCGGTCGCCTCCTCGGACACGGTCCCGGCCGCGCGGGGCGGATCGGTGAGCTCGCCGGAGCCGTTGCGACCACGAATCGCGAAGCGTTCCACCAGCGTTGCGACGGTCGGGGTCTCCAGACCGTGATCGCGCATGACGCCGACGGTGACCCGCACCTCGACGACGCGGCCCAGATCGGTGTCGATCACCGACGCGGATTCCGCGCGCACGCTGAGCACGGCCGGATCGCTGGGCAGTTCGCGCACCAGGTCGACCTGGTGGTCCAGGTGCACCAGGTCCAGCATGCCCTCAATGACGCTCACGGCCTGTCCGTCGGCGCCCTCGGCACGGCTCGCGCCGAGCACGGCGAAGACAGCCGGCCAGCAGGCACCGACGAGCACGTCGGGAACCCGGCGGCCGATGGTGCTGAGGCCCTCCGGCAGACCCGAACCGGTCACACCGGCGTGGTCGGCGACCATATCGGGCGTCCACGCCAGATTCACATGGGCGACATGAGTTCCGTTGGCGGACTTGATCTCCGGCAGCGCCTGCCCGGCGGCCACGGCCAGCAGGGCCGACATCGCGGTCTCGGCGTCGGCTTCGGTCACCACCGGGGCGCCACCGTTGTAGACCGAACCCGGCACGGTGATGCGGATCCGGACCTCGTTCGCGGGCGACAGCGGGACCGTCAGTTCGACGTAGGCGTTGTCGGCGTCCGGTCCGGTCGCGGGAACCAGTGTGGCGCCGGTCGGCCGGTGCAGCGCGCCCTGGGTGTCGACGGTCCACTCGTGCAGCTCGCCGAGCCGGTGCGCCGGGTTGGTGGTGGTGCGTCCGGCCCACTGCACGTCGGGCGCGGCCAGCACGATGTCGATGGCGCCGGAACCGATGTCGGCGCGGCGGCGGCCGTCGACGGCGGCGGGGGTGACGCCGCCGCGGATCAGCGTGTACGCGGTGTCCTGTTCGAAGCGGTCGAGGAGTTCACCGACCGGCTCGTCGACGCGGGTGATGCCGGCGACCGACACGGTGCCGGGGATCACGCACACCTGGTCGGCGGTGTAGCGCGGGTCGTGGGCCTGCCACAGCGAGTCCGAGCGCCACCAGCGGCGCACGTCGGCATCGACGACCGGCACGAAGTTGACCGGCTTGCCGGGGGTCTTGCACAGCGAGACGAAGAACGGCACATCGGCCGGGTGCAGGACGGTCTCGGCGGCGGCCGGGTAGTGCTCCTTCAGCGTGCAGATCACGTGGACCGGGCGCTCGAAGATGCTGTCGTCGTCGAACAGGGTCGGGATGCGCCCGCGGTCGGCGGGGTTGAGGCGGCCCTCGACGCGGCGCACCATCTCGGCGAACCGATCCCGCCAGGTGATGTCGGCCCACACCGAGCGAGTGGCGTCGGCGATGGCGTCACCGAGGTCGGTGCCGCAGTCGAAGCCGTCGCGACCGGCGCGCTGATGCTCGGGCAGCAGCGCGGCCAGCTCCACGTACCGTTCCAGCCAGCGCAGGTAGGTCATGGAGGCGACGTCGCCGAAGTAGGGCTTGGCAGTGCGATCGAGCGCCTCGATGATCTCGTCGCGGCGCGCGGCCACGGCCTCGGCGTCGCCCGCGACCTCGTCGAGCAGGCGGCCGGTGCGCGAGGCGGAGTTGTCGATCTCGTGGATGTCGGCGCCCAATTGGCTACGGCCGGAAGCCATTCCGCCGGTCGCGGTGCCGGCGGCGACCCAGTCGGGGGTACCGGGGGTTTCGACCAGCAGCTGCTTGACCTCGGGCGCGGTGGTCGCCTCCAGGGTGGCCATGGCCGCGGTACCGACCAGCACGCCGTCCAGCGGCATCTTGGGGTAGCCGTGGGCGACCGACCATTCGCCGGTCAGGTATTCGGTGGCCCGCTCCGGGGTGCCGATGCCACCGCCGACGCACACCACGACGTTCTCGCGGTTGCGCAGTTCGGCGTAGGTCTCGAGCAGCAGGTCGTCGAGGTCCTCCCAGGAGTGGTGACCACCCGCGCGGCCGCCCTCGATGTGCATGATCACCGGGTAGTCCGGCACCTCGTCGGCGATGCGCAGCACCGCGCGGATCTGGGCGACGGTGCCGGGCTTGAACGCGACGTGGGCGATACCGGCTTCGGTCAGCTCGGCGATCAGCGCCACGGCCTCGTCGAGTTCGGGGATGCCGGCGGTGACGACCACGCCGTCGAACGGGGCGCCGGCCGTGCGCGAGCGCTGCACCAGTCGCTTACCGCCCAGCTGCAGTTTCCACAGGTACGGATCGAGGAACAGCGAGTTGAACTGCACGGCCCGGCCGGGCTGCAGCAGGGTCTTCAGCTCGGCGACCCGATCGGCGAAGATCTGCTCGGTCACCTGGCCGCCACCGGCCAGCTCGGCCCAGTGGCCCGCATTCGCCGCGGCGGCAACGATTTTCGCGTCGACCGTGGTCGGGGTCATACCGGCCAGCAGGATCGGCGACCGGCCGGTCAGGCGGGTGAACGAGGTTTCGACCACGATGCGGCCGTTGGGAAGCCGAATCGGCTTGGGCGCGAAGGCATCCCACGCCGGTGCGACCTGCGGGGCCGCACCGGGAGTGAAGAGGCTGCGCTGTCCGGGCCGGGTGGCGACCGCGACGATGCCGACGCCCGTGCCCTTGAGCGAACCCTGGGTCAGACGGCTCAGCAGATCACCGGGGCCGATATCCAGAATCCATTGGGCCCCACCGGAAACGGTGTCGTCGACGGCCTGCACCCAGTCCACCGGGTCGACCAGAATGCTGCGGGCGAGCTGCGCGGCGAGGTCGGTGTCGATCTCACACTGCGCGGCCCACGTCGACACCAGCTCGACGGTGTCGGTCAGCGCGGGGTGATGGAACGCGACCTCGACCTGGACGTCCTCGAAGACCGGGGCGAACACCGCGCCACCACGCTTCTTGGCGTCGCGATCGCGGGTCTGTTCGGCGTTGATCTCGGCGCAGCGCTGTCGCACCCGCTCCAGCTGCGCCACGGTGCCGGACAGCACCGCGCGCCGGCGGCCGTTGCGAATCGACACCACCGCGGCGACATTCGGATCCACGCCCTCCGACACCTCGGCCACGACCGCGCGCAGCTCGTCGGGATCGACATTGGACACCGCGACCATCGGCGATTTCTCGCCGACCGGGATGAGACCGCGCCGGCGCGCGACCAGGGTGGCCGCCGCACCGATCAACTGGGCCAGTGCGAGCAGTTCCGCGTCACGCGCACCGTGCGCGGTCGCGGCCTCGGCGGCAAGCAGACCCTGGGAATGGCCGATGACGGCGGTCGGCGCGTGCTCGGCGGGATCGAGCCCCTGCATCCGCAGCGCCCGCAGGGCGGCGACCTGAGCGAGGAAGACACCGGGCATCGACACCGCGGCGGAGCGCAGCGCCTGCGCGGACGGCGCCGCCGACTCCTCCCCTTCCTCACCGTCGGCGAGCTCGTCCTCGAGCATCCACGCGATCGGGTCGAAGCCGACGGGCCGGACCACCAGCAGCTGCGCCGCCACCGGTTCCAGCCGCGCATCGGCTTCGCGCACGAGCGCGGTCAGCTCGGGCTCGAGCGCGCTGTCGCGGCCGATCTCCTCGAGCTCCCGCAGCCACTGCGCACCCTGGCCCCCGAAGGCCAGCGCGTACTTCTCACCACCGAGCAGGCGATCCAGCAGCGACGACTTGATACCCGTATCCGAAACTCCCCCAACGACCTTCGCGTTCGTTCCGGTCCCGGTGCGTTCGTTGATCGTCAAGACGTATCGACTTCCTTCTCGTGGCGGCTCACCCCGCGGGGCCCGCTCTTGCGTGCACAGGCGTCCCTCACCCCTGAGGACCTGACGAAGCCTCAGGTTCGCACAAAATCATGAGGAAAGCCTCACGTTTCCCCGGCCCCCACCGCCCTACCGCCGAGTATTTCGGTACGCACGTACAAGAACGCCTCCAAACATGACCCTCCCTCATGTTTGAACCCCCAGGTGGCAGGGTTACTTGGAAGTCGGAAAGTTGAGGGTTCCTCATATTGGGAGTTGCCAAATCGTTATAATCCCAGTTCGTGTTACCCGTGGGTACATGACACCCCCGCGCAGCTTCGCGATCCGCCGCCGGGCCGGTAGAGTTTGGACGGTCGTACCATCACGCGCGAGTGGCGGAATTGGCAGACGCGCTGGATTTAGGTTCCAGTGTCCTCGGACGTGGGGGTTCAAGTCCCCCCTCGCGCACAGATTCCTGCACGGTCAGCGAGGTACTCAGCTGAGCGCCGAACTGTGAGCCGATCAACCGGCCCAGTTGTTTCGCCGATCACGGGTGCGAGTTCGCCAGATGGCCCAAGCGCGGGTTGGATTGCGGCACCGAACATCTCCCCCAGGCGGCTACCCGCGGCGGTCGCTGCACCGGTGATTCCGGAGCCCAGCGCCGCGGCGAGGGAACCCAGCTCACCGGCCGCGCCTGTCGGCGAATCCGGTTGTGCGGTACCGAGCAACCCAAGCGTGGCGGCGGGGGTGGCCTGAATCGAGGCCGTCATCGGAACGGCCGAGCCTGTGCCGGTCAGACCCGCATCGTTGCGAACCGACGCCGATCCAACACCCGAAGCACTCGACGAGGGTCTGCACCTCCGTGTCGGTCATATCCGCTGCATACGAAGAAAATTCGGCAAGCAGATCCTCCACGATCGCGAGGCTGGCTTCCGAGTAGTCGAGTACTTGCCCATCACGAGCCTTACGCAGGGCCACCGCCTGCTCAGCAGCGCTCACGATATCCGTGTTCACATCAACCATCCCACCCGCCTCCGAACACGCCCGACAGACAGCGCAACCGGCTGACACTACTACCTTGCTGGTTCGCAGGTGGTCGGAGCGGGGCTCCACACCGCCGCACGATCGTCGGATGCACAGTGGACGAACCGAGATAGACCCGGTGCATGCCCTGCATTCGGCATGGGCGGATGTTCGAAAGAGCGTCGGCGTCAGGCGCAGACCACACCAGCCTCGTTGGCGCCATCCGAGGATGCGACAACACCGCCATCTTCCGCTGGGAGTCACAGGAAAGCTTGGTCGTATGGTGCTTCGTTGGCCATGACCCGATCATGAACGGCATCGGGTCAAGCAGGTTCATGACGCTCCGTGACCCAACCGATTAGCGCGCCACGCGGCAGATTAGTGCGTTTTCAGGACGCTCGTGGTGAGATCGGGTCGCGAGAAAGGCAAGCATGTCAACTGATCCGTCGTCGTCGAATGTCTCTGTCAGGCAACAGGAGTTGGTGCACCAGATCGTTGAGAACGTCCGCAGCAAGATGGTCGTTAACACTGTTCCGCTGGAGTGGACTCTGATAGACCTGACTTGGACCTTGATAGGCGACGATGGCGACCTGGAGATCGGTGTCGAGACCGCCGATGGCCCGTTCCCCGGATGGCTGGATCAGCGGATCGGCTTCCCGCCCGAGCTGATACAGCTGCGCGATCTCACGCACGCCCACGAAGGAGGGACCTGGTTCACGCTGCACCTGACCATCCCGTCCGAAGGCGAGGTCACAACGCACTTCGGGTATGTTCGGCCACAGGAGGATTCGGATGTCGAACCCGCGGCGCTGTCGCGAACCCGGCAGCCAGAAATCAGCGAAGCCAATCACCGGAGTGCTGTTGCGAACTATCAACAGGAGCGCATCCAGAGGATCGCTGATGCGGTGGTCTACGTCCTCGACGCGAATCGCGAGCGTCTGAACTGGACGCAGATCGAGCTGACCTGGACCGTGCAGGATGGCCGGGCACTCGAGGTCGAGATCGGCATCACCACCACCGACGGTCCGTTTCTGAGCTGGCTGGACCTGCCGGTCGGTGTCCCGCACGCGCTTCGGGACCTCTGGCATGACGCATCGGTATCCGATCGCGGGGCTTGGTCTACTCTGCGCCTGGTCATCCAGGCCGGGGGCGAGGTCACCACGCACTTCGGGTACGAACCGGTGGATTCGAGCCGATATCTCTACACTGCCGCGGACCCGAAACCACACACGTACCCCCGCGAGGCACGTCCGAAGTGGATACAAGACCTGCTACCGGAAAACGCGGAACGCTATCGCCCCCTCGACCGGGGCCCGTTCGCTTCCGGGTGGAGTAGCGCGGCAGAAGATTTCACTCCGGATGAACCCGGCATGCGGTACTTCAAGGTCACCAACCCGGGCGCTGCGGGTGACAAAGGGTATGAGATCTTCAGTGAGGTAGACGACGAAGGTTTCGAGTGTCGGAAGGTCCAGAAGTTCCGAGACGGCCGCACAGAATGTGTCGGTGGGTTCGTTCAGACCGATCGCACGTGGCTCGATGATGACCTCGTCGATCTCGCAACGCTGTCGGCGAATCCGAATGTCAGTGCAGCCGAGATCACTGCGTCACAGTTCCAGACAGAGTGGCTGGCCGGCGGCGGCTGGTAATCAGGGACTCGGCTCATTCGTGAGACATTCGGCATGAGCGCGCACTCCCGGCGGACCGTACGGCCCTCTGCCGGTTAATCTTCCAGTACCA
>NZ_BAFW01000051.1 GCF_000308535.1 Nocardia cerradoensis NBRC 101014 | reverse complement strand
AAGTTTCGCATCGTACGAGCGCACGATGGTGGCAGCGTCGCAGAATGTCGCAGTGAACTCGACTACTTGGACACTCGATGGCAGGGTCGGCGGACCTCGAACCTGCTCGGCCAGTTGACCTTCCGCCGCGCCGCGCTGGCCGGTTCGGTCAACGCTGTCCGCGGCATTATGTAGAGATATCCATTCTGCTGATAGTCACTTCCTCTCCTACCGGATCACCCTCATCATCGACCGGCGTATAGTCGATGATGCACTCGAGATCTTTTCCGACGCAGACTCGAATCAGCGCCTTCAATTTCTCTATCGAATCCGACTCGACACATTCGAGGGAACCCTCGAACAGATAGAACGGGTTCACTCCAGCCGGCACCGTCGCCTCATAGCAGAAGACATAAGTACCTTCGTCTTCGTAGGTTAATTCAAAACCGGACATCCGCTCCTTAACGCTTGTGTTATTAGTTCCTAGCCAATCTGCAAACGCGTCTCGGACAACTCGGTTGTCCGCGATCTTGATATCGCCATTGAAGGAAATCATCTCGCTCCTCATCTCATCGGTACCGAACATCATGACCGATTCGCGTGGCCCGCCTGCGGCTTGCAGCAGGATCGGGATCAGGTCGAGTTCCGAAGCGGAGTAGCCTCACCGTCGAAAATAGGTGACCTTCGGCCAAACCGCCTGCGTGCAGACTTATTGAGCCCCGCCCCGTGTGTTGGGCGGGGCTCAGCTGTGTCTGGCTATCCGCAGTGGCCGTTTCGAACCGCGCACTATGCGGCAATAGTGTGCATCACCAACCGCGGCACTCTCGAAGCCGCCGGTTGCTGCGAATTGGACGAGTCGTGCACCATCACGCAGTGTGTACGACCAACATTCCGGACATGTCATCTACCCCTCCGGTCATGGCTACAAGCTGAGACTGGAGCTCGAGTGGGATTTGCGGTGCGGTACAACAGCAACCGAGTTGGAGCGAGAAGGGGCCGGGCACGCGGTGGCGGCGATCGTCGAACTCACCCGCGACTTGATCGAACCCAGAAGTTCGGGCTCACCAAGTGCGTCCGATTCCACTCGGAGGGATTCTCTCTGATCGCGCAACAACCGCTGGCAGAAGAACATTGGTATCTGAAGCCGCCAGGCACAGAACCGTATCCCCCATACACCCATGCGCAGATTATCGATGTTGAAGCGATCGACGAGTCAGCAATGCTGGCAGCGGTCGATGCACTGTTCAATGCGCCATGCGACCTGTCGTGCAACCAGTGGCCCTCATGAGGGGAGATGTATGTCTTCGACACCATGGCCCGCATGCCAGACACCTCGGTGCCCGCGGCACAGGACTTTCTCGTCGTCGACGACCTGGACAACGGAGCCTCGAATCTGCCACTTCCCCTGGAACGCCGAACCACGGGCGCCTGGGCGGGAAAATACAGCCTCGGTTTCATGGCGCCATTTTCGATCCACGTGTGGCAAGACGAACACTCCGGCTTCCGTGACTCGGACTCCTTCAGCACTGCCATCGAGCTTCGAATCACCGTCCATTGGTCGCTGTGGTGGGAGGAAGCATCGCCCGGCCGCGCCCTACTCGATGCCGCAATCGATCGCCTCCATCAACGAGGCTGGTCGCCCGCCTGACAATCACGCCTGCACAAGGTCTATTAACCTGTCCGAAACTCGGCAGGAGCGGACGTTCTGCACCGCACCAGGTTCCGGCGGCCGGCGCCCCGCGCTGGCCGCATCGGTCAGCGCGGTATGCGGCATAGAGTGAATCCGCGAGGCTCCAAGCCGGACCGAGTGCCACAATCGGGCAGGTGGAACAGATCGAAAAGATCGCCGAGTCTATCGCCGCCAGTCCTGGCCAGGTGGTCGCGGTGGAAGTCGGTGATCGCGATCGGGTGGCGGACCTGGTTGCTCGTCTCCAACCGATCTACGACTACGGGTACGACGCCGATGACGGCGCCGACGTTCGGTTGGCGCTCGGGTCTGCCTGCTCGACGCTGGAGCGTGCGCTCGAGCACTTCGCCGCCGCAATGCAGCTTCCCTACGGTGCCGCGCGAACCCTGTGGGAGTTCTTCGAAGCAGTGAGCCAACGCCCTTCCGCGTACCGGAGCTGCCTTGTCGTCGCGGATGCGGCCGAACTGCTCGCCGACGAGGACGAGCTCATCTGGCGCGCACTGGCCGACGAGCTGGTCGATGGACCCCGCTGCATGGGAGGTGGTTGGAACACACTCGTTCTGGTCGATGACCATACCGGCTGGGCGAGTTCACGATTCGGATCGGCAGCCGATGCAGAGCTGGCTGCGAAGGCCCGACTTTCCTCTGACGAGTACGCAGCGTTGCAGCGCGGACTGGAATTGCGATACCGAGCCGACTGAGTCGCCAGGAACAGGCGCACACCGACCTCCCATCCGGTATCCGGGTGTGGGCTCAGTCGTTTCGCCCAGCGCCGTGCGATGGCCGGTTCGACCAGCGCGCTATGCGGCATGTCAGTGCATTCCACACTTCAGACGGATGACGTGTCCGACTCGTAGGAGAAACGCCCCACCATGTTCCACCTCCCGTCCGAGTTCTTGACGAATCGATAATTCGCTCCGCACAGGCCGGACCCGAAGCGTTCGTGCAAGTCGACCAGATCGCAGATCGCCTGAACGAGATCGTCGTCGGGGATGTTCGCTGACTGAAGCTAAGAGACGAGGGCGTACTGGATCATTCTGTCTCGCACAGTGATCGACAGTTCCGCGTGGGTCTCGCCCCCGTAGAGATGGCGCAGCACGTGGCCACCCAGGTTCTTGTCTATCGGCTGCTGCTCATCGAGTGGAACGGGAGATCTGCTCACTAGGCTCAGCCTTCCTCATCACAATGCATGCAACACCAGCTAACCGAACCGGCGAAATCTGCTGAACCACTTGCTCGCACACTGCCCTGTCCGGCCCATCTCGGCGGCGACGTGCGCGATCGGTCGCACCTGGCAGTGTTGCACGAGCCGGTAGCAGCCTAGGCCGAATCGCACCCAAACGCCGAAGATCTGCTACTGTCCAAACCCGTTGGCAGCAGCATCGATAGATGCGCTCATGCACGCGACCGATCCAGCCGTAGCGCAGCGGGGCGACGAAATCTCCCCTCGCGCACCGTTTCCGGTCACCGGTGACACATCCGGCGGGTGTGATAGCCCACGGCGTAGACGACGTCGAAATTCGGTGTGGTGGTGTCGGCGATATCGGCAGGGCTGATCCCGTCTGTGACAGCGGGACTCGCGCGACAGCCTCGGCCGACGTCGCTGGTGACGTGTGGGTGGTCACCGGCGTCAGCGGTCCAGCAGTGCCGGTCTGGGAGCGAACAGTGTTTCCGTCGCGGTGGGTGCCACGGTGGGCAGCCGGATGCATCGGCCGAGCAGGAGGACGCGGTCGATGAACAGATCCGTCCGGTGGCGCTGCCGGTAGGGGATGCGAATGAACCCGTCGCGCATAGGGATCGGGCGCGCGGCGTCGGCTGAGGCTACGAGCATGCCGTGGTCGTCACAGGTCCGGGAAGGCCGGTCGCCGGTTTGCCGGCCCAGCGAAGCTTCTTCGTCATCGTCCGCATCCAGGGACTCGGCCAGCCGTTCTTCGAACAAACCTGGATACCTGGCAACCTCGCACCGGCCTCACCGGGTGTCGAACCCTATTGTCGGACGCTGGGGTGGATCGTCTGTCGACGTGGTCGCGCCGATCGCATAACTGCAGCCGAACGAGGCGAGTGTCGATGGGCAACTGGATCTTCTGTCACATGGCCTTCGCCATGCGCACATCACTATCGAATACCTTGGGACATAGGCACTCTCGTCGATTCGACGCCGAACTCGATCCGGTTTGTGTCGGTGGGCTCGGTCAGAATGGGCGAATGGGAACGCTGCGGTTGGAGACCGACGAAGGGCGGCTCGTTCGTGCCAATCTCATCGCCGAGTGCCGAGTCGAGAAGATCGTGAAGGCGGAGTCCCGCCTGCCGGACGAGTTCACCATCAAGGCTCAGATGATCTACCTCGCGGGAAACCGTTACGGCGATGTCGATTTGAGTCCGGCGTCGCATCAATTCGGACGCTACCGATCCGAGACGCTCGCGGCGCGGCGGATGCGGGATCTGGTGGAGCGGATCGCCGACCCTCCGACCGAGCAGGCGGCTGTGATCCGGCTGCCCGCTGACAGCGAGCTCGTGATCGAGTCCGTCGGGTCGCGCACACCAGCATCCTGACCATGAGCGTGGGCGCCGCATGCGTCCTCGGATATGGGGTGGTGGGTGGTCGCCCCTGACGGTTCAGATCTCGGTTTCGTGGAGACGGGCGGCGCGGTGTGACAGCCGCTGGGTGAAGGTCTCGGCCCACGCCGCGGCTTCCGATTCCTCGACGCCCGCGTCTTCTCGCCGCTGCGGTGGCGGGCCGGCCGAAGGTTCGCGGCGCCCGGTTCCGCCGGGGCGGGCCTGCATGGCCAGAATCCGGACGCCCCACGACACGTAGGCCTCGATACTCATGCCGGCGGCCTCGGCAGCATGGCAGAGGGCGCTCCAGTCCTCCGCACCTACCGTGACCGCGATTTCCCGACTGTCCATACCCTCCCACGGTAGCGCCCTGGATCCGGCTGCGGCGTGGGGGAACGCCGCGAGCGCCTGCTGCTGCTCTCATCTCGACAAACGCTGTGGACGGGCGTCAGAGGCCGTCTTGACTGCCGTTGAATCGAGTACAACGCTGGGGATGCAGAGTATATAATCCAGCGCTCTATTCGAGGAGACGATGGAGCTATGTCCAGCGAACATCTGTCCGAAGAGCCTCAATCGCAACGAGGAGCCAAGGGCTCGCGAGACACCGGGTCGGAGACACCGGGGGGCGGCTCGACCGATCGCCCGGCCGGCACATTCGACCAGGAAGAAATCACGTCGGCTCGGGACCACAACCCGTCCGAAGACGACATTGCCACTACGGGGACGGTCCCTCCCGCGGACACCGAACCGGCAGTCCCGCCCTACGAAGGCCGCCGAACAAGCGCAGGCGAGATGGCCGGCGCCACCGTGCAGGACAGCAGCGCCGAGACAGGGGGCGCGACACACCCGGTGACCGACGCGGAGTTCAAATCCCCGGCCCCTGACGAGACTCCCGGCGGGGCAACTGCCGCGCCCGCGGAGGAGAAACCGGCATCGCAGGCCCCCGAAACCGACGCCACCGACGAAGGCGTCGAGGGTGGCCATCACGGTGGCGTGCGGAGAGCCGAGGATCAGCCTCGCGAATCCCGGCCGCGGTAACCCAGGACAATCGGTTGTCAGCCGTCAGCGTCGGCGGGCGAGCCGGTATGCCATGGAGGTGAAGGCCGGCAGCCGGAGGTCACCGGCGGCGAACATGCGGCTCCCGAGGTAGTTGGTGACGAACGCGATCGACAGGCCGATGTCGGGGAACGCGAAGCCGCCCGAGCCGCCGGTGCCGTAGTGCCCGAGGCCGGGAGTGGCGGCGCCGTTCATCGGACGGTGGTAGCCCAGCCAGTGGTGCGGTGACATATTCAGGATGTAGTCGCGGCCGCCGGCGGGAGGCATC
The DNA here is from genome assembly GCF_000308535.1 of Nocardia cerradoensis NBRC 101014. Classification (GTDB taxonomy): domain Bacteria; phylum Actinomycetota; class Actinomycetes; order Mycobacteriales; family Mycobacteriaceae; genus Nocardia; species Nocardia cerradoensis. The sequence goes on along the minus strand of NZ_BAFW01000051.1, from coordinate 27,615 downwards.
CGCGCGATGTGGGCCACGGTCTCCCTCGTGAGGAACCGGGTGTCGTCGATGGTTCCGTTGTTCGCAAGGGCGGCATACATTTTCGCGAGCCCGCGGGCGGTGAACACGCCGTTCCACCCCGGCTGCACGACGTCGTGCACCGCCGCGTCGTTCTGCCGCCGCAACAGCCCTTCCGGAATGCTGTCCACCAGTCCGTTCAGATGCTTGGATCTGCGGGCTCGCGACGCGAAGGTCTCGAAGTCGAATCCGCCGATCCGGATAGTGGGAAACAACGGCGCGATGCGGTGCCGTTGCTCGGGCGGAACCTGAAACCAGAAGTCCTCGGCACCCAGGGGCACTGCGAGTTCGGCTCGTACGAGGTCGGGAAAGGACATGCCGGTGACTCGCTGGGCGAGTTCGACGACCAGTGGCCCGAACGTCACGGTGTGGTAGCCCGGTGACCGCAGCCGGCGGGCGTCCGGCCGGGCGTTCGCGAGCGCGGCGGCCATGGTGTCGTGGTCGAGGAACCCGTCGCGGGCGACCAGTCCGCGCACCCGATGCAACCCGGCCCGGTGGTTCAGCAGTTCTCGGACGGTGATGGAATCCTTTCCGGCAGCGGCGAATTCAGGCCAGTAGTCGGCCACCGGACGGTCGTAGCCGAGCAGTCCCCGATCGGCGAGCCGATGGATGACCGTCGCGGCCACACCCTTGCCCGTCGAATACGACATCGCCATCGTGTCCCGGCGCCAGGGACGACCGGGGCCGGCGTCTCCGGCCCAGACATCGAGCACCGGCCGTCCGTGCTGAAACACCGCCAGCGCCCCTCCCCCGAGACCGCGAGACCGACAGACCCGGAAGAATTTCTCGGCCAGGGCCACGAATCGGGGCTCGATCACCATCGACGCCTCATGATCGACGACATCCCGCTCGGCGTGCGCCTCAGTCACGGCAACCACTCCCTTGTTCGCGTCCGTGGCGCCATCGTGCACCGAAGCATGGCATCTGGCAAGAGCTCTGTCAGATGAGAGGTAGTGGCTCGATTACCATCGCACCGTGGCTGCGGGACGGACCTATGGCGGGATGAGCGCCGACGAGCGTCGCGCCGATCGCCGGGTGCGGCTCGTCCGGGCAGCCCGCGAGTTACTCGAGTCCGGCGATACCGCGCAGGTGACGGTGACCGCCGTCTGCCGCCGAGCCAAGCTGTCCGAACGGTATTTCTACGAGAGCTTCACCGACCGGGACGCACTGCTCGGCGGCGTGTACGACGATTTCGCCGACGAATACATCGACGCGGTGACGGCGAGGATCGCATCCGCAGGCGACCTCACCGATCGGATTCACGCGTCGGTGACCGTCGCACCGGAGCTGGCCGCGACCTATCCCGGCATGCAGCACGTCCTGGGCCGCGACGCGGACGAGGGTGAAGCGGCCCGGGCGCGAGCCCACATCGCCCGCAAGGTCATCGACCTGTATCTGGCCAACCGGGCACTCCTGTTCCGCGACATCGATATCGACCCTCTCGACGCGGAACTGGCGGTCCGGATCATGGTCGGCGGCGGCCTCGACCTCGCCTTCGCCTACTGCCAGGGAAGATTCGACGTCTCGGCCGCCGAACTCGCCACGCGCACAGCCAAACTCCTGGAACCGCTCACCGAATCCCTGAGTTCCGGCCGGCTCTGACGCCCGGCACCCCTCGTGCCTCGCCCTCGCTCGGAGGCGGCCGCGGCTGTTACGAGGTCACGGGGATCGAAGTGGCGCGGGCGCCCTTGCTGGCGAGGGCGGAGACCGGGAGATCGAGGATGGTGCGGAAGCCGGGTTCGGCCGCGGCGACCGCGGACACCGCGTTGCAGGCCATGGCCACTGTCGACAGGAAACTCTCGTAGCCGCCCGGTGCGCTCACCTCGATCGCCTGCTCGCGTCCGACGATGGTGAGGGAGTCACCGTGTGCCACCGGGTCGTCCGGCTCGAAAATGCCGAAGTGCGTGGCGAATTCGATGACCGGCGCGCCGGCCCGGATTCCCCGCGCCCGATGGACGACGCCGGCGACCGTGCCGGCCGGGACGGCGACGTGCTCGCCCGCTCTGTCGGCGCCGGCGACGAGGTGACGCTCCACGGGGTCCACCTCGATGCTGTCGAGGGTCCACTCGAGGCCCCGTGCCAGCGCGGCGATGCTCTGGTCGAATCCGACATGCCCCATCACCCGGCCCGACCGCCGGCGCGCGTCGAACTCGTCCGGGGTGAGTCCGAGGCCGAACTTCTGCAGAATGGCGCCGTAGCGACTCATATCCGCTGTGCGTCGCACCGCCACGCGCCGGACCTCGGTGGTCAGCCCGCTGAGCACCAGCGGCAGCGTGTCCATGAGCATGCCGGGGTTGCAGCCGGTGCCCAGTACGGAGACGCCGTGTGCCCGCGCGACCCGGTCGAGCCGAGCCACGATCTCGGGGTGGCTCAGGCTCGGCTCGCGAAGCTCCTCGCAGATCGACACCACGTTCATCCCCCGCTCGAGGAGCGCCGTGATCGTGGGCTCGATTCCCTCCAGCCACGACGACGTGGCGACGACGGCCACGTCGGCGCACGGCAGCGCCTCGGCCGACGAGACGACCGGCACGGCGGGTGCGCGCGCGACCAGCGACGCCAGCTCGGTCCCCAGCAGCGCCGGCCGGATGTCCAGCGCCCCCACCAGCGCGCAATCCGCACGAGGAACGAGGGACTCGACGATGGCGAGACCGGTGGCGCCGAGACCGACGACCACCACCTCGAGCTTCGGTGGCACATCCCGCGTCGCTCCCCGAGGCCCGGCGGCGTAGCCGGACGCCGGGTCGACAGTGTTCGGAGTGCGCATCGCACCGCCTTTCGGTAGGGGGCTGGTTCGGAGGGCACGACCGGCGGACCGCTGCTCGAGCGCATCGGCGGTCGAGTCGATCTCGGCGTCAGCGGGGTTCTGCCTGACCTTCTGCGATCAGAAGACTTGTTCAGATGACTTTATCATTTGATCAGCCCTGGAAACATCTCCTTCCGCGATAGAACTCCCGACGGCTCGGAGTGTTGACCTGCCGCATCGCCTTGGATACGCTCTGATCAAATGACTTAGTCGTATGAATTGTCGCCACTCGTGGGCGAGACCGACCAAGGGCGTCATCCGCGACAGGACGATGGGCAAGGGAAGCTTCGATGCACTTCGCAGATCCGCAGCCACTGGACAAGGATGTGCAGCTTCGGATTTGGCTGGGCGGCATGGCTTTCGACTTTCGCACCACCCGTACGGCAGCCCTCACGTTCTTCACCGAATGGGGACGTCGGCGCCGGGAGGCGATCGAGCTGGTCACCGAAACACCGTCCGATACGAGCCTTCTGCCACGTCTTCCGTGCGAGCGGTTGTTCCACGATCCTGCGAGTTGAGCTTTCGGCCCGAGTTCGCGCGATGTGCGCAACGGTCATCGAGAACACGAACAACGAGGGATATCGATATGGAAGACCTCAGCCGGGCGGCCGGTGCAGCATCCACACTGTCGAAGCTCGTCGTACGGCAACAAACGCGGGAAGTGCTCGATCACTTCGGCTCGTGCCCCGAATGTGGTTATGCCGCAAACGCATTCATGAATGTCACCTACTATGCGGACGGCACGGCAACCGTAACCACACGCGGGACGTGCGGGCTTCCCTGCGGTTGGTCCGGCCCCACCGAGGTCACCAAGATGACCGGACCTACCTCGCCACGAGTCGATTTCGCCTGAGCGACGCCTCGACCGCCGTGGCCTGCGGCTACACAGCGAGAAGCCGCGAGACGAGCGCCCGATCTCGAACGGCCGGATGTTGCCGGCCGGGATCGGTGCGCCCGCCGTGCGTGCAGGAGCCGGTCTCGCCCGCTCGCCGCGGGCGATGCGGCTCAGTGGGCGAAGTGGGTCCGGAAATGGTGCGCCGCGTCGGCGACAGCGTGCCTGGCCTTGTCGATGACAGCCACCTCGGTGAAGAAGCCGTGCGGGACACCGTCGTACTGGCGGATTTCCACCTCGGCACCGGCGCGGGCCGCCGTTGCGGCGAAATGCTCGTAGTCCGACCTCAGTACGTCCACCTCGGCCGCCACCAGCAACGTCGGCGGCAGCGCGTGGAGGGTATCGGACAGGATGGGCACAGCGCGCGGATCCGCTTCGCTGTCCGCGGCGTAGTTCGACCAGAACCACAGCGCGTCGGTCTTGCAGAGCACCGGCGCGTGCTCGAAGGCGTCCCAGGACGGGCCCGCGTGAGTGTTCGACGTCGCGGGATAGGCCAGGACGAGCGCCTTCGGCGCGGCGCGGCGCGCTTCGGCCAAGGCGGTGCAGACCGACAGCGCGAGGTTTCCACCGGCACTGTCACCGGCCAGCGCGATCCGCGACGAATCGACGCCGAGTGACACCGCCTCGCGTTCGACCCAGTCGTAGGTCCACAGGCAATCGTCCGCGGCCGCGGGGAAGACGTGTTCGGGGGCGCGCCGGTACTCGACGGAGATGACGACGCACTCCGCCTCGGCACACAGCGACCTACAGACGTCGTCGACGCCGTTCAATGTCCCGACGACGAAACCGCCGCCGTGGATGTAGATCACGGCGGGCAGTCCGTGTGCGGACGAAGGGCGGTAACAACGCACTCGGAGCGGACCGCCAGGACCGTCGACGGCCCGCTCCTCGACGCTGTGCACCGGGCGTATCGGCTGTCGAGCGCCGTCGACCGTATCGAAGATCGACCGCACGCCTTCCACCCCGTACCGGGCGTACGGAGGCGGCGGCGCCTGACTGAGCAGCGCTTGCGCGAAGGCGCGCGCGTCCTCGTCGAGCAAGTCGAGCATGGCGGTTTCGGACAGGCCCATCCGAGCCTCCCTTCCAGGTCACCTATCACCTCGCGCAGGAACGAAGCAGGTCTCGGGTATTGACAGAGCACCCGATTAGATCACATGATTAAGTCACATGACCACAGCTGCAGAGAGGCAGACATGTCCGAATCAACGAGTCACGCGGTGACAGGCACCGTGGCGGTGATAGACCGCCCCACCCCGATGGTTCTGTCGGTGGCGCGTCGTCTTCGCGACGCGTTCGCCCGGGGTGCGACATTCACCGCGATCGACAACGTCCGGACGGTCCGCCTGTCTTCGACCACCGATGCCCAGAAGGCCTTCGTCACCTTCACCGGCTCGGAGATCACCGTCGCCGCCGACAGCGGTGCGGAGCCGGACCTCACCTGGGATGTGCGCTGGCCCGATCCGGCGCCGGCCGAGGTCGAGGACGAGGCGCTGGGTGGCTTCGCGAAAGAGGTCCAGGTGTTGCTGTCCGGGCCCGACGTCGACTGGCGATCGGCGGCGGAGACGTTCTGGGAACGTGTGGGCGCGGCCCGGGGCATGCCGGCCGGCCTCAACCTCTACTGCTTCGACGCGAACGAATTCGCGTCGTTCGGCGACGCCGCGACCGGCTACACGTTCGTCGGTTCGTCGGCCGCCCTGTCACGCATGTTCGGTGGCCGTTCGCTGGTCATGGAAGAACTCGAGGGTGGTGAACTCGCGCTGCAGGGTTCGCTGTCCGATCTCTCGGCGCTGATCGGCGCCAACCTGAAGGTGGTGTGCGGTGAGCTCTGACCGTTTCGAAGAATTGACCTCGGTGTCGCGCGTGCGCGTCGAGGCGACCAACCAGGACGGCGTCCTGATCGGCAAGACGCTCTCGCCGGCGAAGTACCGCTCGTGCCGGGAGAAGGGCATCGCGCTGCCCGACTTGGCCCTGGGTCTGGATCTGAACAATAATTCCGCGCTCGGTTTCGGCTTCCCGGAGTGGCGGCGCAACGGCACGATGACCGACATCGAGCTCCGGCCCGACGAGAGCACGCTGGTCGAATGGAAGCCGGGCGTGGCTTCGGTGATCGGCGACCTCTGGACCCTGCAGGGTGAGCCCATCGGGGCAGACCCCCGCCAGGCGCTCAAGCGCATCACGGCCGCGTACGCGGAGCGCGGTCTGAGCATCCTGGCCTCCGTCGAGATCGAAGCGACCGTCTTCCAGGAGTCCATCGATCAGGCGCGCGCCCAGCAGTACCAGAACCTCACACCGCTCGGCGGCAACGCCGGTGCGGCGCTCGTGCACGCGAAGTCTCCCGATTACGTGGAGTACGTGGAGGCCGTCGTCGCCCGGTTCGACGAGATCGGAATTCCCTGGGAGGCGTATTCCGACGAGGCCGCCAGCGGTCAGATCGAATTCAACATCGCCCCCGCCGATCCGGTGACCGCCGCGGACCGGTGGGCGCGGGCCCGCCAGATCATGCGCGAGGTCGCCTACTCCCTGGGCCGGTCGATCACCTTCATGTCGAAGTGGTCCGCGGCGTACGGCCAAGGCGCCCACCTCAACGTCTCGGTCAGCGACGAGAACGGCAACATCTTCTTCGACGCGAACAAGCCCGGCGAGCCCAGCGAGCGCATGCTGCACTTCCTCGGTGGTGTGATGGCGACGCTCGAGGCGTCGACCAGCTTCGCCCTGCCGACCATCACCTCCTACCGGCGGCTGATGGAGCTCGAAGGGCCCCCGACCACTCAGACGTGGGGCGTCGCGAACAAGTCGTGTGCCGTTCGCGCGGTGCCGGCCGACAACTCCGCGACACGTCTCGAGTATCGCCTGCCGTCCGCCGACTCCAACATGTACTGCACGCTGGCCGCGTTCCTGGCCGGCGGCTTGCTGGGACTCGACGAGAAGTCGACGCCGCCCGCGCCGTTCGAGCAGATGGCCTGGGCGCTGGTGCCCGGTAGCGTGCCCGCGGTCCCGAAGAACCTCTACGACGCGGTCGCCGCGCTGGATGCCGACGATCAGCTGCGCCGGTACCTCGGTGACGAATTCGTCGACTACTGGGTCGGTCATCGCCGCTGGGAATGGCTGTCCTTCCACACCGAGGCCGAGCGCGACAACGCCCAGCTGTCGGTCTGGGAGTTCCTGCGTTACTTCGAACTCGCGTGACGTCCGAGGCGTCATCCGCCATTCACAGAAGGGAGTGCACACCATGACGACGTCCGGCACCGAACAGCTGCGGACGCTGGCCGCCACCGTTCCGACATCGTTCGGGATGTGGGAATCCGGTGTGTGGGCCGATGCGGCCGACTCCGAGACCCTCCCGCTGCGCGATCCGTGGACGGGTGAACAGTTCACCACCGTGCCGTCGGCCGCCCCCGCCGATGTCGATCGCATCGTCAAGAACGCCCGTGCCGTGTTCGACAGCGGTGTGTGGTCCCGGATGGCGCCGACGGAACGAGGGCGCGTCCTGATCGCCTGGGCCGACCTGATCGAGCGGGATGCCGATCGGCTCGCCGTGCTGATCTCCCGGGAGATGGGCAAGCCGGTCCACCAGGCCCGCGACTTCGAAGTCACCTCCGCGGTACGCAATCTCCGCTGGTACGGCGAGCTGGCGGACAAGCTGATGGATGACTCCCCGCGTGGCCTCCAGGACGCCGTGGCGCTGGTGACGCGCGAGCCGCTGGGTGTCGTGGCAGCCATCACGCCGTGGAACTTCCCGATCAGCCTCGCCATGCTCAAGCTGGCGCCGGCGCTGACGGCCGGAAACAGCGTCGTCCTCAAGCCGGCGTTGCAGACCTCGGCCTCCTCACTGCGGCTGGCCGAGTTGAGCAGTCTCGCCGGGCTTCCCGACGGGGTGCTTCAGGTCGTCACCGGACGCGGCGCGACCGTCGGCACGGCACTGAGCCGGCACCACTCCGTGGCGTGTGTGACGTTCACCGGCTCGACCGAGGTCGGCCTGCGGCTGCTCGGCGACTCCGCGGTATCCAACGGCAAGCCGGTGTCCCTCGAGCTGGGCGGAAAGTCGCCGAACATCATCTTCGCCGACGCACCCGATCTCGAGCAGGCCGTTCGCACCGCGACATGGGCGTTCACCTTCAACACCGGGCAGATGTGCACCGCCGGGTCGCGGCTGTTCGTGGAGCAGTCGGTGTACGACGAGGTGGTCGCGGGCGTGTGTGATCGGGTCTCGACGCTCACGATCGGCGATCCGCTCGACCCGGGTACGGTGCTCGGCCCACTGAGCAGCCGCAACCAATGCGACACCGTCCTCGAATTCGTCAAATCCGGTGTGCGCGAAGGGGCGACGCTGTTGACGGGCAGTGAGCAAGCCCTCGACGAGGAGCGCTCCCTGGTCGCGCCGACAGTGTTCGTGGACACCGACGCGTCGATGCAGATCACCCGCGCGGAGATCTTCGGTCCGGTCGTGTGCATCCAGCCGTTCCGGGACGAGGACGAAGCGCTCCGGCTCGCCAATGACACCGATTTCGGCCTGGGCGCGTCGGTGTGGACGCGCGACGTCTCGCGAATCCACCGGATGGCCCGCGGACTCGACGCCGGGAACGTCTGGGTGAACTCGTATGAGGAAGGCGTGCCCTCGACTCCGTTCGCAGGCCGGAATTTGTCCGGTAACGGTGCCGACAAGGGCACCTACGGGCTGGAGAAGTACACCCAGCTGAAGACGACCTGGATCGCCCTGTAGGGCGCTCCCCGTCGGCCGTCGGCGGTGCGGGCCGAAGCCACGAGCCTCGGCCCGCGCCCGCGGCCAGATCCGAGAGACCTGATGCCAACGAATATCACTGCCGCAGTGCTCAATACGGCGCCGGGCACGCTGGAACTGGAAACGCTCGTGCTCGACGACCCCGGCCCGGACGAGGTGCTCCTCGACGTGCATTACGCGGGACTGTGCCGTTCGGACCTGCACGAGATCGAAGGCGTCTGGCCGGCCACCTGCCCGACCCTGCTCGGGCACGAGGCGTCGGGAGTGGTTCGGCGCGTGGGTGATCGGGTCAGCACCCTGCGCCCCGGCGACCATGTCGTGACGTGCCTGAGTATCTATTGCGGGGAATGCAAGTTCTGCCTGTCCGGCCGGATGACCCTGTGCCCCCGCCGCGGCTCGCTGGGAAGCCGGTCACGGCCGGTTCTGGTCAACGCCCGTGGCCGGTCGGTCCACCCGACCGCGCGGCTCGGCGCGTTCGCGGAAGCCATGGTGGTGCACGAACATTCGGCAGTGCGCATCCCGGATACCATGCCGCTGGCCACCGCCTCCGTGCTCGGCTGCGCGGTGGTGACCGGGTTGAGTTCGGTGTTCCGCAGCGCCCGGGTGGAGCCCGGGTCGACGGTCGCGGTCCTCGGCTGCGGAGGCGTGGGTATCGCGGCGATCCAGGGCGCTCGTCTCGCCGGCGCGCGCGAGATCATCGCCGTCGACGCCGTCGCGGCGCGGTTGACCGATGCCGTGAAGTTCGGCGCGACCGCGACCGTGCAGGCGGGGCAGGTCGACACGGTGGCGGCGGTGCGCGAACTGACCGAGGGCGGTGTCGACTACTCGTTCGAGGCGGTCGGATTCGCCGCCACGGTGGAGCAGGCCTTCGCCATGTTGGGACCGGGCGGCACCGCCACCGTCGTCGGCCTGGTGCCCGACAATCAGCCGGTCTCGATTCGCGCCTCGGAGCTGTTCATGCTCGAGAAGCGACTCCAGGGAGCGTTGATGGGCTCCAACCAATTCCCGGCCGACATTCCCGGCTACGTCCGGTACTACGAGCAAGGCCGGCTGAACCTCGACGACATGATCTCGGCGGTCGTGAGCCTGGAGCAGATCAACGAGGGATTCGAACTCATGAAGAACGCCGGGGGCACCCGGGTGGTCGTACGCATCGGAGACAACTCGTGAAACCCCTCATCGCCATCACCGGCCGGCGGATCTCCGCCACCACACTCGTGGGCGTCGACGGCCGTTGGGCAGCGTGCCGGGCCGACATGTTCTGGGCCGAGTTCGGCATGAAGATCGCCGAGGCCGGTGGCATTCCCGTCCTCCTCCCCTACGAATCCGCGGGCCCCGAGGTCATGTCGCGTGTCGACGCACTGGTGCTGACCGGTGGCCAGGACGTCGACCCCGAACTCTGGGGAGGACCGCCGCCCACGCCCAACTCGACCGGCGGAGAAGTACTGACGATCGACCGGCGCCGCGACGACTACGAGATCGCCCTGGTGCGTCACGCCATCGCACGAGGGAAACCGATACTGGGGATTTGCCGCGGCCACCAGGTCCTCAACGTCGCCCTCGGCGGCACGCTGATTCCGGATCTGCCCGACCAGGGGATCGAGCACTATTCCCTCGCCGCCGTCCCCGACCGGCGCCCCGACCGCGAACACCGGGTCGACTTCGACGCGGGAACCCTCGCCGCGAAGCTCTACGGACCGCGCAGCGCCGTCAACTCGTGGCATCACCAAGCGGTCGATCGCCCCGGCGAGGGCCTGGTGGTCTCCGGGCGGGCCCCCGACGGCGTGGTCGAGGCCATCGAGTTGCCCGGCCGGCCGGTTCTCGGCCTGCAGTGGCATCCCGAAGCCATCGTCGACCTCGACCCCTGCTTCCCCTGGCTTGTCGAGCAGGCATTGCCTCAACGTTTAGGAGATGGAAAGTGAACGGCCCGGCTGAGATCGACGTCGTCATCGTCGGCGCTGGTATTTCCGGAATCGCCGCCGCTGCCGAACTGCAGCGGAAATGTCCCGGCAAAAGTTTCGCGGTACTGGAGATGCGTGAATCCCTGGGTGGCACCTGGGATCTGTTCACCTACCCGGGCATCCGCTCCGACAGCGACATGTTCACGTTGGGCTACGGCTTCAAGCCCTGGACCGAACGGGAGGCGATCGCTTCCGGCGGGGCGATCAAGAACTACCTGCGGGAGACCGCCGATCAGTTCGGCATCACCGAGAAGATCCGGTTCGGAACGCGTCTGGTCTCCGCGTCGTGGAGCAGCGCGGACGACACCTGGACCCTCGGGCTGCGCGACGCGGACGGCGACACACAGCTGCGCTGCCGGTTCCTCCACCTCGCCACCGGCTACTACAGCTACCGCGGCGGGTTCAATCCCGAACTCCCCGGCGAGGATTCGTTCGAAGGCCGGGTGGTCCACCCCCAGGAGTGGCCGGAGGATCTCGACTACCGGGACCGCAAGGTCGCGGTGATCGGGTCGGGGGCCACCGCCATCACGCTCGTTCCCAGCCTCGCGGGCGAGACCGCGAAGGTGACCATGGTCCAGCGGTCGCCCACCTACGTGGCCATCGCACCGGCCGTCGATCCCGAAGCCGAGCGGTTGCGGGAGGAGATGGGTCCCGAGGACGCGTTCAGCCGCATCCGTTTGCGTAATCTGCACGCCCAGCAGGAGACCTACCAATACGCGCGGCAGCACCCGCAGGAATTCAAGAAGGCGATATTCGACGCCATCGACGATGTCGTCGGCGTGGAGGTTCGCAAAGCCCATTTCACTCCCACGTACGAGCCGTGGGATCAGCGCGTGTGCCTGGTGCCCGGCGCCGATCTGTTCCAGGCGATCCGCGACGGATCCGCGGACGTCGTGACCGGCCACATCGACCGGCTCACCCCGACCGGCGTGGCGATGCGGGACGGGACGCATGTCGACGCCGACATCATCGTGAAGGCGACGGGTCTGAACCTCGTCATGGGCGGGGAGGCGACATTCGACGTCGACGGTGAGATCGTCGATTTCGGGCGCTGCTGGACCTACAAGGGCCTGGCGTTGTCCGGAGTGCCGAACCTGACCTACGCCTTCGGGTTCGTGAATTCGTCGTGGACTCTCAGGATCGAAGCGGTCGACGACTTCTTGTGTCGCGTTCTCGCGCATATGGACGAAGTCGGTGCCCGCCGAGTCACGCCGACGCTCGCACCGGGCGACGACGCCATGCCGCGACTCCCCTATACCGCGGGTGTGACCTCCGGATATATGCAGCGTGCCGCCCCGCGCATGCCGGCCCAAGGCGACCACGAGCCCTGGGTCAATCCGCAGAACTATGCCGAGACCATGCGACTGCTGGAGTCGGTCGACGACGACGTCCTCCGTTATGCCTGAGGCGAATACGACCGCGGCGACGCACGCCTGGGCGGCGCTGACGCCCACGGCGTTCCTCGACCGGGCCGCGGCCGCACACGGATCCCGCATCGCGGTCGTCGACGGCGACCTGCGCTGGACCTACACCGAATTCCGCGATCGGTGCCGGCGGCTGGCGGGCGCACTGAGAGAGATCGCCGCGGGGCGGCCGGTGGCGGTACTGGCGCCCAATACTCACGAACTTCTGGAAGCCCACTACGGCGTGCCGTGGGCAGGAGTTCCCTTGGTGGCCCTCAACACTCGGCTCGGGACCCGGGAGTTGACCTACATCCTGGAGCATTCGGGTAGCGGTGTGATCGTGTGCGATGCCCGGTACGCGAGCCTGGTCCGGGAGGTCTGCGACGCGCTGGAGAAGCCTCCGGTGGTCATCGGTTCGGGCAGTGCCGACTCCGACTACGAGAAACTGATCGCCGGCGCCGCACCCTGCCAGGAGCAGATCAACGACGAAAATTCGCTGCTGGCAATCAATTACACCTCCGGCACCACGGGCGCGCCGAAGGGCGTCATGTATCACCATCGTGGTGCGTACCTGCAGTCGCTGGCCATGGCGAGTCACTTCGGGCTCGGCCCGCACTCCGTCCACCTGTGGACATTGCCCATGTTCCATTGCAACGGCTGGTGTTTCACCTGGGCCGTCACGGCGGCCGGTGGCACACATGTCTGCCTGCCCAAGGTCGAGCCCGCCGACATGTGGCGACTGATCCGGCAGGAGGGCGTCACGGGCCTCAACGGCGCTCCGGCCGTGCTCGACATGATCGCGCACGCCGACGACGCCTCGCCGCTGCCACGCGCCGTGTCGGTGGGTACCGGAGGTGCGCCTCCCGCACCGGCGGTGCTGCGCCGGATGACGCGCCTCGGATTCGACGTCACGCATCTCTACGGGCTGACCGAGAGTTTCGGCCCCGCGCTCATCTGTGAGCCGGTGCCGGAGTGGGAGGGTCTCGACGACGAGGCCGTGATCCGGCTGAAGGCGCGACAAGGCGTCGGCAATGTCGTGTCCCTGCCGCCCCGGGTGGTGGACGAGGCCGGCCACGACGTACCCGCCGATGGCAGCACGGTCGGTGAGATCGCGCTGCGCGGCAACAACGTCATGCTCGGCTACCTCGACGACGAGGCCGCCACCCGGGAGGCGATTCCGGACGGCTGGTTCCGAACCGGCGACCTCGCGGTACGCCATCCCGACGGGTATGTCGAGCTTCGCGATCGGAGCAAGGACATCATCATCAGCGGGGGCGAGAACATCGCCAGCGTGGAGGTCGAGCACGTCCTAGCCGAGCACCCCGCGGTGCTCGAGGCGGCAGTCGTCGGGACCGCGGATCCCCGCTGGGGAGAGATCCCTGTCGCGTTCGTGCACCTCGCCCCCGGAGCCGGTGCCACGGCCGAGGAACTCGTGGAGCACGTCAAACGGACCCTGGCGCGCTACAAGGCTCCCCGCAAGGTTGTCTTCGGTCCACTTCCCAAGACGTCGACGGGCAAGACGCAGAAGTACCTGCTGAGAGCACGAGCGGCCGAGGAGCATTCCGCGGCAACGGAGGGTACGGGCGGCAACCGCGAGACCTGAACCCCTTCGGCCGGAACGTATTCGGCGACCGACTACGAAGCCCACCGCTGTCGAAACCAGGCCCCGGAGCTCGCACCCACGAGCGCCGGGGCTGGAAGACGTTGTCACCCAGCCGATCCGACAACCTCACCCGACCACACGTCCGACCGAGGGCCCCGGGGTTGCCGAGCCATGGATCTACTCGACGACGGCAATGAGCAGCCGTGCCGGATCCGAGCGTGTTCCACCGCCGAACGCGGCGAGATCCATCCGGCGCGACCTACCCCCGAATCCCGCTGCACATCGCCGGGATTCCCGCGCAGATCACATCCGCGTAGGCATCGGCGCGCGCCCGATCCCGATCCGAGGCCCACTGCAACACAAGCCCGTCGGTGGCGCCCATCAGCACCGAGGCGAGATTATCGACGGCCTCCGCGCGTGCGGACGGCCCTGCCGCGCGCTGCAGCACGTCGGCGACCGCCCGCAAGAAGACGTTGTACGCCTCCTTCGCCAGCGCCGGCCGGTGACGGGTCATCCACATGTACAGATCGACCTCCGCCAACGCGTAGTCCGGATGGTCCATCAGCCAGCGCACCGAACGCCGGATGACTTCTTGCGCGGTCGCCTCGAGCTCGGCCGGCTGGATGGCGGTGAACTGCTTGGTGATTTCGGCGGCGAGGTGCTCGAAGACGGCGAGAAAGAGGCCGTCCTTGTCCCGGAAGCAGTAGTGCAGTGAGGCCAGGGGAGCGTCGGCCGCTTCGGCGATCCGGCGTGTCGTCGCGCTCGCGACCCCGCGCTCGGCGATCACTCGGACCGCCGCATCGATGAACTGGATCGAACGATCCTCTGTCGACACGTGGGGCAACGGATTCACCTCATTCGCTCATCGGCGCACGTAGGCGCCCTGATTAATTGATTAAGTCAAGCGTACAGATCGCGAAGGCGCGGGGGCACGCGTGACCCTCGCGCAAGTGACCGCAAACACCTTTCCTTCCCGATTATTCCGCTCGCCTCTTGACACCCGATGTGGCGCGCCCCACAATCAGATCATTCGATCAGATCAAATGACTAAGGCGTTTGATCGAACGTGGGAAATGGAGAATTATGACTACCGAAGCCAAGGCCGCTCTACGATCCGTGACGGCGACGACCCCCCTCGCCGAAATCCTCGACATCGTCGCCGAGGACGGCGGCGTGATCATCGAGAACTTCCTGTCGGCGGACCAGATCGCGCGGTTCAACGCCGAGGTCGAGCAGCCCATGGCAGCGCTGGCTCCCGGCTCGACCCATGAGAACGAGATCGTCGCCGAGTTCCACGGGGCCAACACCAAGCGACTGACGAACTTGGTGACGCACAGCAAGACCTTCCGCGAAGAGGTCCTCGAGCAGGACCTGATCCACGAACTCTGCGACGCGGTGTTCCTCGAAGAGTCCGGTACCTACTGGCTGACCACCGCGCAGCTCATCGAGATCGGCCCCGGAAACCGGGCTCAGTTCCTGCACCGGGACCTGGAGAACTGGTACCCGTTCATCGGCATGGGCCCGCAGGGTCCCGAGGTGTGCGTGAACTTCATGATCGCGTTCACCGACTTCACCGAGGAGAACGGCGCCACGCGGGTCATCCCGGGCAGCCACCTCTGGGACGACTTCCAAAACCGCGGAACTCCCGAAGACACCATTCCCGCGACCATGAAGGCCGGAGACGTCTTCTTCTACAGCGGGAAGACCGTGCACGGCGGCGGCGCGAACCTGACGACGGACCAGTTCCGCCGTGGTCTGGCCTTCGCCCTCAACCCGGGTTTCCTGACCGGCGAGGAAGCGTACCCGTTCCTCGTCGACCGGGACATCGCGAAGCAACTCTCGCCGCGCGTCCAGCGTTTGCTCGGCTTCCGTTCCCAGTACCCCACGGGCTCGCCCGGCCTGTGGCAGGTGGACTACAGCGAGCTCGGGGACTACCTGAAGCTCTGAGGTGCCGGTCGGCACATCTCGCCTCGCGACCTGCCGGAGAGGCGACGAGTCCTCTCCGGCAGGCCCGCCCGCAGCCATCAAGGAAAAGTATGGGAATCGACTCCTCCAGAATCGCATTCGAGCGAACCCGTCGCAGCGTCGGCGGTGGCGTCAGCTCGGGCCTTCGTGCCACGATGCGGCCGGTTCCGCTCTTCGTCGAGCGCGGCCACGGAGCTCACCTCTGGGACCTCGACGGGGACCGCTACCTCGACTACGTGATGGCCTGGGGGCCGTTGGTCCACGGACACAGTCACCCGCAGGTCGTCGACGCGGTGGCGCGAGTCGCGACCTCGATGCAGGTCGTGGGAATGGGGCATCGGCTCGAGTACGAAGCCGCCGAGGCGGTCCTCGCATCCGTGCCGGGCGCACAGCGCCTCGTATGGACGAACACCGGAACCGAGGCCGTGCAGGTCGCGCTGAGATTCGCACGAGCGGCGACCGGCCGGCACCGCATCGTCAAGTTCGCGAAGGCCTACCACGGCTGGCACGACAGCGTGTACGCGAGCATGAGCGCGGACGACACGGGTGAGTCACCCGTCCCCGCCGCCCTCGGGCAGAGCCCCAATGCCCACGCCGATCTGATCATCAGCCGGTTCAACGACACCGCCGGCATCGCCGAGTTGCTGGCTCACGCTGAAGAGCGCCGAATCGCCGCTGTGCTCATCGACCCGATCATGAGCAACGCCGGTGTGCTCACACCGGAACCCGGCTTCCTCGAAACACTGCGCAGCCTGTGCGACCGGCACGGCGTCGTGTTGATCTTCGACGAGGTCATCACCGGATTCCGGATAGCACGCGGCGGCGCGGCCGAAAGGTTCGGTGTGCGCCCGGATCTCTCGGTGTTCGGCAAGGCGATCGCCGGCGGGTTCACCCAGAGCGCGGTCGTCGGCCGCGCGGACATCATCGATCTGGTGGAGCACGGCCTCACCCATGCCGGAACGTTCAACGGCAATCCCGTAGCGCTCGCGGCGGTGCAGGCCGCGATGGAGTTGTCCGCTACGCCAGGCGTATTCGACAAGCTGGAAGATCTGGGCGACGCCTTCGAGCAGGCGATCACCGACGTGCTGGTCTCGGCCGGCGCGCCCGGCAGTCTCCGGCGCGTCGGGTCGCTCGCGCAGTTCGTGCCGCGCGATCAGGCGACGAGTCTGCACGGCACGGACGGACTCTGGGCCGAGATCGCGGCCGGGATGCTCGAATCGGGTGTCGTGTTCATGCCGTCCGGAAAGATCTTCCTCAGCACCGCGCACACGCTCGCCGACATCCAGGAAACGGCCGCTCGCCTCGAGCGGGTCCTGCAGCACGTGTCTGCCCGTTCCGCATAGCGCGAACAGCAACGATCCGATCCCCCAGCCGCGACGCGGACGGGTCTATCGACCGGACGGGTGGTCGCTGTGCCGCCCGTCCACCACGCCCCGTCACCCGTTCCGCGTCACGACTCTGCTCGATGCGGCTGGGCGAGTGCGGCGTACCTGTACCGAATTCTGTTGAATCGAAGGAATTCTCGATGAATACGCTCGCAATGTTGTTGCTGTTGGCCGCCGATTTGTGGATGGCAGCCGCCGGCCTCTATTACGGGGCGCGAATAATTCGCCGCCACCGCAACTATCTGCTCGGTCTCGAGTGGCTGGTGATCGGGGTTTCGGGGACGAACGTTCTGTTCCTGGCCGCCACCGGAGTCGATCATTCGAGCGTGAGCTACCACCTGATGGTGTTCTTCGACGCGTTCTCGCGTTCGTTCGGCATGACGCTGGTGTTCGTGCTCGGCATGATGGCGGTGACCCGCGGGTACCGCGCCTCGCCTCTGGTCGAGGCCGCCGCGTTCGGGGCGGCGACCGTGGTCGGGCTGTGGCGAACGATCGACGTGCGGCCCGTCAGCCCGCCATGGTCGCTGTTCTACCTCGCGCTGAACCTCGCTGTCGCGGTGTTCATGGTGACGGTCGCCGGCCGGCTCTGGCGGATCGGTGAACGACGTTGCGCGGCAGGCGTTTTCATCGCAACGGTGCTCGGGGCGATCGTCGCGTCGACCTATGACTTCGTCCACATTCCGGGCGACGACGCCGACCACACATTGTTCTACATTCCGGCATGCGCGATCTGGGCGCTCATGGTCACCACCTATTACCACGGCTACCGGGCACTCGATGATCACAATCGGCGCCATCCCCGCAAGGCCGCGGTCACTGTTTCCGCATCGCCGGAATAACGCACGCCGATATCCATCCACGGCTGCGTGAGCATGCATCACCGCGCAACGACGCGCACCTTCTCGATTCGCAAAGTTCGGAAAACACTATGACAGCTCAAGATTCGCCCACCCCAGCGACGGATACAGAAACCGGTTCCGCCGTCTCCAGCGACGCTTCGCCCACGGCCATCACTCTCAATCACGCCGGAAATGCCTTCATCTGGACGTATGTCCTGGCGATTTTCGGTGTATGGACGGCCGTTCTGACCCCGACCATGATCACTTTAGCACTCCGGGTCGCGCAGGCCGTTCCGGCCCATGCCTCCGTGGCCTATTCGGCGATCGCGGCCACGGGCGCTCTCATCTCGCTGCCCGCGGGCCCGTTCTTCGGGCGCCTGGCCGATATCACCATGTCGCGCTTCGGCCGACGACGGCCATGGCTGGTGGTCGCGGCCACCACCATCATGGCGGGCAACGCGATCGTCGCCGTGTCCGGCTCCATCGCCGGACTCATCGTCGGGTGGATCATCGTCTCGGTCGCCGGCACCATCGGATTGACGGTGTTGTGGTCCATGCTCGCGGATTCCATACCGCCGGAGCGTGCGGGTTTCGTCGCGGGTCTCGCCGGTGCGGCGCAGGGCGTGGGGCTCATCGCGGGGACCTTCATCGTCCGCATCACTCCGGGAATGACCGCACGCCTTCTCATTCCGGCAGCTCTCGGCGCCGGTCTCGTCCTGATATTCGTCGCCATTCTCCGGGAAACCGATTTCGCGGGACATGTCCGGCCGGTATTCAATGTCCGCGACTTCGCCCGGACTTTGTATTTCGATCCGCGAAAGGCACCCGATTTCGCCTGGTGCCTGGCCTCCATCTTCGGTATCACGGTCGGCGCCGCCGTCGTAGCGACCTTCCTGGTCTACTTTCTGCAGAACGCGTTGAAGCTCGACGACGCCGCCCTGGTTCCCACCGTCTTCGAGGCGACGCTGATCATCAACGGTACGGCGTCGATCATCAGTCCCCTGGGCGGCCGCCTCGCCGACCGGATCGGCAGGCGCAAACCCTTGTTCGCCGCCGCGGGCGTGCTCGTCGCCGTCGGGTGCACCGTAATGGATGTCGTCGGCACCGTCCCCGAATTCCTCACCGGCTGTGTGTTCTTCGGCATCGGATACGGCCTGCTGCTCGGGCAGATGCTGGCCTTGGCGGCATCCACGATGACCTCGTGGGAGAACGCGGCCCGCGACCTCGGCCTGGTCGTGCTGACCCAGTCGGCGGCATTGATGGTCGCACCGCTCGTGGCCCCCGCACTCCTCGCCATCGACGGCCCGAACAACTACCGCCTGCTGTACGCGTTCGGCGCGTCCGCCGCGCTGCTGGCGGTGCCGGCGCTACTCGGCATCCGGCGCCGGTGCTGACCCGACCGATCCTCGAAAGAACGATCCGCACAACAGAAATCGGATGACATGAAGATCACCAACCTGGTCGCGACCACCTGCCTCACCGCCCTCACCGTCAGCCTGACCACCGCTGTCGCCTGCGCCGAACCCGCACCCGCGACCCCGGCGACTCCCCCGAATTCGAGTATCCGCACCACCGTCCTTCCGGGCATCCACTACACCTCGAGCATCGTCGACGGATCGGTGCGGGTCAGCACCGACAGCGGCTCACTCACGGTGCGCGGCAACCAGTTCCAGGTCCTCGACGCACAGGGCAACCTCGCCGCCGGGTTCCCGCTCACCTACCGCAAGGACGACAAGGACTGGCCCATCGCGGCACGGATCGACGGCAACACCGCGACGCTGTCACCCAGTACCGACCCCGCGTCGGCCCGGCCCGCCACTCCGGTGGAGCTTCCGCGTCCGGTCGCGTCCGAAGCACAGTTCCAGAATGCGATGGCCACGGCCGCAACCGAATTCGGTTTGGCGATCAGCGTCGGCACCTTGATCGGCACCCTCATCGGCCTCCCGCTGGGCTGCATCGCGGGCGCGCTGACCGTGGGAACCATCACCTTCCCCGTCTTCTTCGCCGGTGCGCTCGGCGGTTGCCTGGCCGGTGCCGCGGTCGGCGTCGCCTTGGGGAGTGCCGCCGGAATCATCCTGGTCGGCGTGCCCGTCGGCATCGCCGCCCTGATCGACTTCACCAACCAGGTCACCGCCCCCGACCCGGCGACCACACCCGCCCCCTAGAAACAGCAACAGACACAACCCGATTGCCGTTGCGGCTGCGCTCGCAACGGCAATCGGGGCCATTCCTGCCCGCCCCGGCGGCGGGCCAGTCGAGAGGTGACGGTCCGGTGGGCCACTACAAGAGCAACGTTCGCGATCTCGAATTCAACCTGTTCGAGGTCTACGGCCTGGGCGAGGTCCTCGATTCCGGCGCCTTCGGCGATCTGGACGGCGACACCGCACGCACGATGGTGGCCGAGGCGGCCCGCCTGGCGGAAGGGCCGGTGGCGGAGTCGTATGCCGAAACCGACCGCCACCCACCGGTTTTCGACAGCGACTCGCATTCTGTACGGATCCCGGAGCCGTTCAAGCGGTCCGTTCGCGCATGGCAGGACGCGCAGTGGTGGCGGGTGGCCAAGAGCGAGGCGATCGGCGGCGTGCCCGCGCCGTCGATGCTGGGCTGGACGATCAACGAACTGGTCCTCGGCGCCCAGCCCGCGGCCTACATGTACCTGAGCGGCCCGATGATGGCGAACGTCCTCGCCGGCATCGGCACCGAACAGCAGCGGCGATGGGCCGCTCGAGCGGTCGAGCGCGAGTGGGGCGCGACGATGGTGCTGACCGAACCGGACGCCGGCTCCGACGTCGGAGCCGGCCGCACCACAGCGACCGAACAGCACGACGGTTCCTGGCACCTCGAGGGCGTCAAGCGCTTCATCACCTCCGCCGACTCCGACGACCTGTTCGACAACATCATGCATCTGGTGCTGGCCCGCCCCGCCGGTGCCGGGCCCGGCACCAAGGGACTGAGCCTGTTCATCGTCCCCAAATTCCACTTCGATCACGACACCTGCGAGCCGGGCGAACGCAACGGTGTGTTCGTCACCAACGTCGAGCACAAAATGGGCCTCAAGGCCTCGGCCACGTGCGAGCTGACCTTCGGCGGGCACGGCATCCCCGCGGTCGGCTACCTGGTGGGCGGCGTCCACAACGGAATCGCCCAGATGTTCGAGGTCATCGAAGAAGCCCGGATGATGGTCGGTACCAAGGCCATCGCAACGCTGTCCACCGGATACCTCAACGCGCTCGACTACGCGAAAACCCGGGTCCAGGGCAGCGATCCGGCCCGGGCCGCCGACAAGGCGGCGCCCAAGATCACCATCATCGGTCACCCCGATGTGCGCCGTTCGCTGATGATGCAGAAGGCCTACGCCGAGGGATTGCGATCGATCTACCTCTACACCGCCGGCCACCAGGATCCCGTGGTCGCCCGGCACATTTCCGGTGCCGACGACGATCTCGCCGCACGGATCAACGACCTGCTGCTGCCCATCGTCAAAGGTGTCGGCTCCGAACGCGCCTACCAGTACCTCACCGAATCCCTGCAGACCTTCGGTGGTTCCGGGTACCTCCAGGACTATCCCATCGAGCAGTACATCCGGGATGCCAAGATCGACTCCGTCTACGAAGGCACCACGGCGATCCAAGCTCAGGACTTCTTCTTCCGGAAAATCGCCCGCGACAACGGTATCGCGCTCGCGCACGTACTCGGGCAGGTTCGCGCCACCGCCGAATCCGACGCCGACCGCGGCCGGTTGAAGAACGAGAAGGTTCTGCTCTCGCGCGCCCTCGAGGACGTACAGGAGATCATCGGCAGGCTCACCACCCATCTGCTGGAGGCTGCCGTGGAGCCTCGCGAGGTGTACAAGATCGGCCTGAACGCCGTCCGGTTGCTCCTCGCCGTCGGCGATCTACTGGTGGCCTGGCGCCTCATCGTCGCCGCCGAAACAGCGCTCACCGCGATCGAAGCCGGGCAGAACACCGCGTTCTACGCCGGCAAGGTCGCGGTGGCCTCGTTCTTCGCCAACTCCGCACTCCCCCACATCACCGCCGAACTCGCCGTGGTCTCCGGGACGGACACGACCGTGATGGATCTCGAGGAGGCCGGCTTCTGACCGGCGGGCTCACCGGTCGTTCGCGTCCTCGAAGGGGTCGGGAGTCAGGCGAGCGCCCAGTTCGGGGAAGGTGCGTATCGCCTGCAACGCGGCCGCCAGCTCGGCGACGGTCGCCGGGTCGTCGAGGTCGCCGTCCAGACGCTCCTCGAGCCGGCGCATCCGATAACGGACGGTGTTCTCGTGGCAGTACAGCACGCGCCCGGCCTCGGCAGCGGAGGAGCGCGCGTTCAGCCACGCCTCCGCTGTCGTGATCAAGGTACTGCGATCGTCGTCGGCCATCGTGAGCACGCGACCCAGCACCCGCCTGACGAAACGGCGAGTCGTATCGAGGTTGGCCATCACGAGCTCGGCCATGGGGGTGTCGGGTAGCTGCCGTACGCCGGTGGCGTCGGATTCGAACGTTTCCACTGCGATTTTCGCGAATCGCAGCGCGCGCGGCGTCCGGTCGAGCCGGCTGTACGGCGGACTCATACCGACGCGAGCGGACGCGAATTTGGCTACCAGCGAACGGATTTCGTCGGTGCGGCGCCGGCCGTAGGACAGGATGACGATCTCGTGTTCCGGCCCGGTCCGCCACGCCGAGGCCACATCGAGTGCACGCAGCCGCTCCTCGAGGCCGGGCAGCGCGGGCCGGCCGAGCTCGGGTGTCTCGGCGACGACGACGAGAAATGAACCGTCATAAGGCATATCGAGCAACTTGGCGATTTCCCAGGCGGTGTGGTTCTCGCCGGAACGACCGTTCAGCAGGGCCGCCACCAGCGCCGAGCGCCGCCGATCCGCGAGAATCATGGCCTCGCCGACCGCGGCGCGATAGGACTCGGTGAGCGCGGTCGAATAGTCGTCGGCCATGGCCCAGATGTCGGTGGCGACGGTGAGCAGGGCATCGAGCGAACACTGTCCCGACGCACGCGCGGAATCGAGCAGTCGCTGCCAGAGAAAGGCGGATCCGAGCCGGAAAGCACGCAATACCTCGGGCAGCGGCGCCCCTTGTCCGGCGCGCTCACGGCCGGTCGAACGCGGTGCCAGAAGTTCCAGTGCCCGGCCGTGCGCCAGCCGATGCAGCATGTACTCGAGGTTCGATCGGACCGACCGGCGCAGTTCCGCGCGCGGCACCACGCCCGGCTCCCGGTAGATCTCGATCTCATCGACGATGCGGCCGACCAGGTCGTCGGTCAGCTCGTCGAGCCGCCCCGACAGTCCGTTCGCTATCGGCACGATCAAGGAATCGGGAACGCTGTGGGGCACGATGCGAGGCTACGGCCATGCGGGATCGGCGAGAATATCGCCGGGCACAGAATTCCCGCTCGTCCACTGTCGCCCGCCATATGGGCCCGGCGCGGTCAGGTGCCGACGATTGTGGATGTGACCAACCTCGCCATCAACCTCAAGGACGCCGCCGGTCAGTTTCCGGACCGTGCCGCGGTCCGACTCGACGATCAGATCCTGACCTACGCCGCGTTCGACGATGTGAGCGCCCGCGTGGCCGGGCGGCTACGCGACCTGGGCGCACAGCCCGGTGACCGAGTCGCGATGATGCTGCCCAATGTCACCGCGTTCCCGATCGTCTACTACGGCATCCTGCGGGCCGGCCTGATCGCGGTGCCGATGAATCCCCTCCTGAAGGAACGCGAAGTCCGGCATCACCTCGCCGACTCGGGCGCTCGGATCCTCTTCGCGTGGCATACCGCCGTCCCGGAGGCCACCGCCGGAGCGGCCCGGACGCAGGTGCGCGTTCTCACCGTCACCGACGATTCGGCGACCGAATTCGCCTCGTGGCCGGACTCGCCGGAAGTGACGGTCCGCGACGACGAGGACACCGCGGTACTGCTCTACACCTCCGGCACGACCGGCACCCCCAAGGGCGCGCAACTGACCCACGCCAACCTGCGGGCCAATGCCGCCGTCGCCGCACGCACATTGCTCACGGCTACCCCGGACGACGTGATCATGGGCTGCCTGCCCCTGTTCCACGCGTTCGGGCAGACCTGCTGCCTCAACGTCGCCGTGCTCAGCGGAGCCACCATCACATTGGCCCCACGCTTCGACCCGGAGCTGGTGCTGAAGCTGATCGAACGCGACGGCGTCACGATCTTCGAAGGCGTGCCGACGATGTACGTGGCCATGCTCGGCGCGGGCCCCGGCATCGCCGACACCGGCACGTTGCGGCTGTGCCTGTCCGGCGGCGCGGCGCTCCCGGTCGAAATCCTCCGGGGGTTCGAGGAGCGATTCGGCGTTCCCGTCCTCGAAGGGTACGGCCTGTCGGAGACCTCGCCGGTCGCCTCGTTCAACCGCGTCGGCGCCGCGCGGCCCGGGTCGATCGGCACCCCGATCGAGGGCGTGCGGATGCGGGTCGTCGACGCCGACGGCAACGATGTCGCGCCCGGTGACGCCGGCGAGATCGCCATCCGCGGCCACAACGTCATGAGCGGCTACTGGGATCGCCCCACCGCGACCGCCGAGGCGATCAGGGACGGCTGGTTCCACACCGGCGATATGGCGAAACAGGACGAAGACGGCTACTTCTACATCCTCGACCGCAAGAAGGACCTGATCATCCGTGGCGGTTTCAACGTCTACCCGCGCGAGATCGAGGAGGTCCTCTACGAACACCCGGCCGTCCTCGAAGCCGCGGTGCTGGGCGTGCCCCACTCCACCCACGGCGAGGAAGTCGCCGCGGTGGTCGCGCTCGCACCGGGCGCCGAAGCGACCGCCGACGACTTGCGCGACTACGTCAAGGCCCGCGTGGCGGCCTACAAGTATCCACGCCAGGTGTGGCTGGTCGACGCCCTGCCCAAGGGACCGACGGGCAAGATCCTCAAACGCGAAATCGTTGTCCCGCAAGGATTGTGACGGAACACGCCGGCCCCGAGGCGCTGCGGACTCCTAGCTCAGGGTCTTCAGCGCCGCCGCGTCGTAGGCCTTCAGCTCGTCGATCCGGCCGCCCAGCACCTTGGCCGCCCATTCCGGGTCCTGCAGGAGGGCGCGGCCGACGGCGACCAGGTCGAACTCGTCGCGTTCCAGGCGGTCGAGGAGGTTGTCGAGGCTGCCGAGTTCGGCGCCGCGTCCCGTGAAGGCATGGAGGAAGTCGCCGTCGAGGCCGACCGAGCCGACGGTGATGGTGGGTTTGCCGGTGAGCTTCCTGGTCCACCCGGCCAGGTTCAGGTCCGAGCCCTCGAACTCCGGGAGCCAGTACCGGCGGGTGGAGGCGTGGAAGGCATCGACACCGGCGGCGGCCAGCGGCGCCAGGATCGCGTCGAGCTCCTGCGGGGTCTCGGCGAGCCGTGCGTCGTAGGCCTCCTGCTTCCACTGCGAGAAGCGGAAGATCACCGGGAAGCCGGGCGACACCGCCGCGCGCACCGCGGCGACGATTTCGGTCGCGAACCTGGTGCGCGCCGAGGGATCTCCACCGTAGGCATCGGTGCGGCGGTTCGTGCGCGCCCACAGGAACTGGTCGATGAGGTAGCCGTGGGCGCCGTGCAGTTCGACCCCGTCGAAACCGATGCGCTCGGCGGCCTCGGCGGCCTCGGCGAAGGCGGCGACGACATCGTCCAGGTCGCGCTGCGTCATCGCCTCACCGGCCCCCTCGGTACCGTCGACGCGGATGCCGGAGGGGCCCATGGCCGGGGCCTCGGGGTAGGGCTGCTCGCCATGGTTGCGGACCATGCCGATATGCCACAGTTGCGGCACGATCGTGCCGCCCGCCGCGTGCACGTCCGCGGCGACCTTCGCCCAGCCCGCCAACTGGTCGGCACCGTGGAATCGCGGAACCCGATCGCTCTGCCCGGCCGACCCGTGGCCGACGTAGGTCCCCTCGGTAACGATCAGGCCGACACCGGCGGCAGCCCGGCGCGCGTAATAGGACCGCACGTCGTCACCGGGGATACCGCCCGGAGAGAACATGCGCGTCATCGGCGCCATCACGATGCGGTTGGGGATGGTGAGGCTGTTCAGGGAAACGGGCCGGGACAGGATCTCCGCTGCGCGGGAGACGTCGGACGCGGTGACGGGCACGGGATGCTCCTCGTAGAAACTTGACAACTTTGATGGTTGATAACCTCAAGCAATCTCCACGGTAGGGGTGAATAGTTGAGATGGTCAAGTTTCGGGACGTAGGATGAATCCATGCCAGAGGTCCCGCACATCGACACCGCCCAGCTCATGGAGGTGCTCTCGGTGTCGCTGGGCGTCTACTACAGCGACTTCACGGCCGCCGCGGCGAGTGAGAACCTCACCGCGAGTCAGGGCAAGACGTTGACGGTGCTGCGCCGGGGCCCCGCCGCGATGCGCACCTTGGCCGAGATACTGGCTTGCGACGCGTCCAACGTCACCGGGATCATCGACCGGCTGGAGAAGCGGGGGCTCGTGCGACGGGAGGCCAGCGCATCGGACCGCCGCGTGACCAATCTGGTCATCACATCCGAGGGCGAGCGTGCCGTCGACGCGATCCGCGCGACGATGCACCGGACCCGAGAAGGCCTGAGCAGGCTCGGCGACGAGGACCGAGCCCGTCTCTCCTCGCTCCTGGAACGGGCTTTCGTCCAGCCCTGACGCCCGCGGAGAACCGGCCTCCTTGCCAGAATGCGCCATGATCTTGCCAGAAATCGGAAGTGTTGGCGTCTAACGTTTTTCGTGCGCCCAGGGGTGGTCGCGGCGGGCACTGATCGCGGATCCGCAAGCAGGAGGGGAGATCCGCGCTCAGGCCGGAGCTGTAGCTTGAAGCCGTTCTTCGGCTGGGCGCGCGAAAGGGAACTTCTCGTGGATTCGGAGTATCAGTGGGAGGAGGAATCGTCGGCATCCGCTGAGACACTCGCCGAGCGGATGGAGTACTGGCACCACTACCTGCGGAGCCGGCAAGGGTCGGTGGGATTGGCGTTCGGCGACGACGTCGACGACTTCACCTGGTCGACCACCGCGCAGCGAGTCGGCCGGATGCAGATCGTGCGCTTCGATTCCGATCCCGTGCACTACCGCCGCACCGGACGAGATGTACGCGGCGACGGCGACGACAGCTACCGATTGCTGCTACCGCTGCGCGGGGAATTCAAGTTCGCACAGGGCGATTCAGCCGAAGTCGTCGCTCCCGGCACACCGGCGTTCTTTCAGTGGGGAGCGCCGCTGGTGATGCGTCAGGACGAGCCGCTGCGAGCGCTGATCATGACCGTCCCGGAGACGTCGGTGGATCTCTCCCGCGCCAGGAACGCTCCCCTCGCACTCGATGGACGGCGCCCCTTGGTGCGATCACTGGTGCGCCAGATCGGTGAGCTTCACGCCGGTCACGGAGGCTGGACCGCAGTGGATTTCGCGGTCGCCTATTCCAGCGCGCTCGTCTTGCTCGACGGTGTGCTCAACCACGATCACACGCTCGTCGCGGGCGGCGGCAAATACGCGAATCTGGCTGCCCGCGCGCGCGAGATCATGGAAATACACTGCGGTGACAGCAGACTGACCCCGGACGCCGTCGCCGGCCTGTGCGGCTGCTCGCGCCGAACGCTGCACAGCGCCCTCACCGAGACGACCGGCCTGGCCCCGGCGGCATTGCTGCGCACGATTCGTCTCGACCGTGCGCGGCAGCGCTTGTCGTCTCCCCTGCCGGTGGACATCCACACGGTCGCACACCGAACCGGGTTCACCACCACACGCCGGTTCCGCGAAGCCTTCCAGCGCCGATACGGCCGGAGCCCGGAGCAGATGCGCGCCGAACTGTACGGGTCGTAGCGGAGTCCCGCCGGCGCAAGGCCGTGTCGTCACCCGAACCCCTTGACCTGCAGCGGGGTTGAGGTACCACACTGGTGCGGTGACCGACTACCTGCTGCGCCCGATCGGATCCGTCGAATCCGAGCTCACGGACCGCGCCACCGCACCGCGCCAGG
>NZ_BAFW01000052.1 GCF_000308535.1 Nocardia cerradoensis NBRC 101014 | reverse complement strand
GCGGCCGCCGCCTCCGCCGCGACCCGGGCCGCTTCCTCGGCCGCCTTGCGCGCGGCCGCCGCCTTCGCCGCCTTGTCCTCGGAACTGGTCATCGCCGATCCTCCGTCGCCCTGCCCACGCTGCCGACACCGCTGGAATCACGCATACACCTGGGCAAAACTGTAGCGGGAGGTTTGCCGGAAGGCGGCCACAACGGGCCGGACGGCGCGCATCCGGTGCGGTCGGTCCGATTCGCACCGTCCGCGCACTAAGGTTGCCGGGGTGTCCGACAAACTGATGGTGTGGATGGATTGCGAGATGACCGGCCTGCGCCTGGACAGCGACAAGCTGATCGAGGTGGCCGCGCTCGTAACCGATAGCGATCTCAATATCCTCGGCGACGGCGTCGATATCGTCATCCACGCCGACGATGACGCGTTGGCGGCGATGCCGCCGGTGGTGCAGGAAATGCACGCCAAATCCGGCCTCACCGAGGAGGTGCGCCGCTCGACGGTCACCATGGAGGAGGCGCAGCAGCAGGTTCTCGACTACGTGCGCGAGTGGGTCCCCACCCCTGGCACCGTGCCGCTCGCCGGCAATTCCATCGCTACCGACCGCGGCTTCATCGCCCGCGATATGCCCGAACTCGACGCCCACCTGCACTACCGGATGATCGATGTGAGCTCGATCAAAGAGCTGTGCCGGCGCTGGTATCCGCGCATCTATTTCGGCCAGCCGGAGAAGGGCCTGGCCCACCGCGCCCTCGCCGATATCGAGGAATCCATCCGCGAGCTCCGGTACTACCGGCAGACCGCGTTCGTGGCCGCCCCCGGACCCTCGAGCGCCGAGATCGCGGAGATCGCCGCGCAGGTCAGCGCCGGTTCCACCGGCACTCAGCCACCCGCCACACCCGCCGATTAGGTTTCCCGGCGCTCTTCGCGCTACCATCTACCGCGCCGGTTGTTACCGGCGATGGTGACCGTAGTTCAGTTGGTAGAGCACCAGGTTGTGATCCTGGCTGTCGCGGGTTCGAGTCCCGTCGGTCACCCTGCAAGGGGCAGGTCCGGAAGAGATTCCGGACCTGCCCCTTCGTCATTGGTCCGAGTCCGTCATCGGTCCGAGTGTCCGGCCTTCCACCCGGTCCGCTCGGCCGGGTCCCGATCGCGCTGCGCGGACGTGGTGCGCGTCACGGTCACCCGTCGGACCACCCGGATGCCGGCCGACCGGATCGAACCCACACCGGTCGGACGGCTCATTCGATCCGCGTGATGGGTTGGCAGGTGCGGTCGCCTTCCGGGAAGTCCCCGTCCCGGAAATAGTCGTTGGTCGTGTCGAGAATGCAGGTGCTCAGACCGGGACGCAGCACCATGTGGATCCTGGTGTCCGCCAACGTGATCAAACGAGACCCCGACATCTGTCGATGCAGTGCCACCGAGTGCTCGTGAGGCGTCCGGTTGTCGCCGGTGGCAGACAGGATCAGTGCGGGCACATCGTTGTCGACCACGGTGGGCGGCTCCACCGGCGGTGGCCAGAAGGCACAGGGCTGCACATTGTCGGCCAGTGCCGCGAAGATCGGCTGACTCGGGCGAGCCGCCTCGATCGCATTCCAGTACCAGGCGGGATCGGCGGGCATCGGCGCGTCCGCACACCAGATCTGCATCATGACCGAATCTTCGTCGTGCTCGTAGTACTCGATCTGCTGGTGCAGCTGCGGAGGCACCTCGGGTGCGCGTCCCTCCGCCGCATCGGCGACAGCTCGCACCGATGCCGCCAGGGCGTCGTTCAAGCGCGCGTCACGCAACATAGTCCACAGCAGATTCGGCAGGACGTGATCGTCGAAGCCGAAGCCCTCGACGACGATCGGCGATCGCGCTGCCCGGTCGATGAGGGCCTCGACTTTCCGGCGCACCTCGGGCGCGGAGTCACCGAGGTGATACTGCCGATCACGAACCGCCACCCAGGCGGCCCAGTCGTCGAAGGCCGCTTCCACCGCCGGGCCCCAGTCCTGTTGCAACCCGAGCCAATAGCGCTGCGGATCGATGGCACTGTCGAGCACCATGCGATCGGAGCGGCCGGGGAACAATTGCGAGTAGACCGCGCCCAGATATGTTCCGTAGGACACACCGTAATAGCTGATGCGTTCCTCGCCCAGAGCCGCCCGGATCACGTCCATGTCGCGGGCGGTGTTGCGGGTGCTGAGCTGCCGCATCCAGCTCACGTCGCCCCCCACCAGGCAATCGGCGGCCAGCCGCGCCTGCAGGGCCGTTTCGGTGACGAATCCCGGTAACCCGATTCCCGCCGAACGGATCGGGGTGGCGACCGGCCATCCGCAGCGCTGGTGCCGCCCGGAGCGAGCGACACCACGCGGGTCGAATCCGATCAGGTCGTAGTGGCTCAGCACATCCGGTCGGAGAACATCACCGACGAGGTCGAACGCGTCGAGCCCCGGCGTCCCGGGTCCGCCCGAGTTGGTCAGCAGCACACCGCGACGGTGTGCTGTATCGCTTGCCGGGATCCGCGAGACCGCGATCGTGATGATCGGCCCCTCCGGATCGTTGTAATCGAGTGGCACCGCGACATCCGTGCAGACCGCACCCTCCGCCACCAGGGCCGCATCTTCGCACGTACGCCATTCGAGGAGTTGGCGATGAAAGCGCGCCTGCGGGTCTGCCGGTTCAGCGCCCGCCATACCGGAAGCAGAGGCCACCGTCACCGCGAGAGCGGTGACGATCACCGACGCGACGACCCCGCCGACATCCCGCAGCAGATCACGCGAACGACGGCACCCAGAGGACGTGACCGCGCACCGCTCTCCAACACCCATGAGGACCTGACCCTTCAGCAAGCCGAGACCGAATCGCACGGGAGCCACCGCCAACCACGGAGCGGAGCAGCGATCGCTCCGGAAGAGCCACGAACACAGGCGAATTCGGGGAGCCATGGTGGTATTCGCCCCGGCCCCGGATTTCGCGGGAGTGGATTGGCGCAAGCAAGTGTAGCGTCGGATCACCGCGGGAGGCCCGAACGACGAGCGGGCCTTCCGGATCTCCGGGAGGCCCGCGTCGTCACCGGCGGTCAGCGGTTGGTGTCGGCGTTGCCGGCCTTCCAATCCGCCCAGGAAATGTTCCAGTCGCCGAGGCCGTCGACGCCGGACAGGGTGTCACCGACGGTGTTCTTGACGATCGCGATATCGCCGCGCTTGGCGTTCTCGTAGACCCAGCGGGCATCCTCCGGGCTCAGGTTCAGGCAGCCGTGACTGGTGTTCGAATAGCCCTGCTGGCCGACCGACCACGGGGCCGAATGCATGAAGATGCCGCTGTAAGACATGCGTGTCGCCCAGTCGACCGGGGTGCGGTACCCGTTGGGGCCGGTGGCGGCGACACCGTAGGTGGACGAGTCCATGATCATGTGGTCGAACTGGTCGCCGATGATGTAGATGCCGTTCTGGGTGGGCGTGGAGTCCTTGCCCATCGAGGTCGGCATGGTTCGAATCACCTGGCCGTTGCGTTCGACGGTGACCATCTTCGTGTTGTCGTCGGCGGTGAAGACCATCGGATCACCGATGGTGAAGGTGGAATGGATATCGGAGTCACCGATCAGGCCGCCACCCAGATCGCGGCCATAGGTGTTCACATCCACCGTGACCCGGGTTCCCGGAGCCCAGAAATGTTCGGGGCGCCAACGCACTTCGCGATTGTTCACCCAGTAGAACGCGCCCTCCACCGCCGGCGTCGTGGTGATCTTGATCGCATCCTGCGCGGCGCGGCGATCCGGAATGTTCTCGTCGAACTGGATCGCGACCGGCTGGCCGATTCCGACGACCTCGTTCTCCCCGGGCAGCAACCACGGATGCGTCTTGTTGCGCGGCGCGAGAGTGGTGAAACTGATGGCCGTCGAGGTGGTGCCACCGATCCCCACCGCCTCGGCCTGCAGCCGATACGTGCGGTTGAAGCCGAGCTGTTCGGTCAACTGCCACGAGGTCCCGTCGGGCGCGATCTGCCCCGCCACCGGAGTGCCGTCCGGTGTGAGCAACGTGACAGCGGTCAATTTCCCGTTGTCCACCTTCACCGGAATCGGATCGGCCGGCGAAACCCCGACGGCGCCGTCGGCGATCGGCGTCAGCACCTTCGGTTTGACCAGGTCGATGGCCGAATTCGCCTCGACCACCGAGCCACTGCCCGTTGCCCCGGAATCACTGCATCCGGTCACCGCGAGGGCGAGCATCGACACCACGCCCAACCACCCCGCCACCACTTTCATCCGCCGCGAGCCTCGACGTCCGCCCATGTGCAACCCCGTTTCATGCCTCGTGCGCAACCGGGAAGCCCAGCCACGCTGCTCAACCCACCACGCATGCGGGGATCGGTCGAGACCACGCCCACCCATTCTGCCAGGTGGAAGGATCGCAACCGGGTTGACACGACGAGCCGGCCCCGCACACTCTTGCCCGATTCATCCCTTCCGGCCCGCCAACCGTTACCGCATCCACGCAAGATCACGATCCCCCCTCGAACAGCTTTGAACAGGCGATTTCACTTTCCGCCTACCCAACTGTTATGGTTTCTCCCGCACCGGAACGGAGCCTGCAGGCCCGATCCGGAGGTCCAAGCGCCATTAGCTCAATTGGCAGAGCAGCTGACTCTTAATCAGCGGGTTCGGGGTTCGAGTCCCTGATGGCGCACTTACTTCCCAGGTCAGACCATAGATTCGGGACCTGCATCTCTGCCTCGGCGTAGATTCACCAAAAATACGCCAAGAACTCAGCACCACAACCAGCAAGCCCTGCCTGCCCCAGCTTCGGCACCGCCGCCAATCCGGCGCGCCACCGGTTTCGCGCGCGGGCTGGTCCTGCACCAGTCCCACATGCACCAGCGGCTGGGGCCTCAATTCGGCGCTGACCGTCGCGGCGGTGGAGAAGGACACCGGAAACCGTCGTCACCGCCCTCGCCCCGGTGGACGAGAACCTGCACAGTGCCGGCCCGCTGGAACTCGGCGCGGTCGTCGGCAGCCACACAACGCGGGTGGCGCTCGGCGACATCTTCGTGCCCGAGGAGAATGTGCTCACCACCGAATCCATCGACTCTCGACCGTCACCCGGGCACTGCCCATCGCCCGCTCCGGGCGCGGACTCGCCAGCGACAACACCGCGCAGCTCTATGCCCGTACGGCCCTGTTCCTGCTGGTGCGGGGGCAGTCCGCCGATGTCCGCCGGGCTCAGCTCGACGAGCTCGCCGCATGAGTGCCGCGCAGGCCTCCGCGAACGCTGCTCGGTGTCCGTTTCTCTCGTTCGATCGTGAACTTTTTCTATAAGAATGCCCCGTGAGGAAATTGTTGTTTCGTACTCCTCCTTGCTCGCATTCTTGGGGAGTCGGATATTCGGGCGGATACCACGGTGCTGTGACAGCACGGAAAGTGTCCCGCCGCATCGGGTTCGGAGCCGGCACCGCCCGTTGGTTTCCGCGCCATCCGCACCTCGAGGAGGCACCCCCATGACCACCATCGTCGAGCTGGCCCCGGTTTATGCCGAGGCAACCAACCCGGAATTCACCATCGTCCAAGGGATCTGGAACTCGCGCGTCCAGGCCGAGCAGCGCGCTCGCGCCCAGGGGCACGAATTCCTGCGACCCGCGGACGGCGGAGTCGATCGCGAGGAGATCGAGACGCTGCTCGCCCGAGCGGACGCGGTGATTCTCGCGCCGACCACCGCGGCCGCCGAGGGTATGTCGCAGCCCACCGACGGTGAGGAGGCGGGCCGCGAGATCGGCCACCGCCTGCTCGACCGCCTCGCAACCGACCGGCCCGACCTGCATATCGTGCTGGTCTCCCATTTCCTGGTGGGACACGGTGTCGGGCACCGCAACGCCAAGCCGAACACCTGGAGCCTGCGTGCTGTGGAGGCGCATCTGCGTGGCGGCCGCAACCCGTGGACGATCCTTCGCCCCACCTGGCTGTCCACACTGCACGACGAGTCCTACCGGACCCGCCTGACCCAGGATCAGCACGCCGACGGCCTGGTCAGCACCCACGGCCTCGCCGATGCGGTGCTCACCGCGATCGAACGGCCCGAGCTGGCGGCCGGACGCACCGCGGCGGTGTTCAACCTCAGCATCCCGGACACCGGCAGCACCGACCTGGCGGCCCAATTCGCCGCGCTGCGACCGGATTTCGAGGCCACCCGCATCCTGGAACCGGTGCTCGGATGACGCGCACCCGCCCCGCCGGACAGCACGAGTGGGAAGCGAGTTTCGGCCGCGACGAACTCGGCCGCCCGGTGCCGCCGAGCCGCCACCTGCTGATCCTGGTCGACGTCGTCGGGACGCCGGACGCAGCGGCCGCCCGGCATCTGGAGTCGGCCCTGACCGATCTCGAGCGCCGCTACCCGCACGGGCGCGACGGCTTCCTGTCCACCATCGGATGGGGCCCCACCTGGTGGGAACGCCACACCGATCATCCCGGCCTGATCGCCGTGCCCGCACGCATGTCGCGCTACGAGGACCCGATACT
Organism: Nocardia cerradoensis NBRC 101014; assembly: GCF_000308535.1. GTDB lineage: Bacteria > Actinomycetota > Actinomycetes > Mycobacteriales > Mycobacteriaceae > Nocardia > Nocardia cerradoensis. Next base: position 4,109 of record NZ_BAFW01000052.1, on the reverse strand, counting down.
CGACACCGCCGACGCGGTCTTCCACATCGCCGGTGACCACGAGGACATCCTGGCCGACGTGCGCGACACCTTGTTCGGCGAATCCGCCGGCGCCCAAGGCGAATACCTGAAGGTGCGGGAGGTGCGCACCGGCTTCGTCGGCGCGGGCCTGCCCACAGCGGCACTGCCGGAACTCGGCATCCCGGCCGATGCTCCCCTGCTGTTCGGATTCCATTCGGTGCTGCGCGGCAACCAGGCGCCAGAACCGGCGATCACCATCACATCCGGTCCCCTCGCCGGCGGCACCACCCAGCACGTGAGCCGCATAGAACTGGACGTCCAACGCTGGCACGCCCTCGACCGCGACCGCCAGGCCGCGCTGCTCTACGGCCCGACCGTGACCGCCGCACAGGCGGAGAAGCTGAACGACGACGCGCCCAGCGACTACGACAAGTACGAGCAGACGGTCGCCGAACACGGAATCGTCGGCCATGCCCAGGCCGCCGCCCGGGCGCGGATCAACAATGTGCCGGTGATCAACCGGCGTGACTTCGCCACCCTCGACGACGGCCGGCCCGGCACCCATTTCGTCTCACTGCAACGAGAGTTGCGCGATTTCAACAACACTCGCGCGATCATGAACGGCGCCGACGGGCCGGACTATCACAAGACGGTCGGGGCGCGCAGGCGCAACGGCATCAACGCCTTCTTCGACGTGACCCATCGCGCCACCTTCGGTATCCCCGCCCGCGAGCTGCGCGCCTACCCGCTTCACAGGAGTTGAGCGATGACCGACCTTCCCGCCTCCTGCCGGCACGTGATCGATCCGGACACTCTCGACGCGCTGCACGAAATCCTGGCCGACCCGTCGACCCCGTTCGGGGTGGCACCCGGCGCCCCCTACGACCGGCAGCTCACCGCACTGCGGGAGGCACACGACTACATCAGTAGCCGCCGGGTCGCCGCGGCCGCCATCGCCTCGCCGCAGGCGGCACGGGCGGTGCTCGATGGACTCGGCGAGGCCGACCCACAGCTGGCGCGCACCCTGCGCCGGCATGTCGTCCTCGCCCCGATCCTGGCCGAACTGCCCGCCGGTCGCGAACGCGATGCCGTGCTCGGCGATATCGACCGCGGCGACCTCGTGACCTGGACCGTGCAGGTGAACTCCTGGACCTGGCACGAGGGTGCCGGCCCGAGTGGCGAACGTCCGATAGCCCGGGCCGACGCCGAACTGATCGTCGACCACTTTCCCGGCCTCTACGACGCGATCCTGCTGTGGGAGCCCACCACAGCGGCGGTGATCGCGGTGCCGACGCACCGGGCCGGGGTCAGCTGGGTTGCCGCCGAAGCGAATTCGATCGATCGCTGGGTGGTGCGATTGGATCGGACCACCTTCCACACCCATGAACTCATCCGGATCGGCTCCGACCAGCGCGCACTGCTGAACCGGCTCACCGGCAGCACCTCACCCGCACCAGCCGAACCCTGAGCACTACCCACCTGAACCAATTCCGCCGCGAACCTCGGTGCACCACAGTTTATTCCGTGTATGTGTCGCGCAGATCCAGCCGTCCGGAGAGGACTCCCCGTGTCCACAACCACCGATGTAATGGAGTTCCGACTCCGCACGCCCGGTGGCGACCGGGAACGAGCCGGGCCGAGGGCCCTCGGTGACACGAAACAGCTTGCAGCACAATACGAATGGAGAGAGACGGCTATGACCGTAAACCAGGTCGCCACCCCCACCGAGCATCCCGTCTACCGCGAGTTCGCCCGGTTCGTCGAGGAGATCATCGTCCCCGCCGCCGTCCAGGTCGACGCCACCGAAGTGCCGCGATCCCACCTCGACGCCCTGCGCGAGGTCGGCTACTTCTCCTGGCCCGTCCCGGCCGACTACGGCGGCGCGGGAATCCCGGCGGCGGTCCGCAACGCCGCCGACGATCTGCTGTTCGGCGCGGACCCGTCGACCGCGCTGGCCCTGACCCAGCACACCGGCCCGATCGGGCAGATACTCGGCTCGGATTCGGCTCCCGCGCGCGAGCTGCTGCCGGACCTGGCGGCCGGAAAACGCATCGGCGGCGCGGGATTCGCGCAGATCCGCTCTTGGCCGCGCAAATCGGCCACTATCGCGACCAAGGTACCCGGCGGGTACCGCTTCCAGGGCACCGTGCGCTGGCTGTCCGGATGGGGCCTGGTCGACACCGCCTGGCTCGGCGGCGTCGACGAACACGACTCCACCTACGTCTTCGGCATCGCCGATCTGACCCGGCCGGGCATTACCGCCACCGCCCTGCAGCTGGCCGCGGTCGCCGGTTCGCGCACGGTGTCGCTGGTCCTCGACGACTATTTCGTCCCCGACGAGTACATCACCGAGGTCACCGATATCGAGAGCTGGAACGCCGTGGACGGAACCGTGCACCCCAACGAACGCCGCCGCCCCGCTGCCGAGGACGCCCCGCAGGTGCCGGCGCCGGGCCCGGTCGGGCTGTCGCGGGCCGCACTGGCCGACGCGCTCACCGCCCACCCCGGCGAGCCGGCGCTGCTTCAGCTGTCCACCGAACTCGAACACGCCGCCGCCACCCCGCTGCCCGAACCACACTGGCGCGCGCAACTCGACGCGATCGCGCTCCGCGCGACCACCGCCGCATTGGTCGCCGCCGGCGGGCAGGGGCTACTGCGCGCCGACATCGCGCAGGTGCGGGCACGCGCCGCCCTGTTCCTGCAGCTGCGCGGACTCTCCCCGCGGGTGCGCAGCGCGCGCCTCGAGCAGTACGCCCACTGAGGACGATTCCCTGCCCGAACGAACCATGCATCTGAACGTGAATGTCGTTGCTGCCGGAACACATCCGGCGGCCTGGCGAGTTCCCGGAGCCAATCCCCGGGCATTCTTCGATCCGTCCCATTACGCCAGGGTCGCCGCGATCGCGGAAGCCGGGCTCTTCGACACCGCATTCCTGGCCGACAACTCGTATCTGCATCCGGAGGGCTATCCCAACTCCGGGCTGGACCCGATCGTCACGCTGTCGGCAATGGCCGCGGCGACCTCCCGGATCGGGCTCATCGGCTCCTACTCGACCACCTTCCACCACCCGTACGCCATCGCGCGGGCATTCACGTCACTCGATCACCTCTCCGGGGGCAGGGTGGGGTGGAATGTGGTCACCAGCCGCAACAAACCGGAAGGCGACAACTACGGGTTCTCCGAATTACCTGACCGCGCCACGCGTTACGCGCGCGCGGCCGAAACCGTCGAGGTCGTCACCGCGCTGTGGGACAGCTGGGCACCGGGCGCGCTGGTTCTCGACACCGAATCCGGGGTGGCGGTCGACCGGGATCTGATCACACCGATCAACCATGTCGGTGCCCACCATTCGGTCGCCGGGCCGTTGCAGCTGCCGCCCTCGCCGCAGGGCCGGCCACTGCTCACCCAGGCCGGCGGCTCGGCGGGCGGTATCGAGCTCGCGGCCCGGTTCGCCGACGCCGTCTTCACCTCCGCACTGTTCATCGAACCCGCCCGCGAGTACTACGCGCAGCTCAAACAGGCCGCCGCGCGGTACGGCCGCTCCCGCGACAGCATCGCGATCATGCCCGGCATCAATCCGGTGGTCGGCTCGACCGAGGCCGAGGCCCGCCGCCGCATCGCCGAACACGACGAGATCGCCGGTCCGCCAACAGATCCTGTCGCGCGCTTCGCCGCGTGGCTCGGTGTGGACCCCGCCGCGATCGACCCTGACCGGCCCTTCCCGCTGGAGCTGCTGAAGTCCACCGGCGACACCTACAGTTCGGTGGGCTTCGACACCTCCGCGCGGCTCTATCTGGAACGCAACCGCCACCGCACGGTGCGCGAGCTGGCCGGCGACGGACGCCAAGGACACCGCGCCGTCGTCGGCAGCGCCGAACAGGTCGCCGACGATCTCGAGATATGGTTCCGCACCGGAGCGGCCGACGGTTTCGTCATCCAATTCGACACCCTGCCCGGCGGACTGGAACTGTTCATCGACCATGTCGTCCCGCTGCTGCAGCGCAAGGCCATCTTCCGGCGCGAATACGGGGAGAACACCCTGCGTGAGCGGTTCGCAGTGCCGCACACCCGGGTGTGACGGCACTGCTGACCGAACTCGGAAAGAGCA
>NZ_BAFW01000053.1 GCF_000308535.1 Nocardia cerradoensis NBRC 101014 | reverse complement strand
GCATCGGCGAACGAGCGTGGATAGATCTGATAGAACACCGCCGAACGCCACCATGGCGGCGCCGATTCCTCCGTATGCCCGGCGGCGTCCCCCACTGCCGCGAGCTCAGCATGCTCCCTGGCCGACGACGCTGTCACAGTCGAATCCCCGGCCCGCTCACATGGGGGAATTCATCAGCGAATTCGCGGCCATCTCCAGGTAGTCGAGCAACGCACGCCGATGTTCGTCGTCGAGAACGTCCGGCTCGATCTCGGCAATCGCGATGTGCATACAGCGCAACCACGCGTCACGCTGGAGCGGTCCGATGCTGAACGGCATATGCCGCATGCGCAGCCGGGGATGTCCACGTTCGTCGGAATAGGTGCGCGGGCCGCCCCAGTACTGTTCGAGGAACATGCGCAACCGGCGCTCGGCCGGGCCGAGGTCCTGCTCCGGATACATCGGCCGCAGGATCTCGTCGGCGGCCACCTCCCGATAGAACGCCGCGACGATCCGCCGGAACGTTTCCGCCCCGCCGACCGCCTCGTAGAACGATGTCGCCGTCTGTTCGCCGGAAGTCATCGACCCTCTCGATCTGCTCGCCTGCCCGTATCCGCCCACCATTGTGCCCGCACCGCCCGCGGACGGCCCACCCGTGCGACAGCCGCCCGACGGTCACCGGCGGATCACGCGACGTTCAGACGACGGTCGCCGCGGGGACGGCAACACGGCAGATAATCGCCCCCGACACCGGTATCCGGGCACCGGATACCGAGCCGCACCGCGTCGACCACCGGCGATCCGTGCACCCGGCCCGAATTTCGGCACCGAAATCACTGTGCACACGGGCACGTTCCGTGGTCAACTTGGTGACAGTGTCTGCCGATCAGCACACGAACCGACCTAGCAGAATTCGGGGTCCATCCATGAAGCAGCGGCACGGCGCCCGGTCACACGAGGCGAGAACGCACCGACAACTCCAGCCCGCCGATGTCCACAATCGTGGGTCGGGGGCTACTCCGCTGCATATCCTCTCCGCATATTCCTCTCCGGGACATCCGTCCGCGTCACCGGGACATTCGTCCCCGGGTGCGATCACGCACCGAAATACCGAATCCGCAGCTACCGCCTGGTCCAAGAGCCGGGTACTGCTTCTGAATGCCACCTACGAGCCACTGACCGCACTGCCCGCCCGGCGGGCCATCGTGCTACTGGTCTGCGACAAGGCCGATACCGTTCATCACAATCCCGAGGGCCCGGTCGTCCACTCCGCCGGCGCCTCGGTCGCGCTGCCGTCGGTGATCCGGCTGCGCAACTACGTGCGAGTGCCCTACCGCGCTCGGGTCCCCATGACCCGCGCGGCACTCATGCACCGGGATCGTTATCGCTGCGCGTACTGCGGCGGAAAGGCCGAAACCATCGACCATGTCATTCCACGCAGTCGCGGGGGCGCGCATTCCTGGGAGAACTGCGTAGCCTCCTGCGCTCCCTGCAATCACCGCAAGGCCGACAAACTCCTGAGCGAGTTGGGCTGGACGCTCATGCATCCCCTGGTCTCGCCGACCGGGCCGCATTGGCGATTGCTGTCGACCACGTCGGATCTGGATCCGGTGTGGTTGCAGTACCTGGGCGAGGGCGCTGCCTGACCCATGTGACAGCGCTGATCACAATCGTGAGCGCTGCTCTTGAAATATTCACGGATGTGGGGCACACTCGTCCGTGAGCACCAGAGCAGTGCTCTCCAAAGTGATAGGAGCCCACCATGTCGGATCTGCATGTCGTCACCGGAGCCGGACCCGTCGGCACCACGATCGCCGAACAGCTCGCCGCCACCGGGGCGACGGTCCGCATCCTGACCCGGTCGGGCAGCGGACCGGACCATCCGCTCATCGAGCGACGCGCGGTGGACGTCAACGATCGGCACCAGCTCGCCGCCGCGGTCGACGGTGCCACCGCGATCTACCACTGCATCCACGCGTCGCAATACTCCGCGCGGACCTGGCGTGCGGAACTGCCCGGCGCCGAACAGACGATCCTGGACGTCGCGGGGCGCACCGGGGCAGTCGTCGTGTTTCCGGAGAGCCTGTACTCCTACGGCCCGGTCGACCGGCCGATGACCGAAAACATGCCGCGCACCGCCGATTTCGGCAAACCGGCGATCCGGGTGCACCTCCTGCGCGCTCGCGAGGCATCGCCGACGCCGACGGTCAGCGTGGCCGCCTCCGATTTCATCGGGCCGCATGTGCGCACCTCGCACGCCGGTGACCGGATGGTGCCGAATATCCTGGCCGGCAAGACCGTTCAGATTTTCGGCAAGGCCGATCTACCGCATTCGTTCACCTATATGCCCGATCTCGCCGCGGCCATGATCCGGGCGGCCGCGGACAGCACCCTGTGGAACACCTTCCTGCACGCCCCGACCGCCCCGGCGGTCACGATGCGCGAACTGGTGGCCGCACTGGCCGAGGCCGCTCGGATGCCGATGCCGAAAGTTGTTGCGCTGCCGGGCTGGACACTGCGCACGGCCGGCGTCGTGAGCTCGATGATGCGGGAACTGGCAGAGATGAACTACCAGTTCGAGCGGCCCTTCCGACTCGATTCCACCCACAGTGAGAGACTGCTCGGCCTGGCGCCGACACCACTGCCGGAGGTTGCGGCAGGCACCGTCGCGTGGTGGAAAACCGCTGTGGCGGAAGGGAAGTGACCTACCGGGCGCCGGTCATCCGGCCAGTAGCGGTCCACTGCGGCGTCGGGCGACCGAGCCGTACCGGGCATCCAGCCGCAGCCAGCTGCGGGTGGCCCGCACCCGCACCGTCTCGCCGGGCGCGATACGGCGAGAGTCGGCTTCGCCGCCGGCGTGCGGAATGAAATCCATTGCGGTGAGCGCGAAGACGACGCGCATCGGGACCTCGACCCGTTCGTCGCCGCCGGTGACGGTCAGCACGGTCTGCTCCAGCAGCGAGGCAGGCGGACCGTGGCCGGCACCGTGTTCGGCTGCCACCTGAGCGCCGCGTTCGGCGAGTTCGACCAGGCTCCGGGCCGGAACATCGTCGATATGCATGAATCCCACAGCCGGCGGCAGGGCGGTACGCCAGGCCGAATCCATCGAATACCCCACCTCGATGCGCCCGTCGGCGCCGGGCCGTTCGAGTCCGGACAACGCGGCGTCGCCGGCGACGGTGACGTCCACGACGTCCAGTTCGCCGACCACCGTGCGCGCGGCCAGTACCTCGAATCCGGTGGCCGTCCACGCGGTGACGTAGCGGTCGCCGCGGCGGTGCAACCGCACCACGGCAGCCGGATCCAGCCGGATCGCATGGGTGAGGAAGGTCGCGAGGTTCTCCCGCTCGGCGGGATCGGATATGCGCAGCATCGAACCGAGGTCGTCCGTAGGTGTCGTCGCCGCTATTCGGCCCGCCACAGGCTCAGATATTCGCGCTCCTCGTCGGTGAGCCGGCGCAGCCGCTGGGTGTCGATATCGAAGGCCGCGATCTGAGTGCTGGCGACCACTGCCGGCGGCGAATCCAGTGCCACGCCGTTCGCGCGGACCTCGTAGCCGATGGTGAAATCCACCGCGCGCAACTGTTCGATCCACATCGCCACATCCAGCGGCGTGTCCTCGTGCCGGAGTTGGCCGCGGTAGCGAACGTGCAGATCGGCCAGGACACAGCCGGTACGCAGCCCGGCAGTGGGCCGCTCCCCCTCGAACAGCCACGGAATACGCGCCTCCTCGAGCAACGTCACCATGCGGGCATGGTTGATGTGCTGAAAGACGTCCATATCCGACCACCGGACATCGACCTTCGCGTGGAAACGCTTAGGCAGGACGACGGTGCCTCCTGCCTTCACAGCCCCGTTCACCGAGCCGACACTGGTCACGCTGTTCACCTCCGATCGGATTCCGCCCGCGCACATCGTGCGGCGTGCCTGCGCGGGCGGACGAGCAAGCCGAAGCGGCGTGCGACTCCGATGTCGGGACCGCTTCGGCTAACCAGTATGCAGGTTCGGGGCTCGACCGCCGTTCAGCGAGGCACCTCCGACTGCGCTCCCACACCGCTGACCATGCTGCGGACCTGCCGCGCCGCGACCGAGAGCGTCGCCAGATCGTGTGCGCCGGAGGCGAACAGTTCCGACAGCGCCGCCCGCGCGCGGCCGAGCCGGGACTGGTTCTTCGACTCCCAGTACGCGATCTTCTCCTCCGCGGTCTCCTCCGGATCACCGGCGGACAGCACGTCGAGGGTGAGCGACCGCAGCGACCCGTACATATCGTCGCGCAGCGCGAGCCGGGCCAGGGCGTGCCAGCGATCGCCGCGCTCCAGATGGCTCACCGCCTGCAGCAGCCAATCGATCTTGAGGTGCTCGTTGAGCGCGTAGTAGAGCGCGCCGACTTCTTCGCCACTGCGGTCGGTGATATCCGCGATATCGACGACGTCGAGCAGCGGGAACAAGTTGAGCAGACCGAAGACCTCGGTGGCCAGATCCTCCGGTACACCACGCGAGACGATCTCGGCCGAGGCTTCGGTCAACGTGTCGAGGTGGTGGCCACGCAACCATCCCGGGACCTTCGGCGCGAGTTCGCGGACCGAACCGCTGTAGCGGTGGATTTCGGCGCCGACCGCGACCGGCTGCGGCCGGTTGCTCAGCAACCAGCGCGACGCGCGGTCCAGGGTCCGCTTGGTCTCCAGCTCCAATTCGTCCTTCACCGCCGTCGGGACGTCGGCGGCGCGAATGCGCTGCCACAGCGAATGCAGGTCGAAGATCTGGCTGGTGGCCGCGAAGGCGCGCACCACATCGGTTGCGCTGGCGCCGATTTCCTCGTTGAGCCGGTGCGCGTAGGTGATGCCACCGAGGTCGACCATCTCGTTCACCACCATCGTGGTGACGATCTCGCGGCGCAGCCGGTGACGTTTGATGGCACCGCCGAAGCGCTGGCGCAACGCGGCCGGAAAGTACTTCGGCAGCCGCGCGGCGAAGTACGCGCTGTCGGGCAGATCGCTGTCGAGGAGATCGGCCTTGAGCGACAACTTCACGTGTGCGAGGAGATTCGCCAGTTCCGGCGAGGTGAGACCGGTCCCGGCCTCCGCGCGGCGGGCGAGTTCCTTCGTCGACGGCAGGGCTTCCAGTTCCCGGTCCAGGCCCCGCCGCTGTTCCAGATCCTCGATCACGCGCATGTGCACGTTGAGCATGCGCGGCGCCTCGGTGCGCGACATCCCCATCAGGTAGTTCTGGGAGACGTTGTCCCGCAACACCATGTCCGAGACGTCGTCGGTCATCGAGGACAGCAGCGGGTTGCGGTCGCCGACCGGCAGTTCACCGGCGGAGACGACCCCATCCAGCAGCACCTTGATATTGACCTCGTGGTCCGAACAGTCGACGCCGGCGGAATTGTCGAGTGCGTCGGTATTGCATTTGCCACCGAGTTTGCAGAATTCGATTCGCCCCAACGCGGTGACGCCGAGGTTGCCGCCCTCTCCGATGACGCGCACGCGCAGATCGCTCGCGTTCACGCGCACCGCGTCATTGGACTTGTCGCCGACATCGCCGTTCGACTCGGTACTGGCCTTGATATAGGTACCGATTCCGCCGTTCCACAGCAATTGCACCGGTGCCCGCAGAATGGCCCGGATCATATCCGGCGGAGACAGCGATACGACATCCTCGTCGAGGCCGAGGGCGCGCCGGATCTGCGGGCTCACCGGAACGGCTTTCACGGTGCGATCCCACACACCGCCGCCTTCGCTGATCAACGAGGTGTCGTAATCCGCCCACGACGACCGCGCCAACCCGAACAACCGCTTCCGCTCCGCGAACGACGACGCCGCCACCGGATCCGGATCGATGAAAATATGCCGATGATCGAACGCCGCCACCAACCGAATATGCTCCGACAACAACATCCCGTTACCGAACACATCCCCCGACATATCCCCCACACCCACCACCGTGAACTCCTCACGCTGGGTATCGACATTCATCTCCGCGAAATGCCGCTTGACACTCTCCCACGCACCCTTCGCGGTAATCCCCATCGCCTTGTGGTCATACCCCGCCGAACCACCCGACGCGAACGCATCACCCAACCAGAAACCGTATTGTTTGGCGACATCGTTGGCGATATCGGAGAATGTCGCCGTCCCCTTGTCCGCCGCGACCACGAGATAGGTGTCGTCACCGTCGCGCCGCACCACCCGCGCCGGCGGAATCACCTCACCACTGGCGTGATCGACATTGTCGGTCACATCCAGCAGACCGCTGATGAAGGTGCGATAGCACTCCACCCCTTCGCCCTGCAGCGCCTGGCGGTCGGTCGCCGGATCGCCACTGGGCGCCGGCGGGCGCTTCACCACGAATCCGCCCTTCGCGCCCACGGGCACGATCACCGCGTTCTTCACCGCCTGTGCCTTGACCAGACCCAGAATCTCGGTCCGGAAATCCTCCAGCCGATCCGACCACCGCAGACCACCCCGCGCCACCGGGCCGAACCGCAGATGGACGCCCTCGACCCGCGGCGAGTACACGAAGATCTCGAACTGCGGCCGCGGACGCGGCAGCTCCGAAATCGCGTGCGGCTCAACCTTCATCGACAGATACTCACGCGGCCGGCCATCGGCGTCGACCACGTAGTAGTTGGTGCGCAGCGTGGCGGTGACGACACCGAGAATGGCTCGCAGAATGCGGTCGGCGTCCAGGCTCACGACCTCGTTGATCCGTTTCCGCACCGCGGCGCGCAGCTCGTCTGCACGGTCCGAGGAGGCCGAATCGGGATCGAACATCGCCTCGAACAGTCCGACGAACAGCTGCGCGATATCCGGTGAGGCGAGCAGAACGCGAGCGATATTGGCCTGACTGTACGGAAAGTCCGCCTGCTGCAGGTACTTCGAGTAGGCACGCAGAATCGACACCGACCGCCATGGCAGTCCGGCACGCAACACCAACTCGTTGAGCGGATCGCTTTCCGCCCGGCCGTGCCAGAGGGCGTCGAACGCCTCGGTGAAGCGCTCACGCAACCCGCGTTCCTGTGCGTGGAGGACATCGAGCCGGTCGGCGGTTTCCACCAATTCGGCGTCCATGTTGCGATCCAACGACATTCGCAGCAGATCGGGTCGCGCCTGCAAGCCGAAGTCGTAGATCCACGCCATCCTGCCGTCGCCGAATTCGACCTCGTAGGGCCGTTCGTCGACCACCTCCACACCCAGGCTCTGCAGCAGCGGCAGCACCTGGCTCAGCGAGATACCGCCGCCGACGTACAGGGTGAAGCGCCAGGACCCGGGCTCGGCACCCGGCCTGCGATACAGATGCTGATCGATGGCCCCGCCGTCGAGGCGCTCCAGCCGAACGATATCGGCCAGCGCCCGGGAGGGCTCGAAATCCTCCTTGTACCCGTCGGGCAGCGCGGCCGCATATCGTTGCACCACAGCGGGATCCAGCACCGTGGACCGGGCCACCTCGTCGCGCAGATGATCGTCCCAGGTGCGACTGGCCTCGGCGAGCAGATTCTGAATCCGCAACCGATTGGTTTCGGATGTATCCACCCGCGTCCCCGGTTCGGGGAGGTGCACAGTGAAATACACACTGGCGAGCTCGTTTTCGGACACCCGCGCGGAATAGTCGATCGATTCGCCGCCCAGTTCGCGCACCAGGATGTCCTGGATCTCCAGTCGTACCCGGGTGGTGTAGCGGTCGCGCGGCAGATACACCATGGCGGCCACGAAGCGGCCGTAGGAGTCCTGGCGGAGGAACAACCGCACCTGCCGCCGAATCCCCACGCTGAGTACGGCGCTGGCGGTCCGGCGCATCGTGTCGATATCGGAGGAGAACAGTTCGGTGCGGGGGAAGGACTGGATCACCTCGAGCATCGCCTGGCCCGAGAACGATTCCAGATCGAATCCGCACTGTTCGATCACGGTGCGCACCCGCCGCGCGATCACCGGGATGTCGAGCACGTTCTCGTGCAGGGCGGCGACGGTGAACACGCCGATGAACAGATGTTCGCCGACGACCGTGCCCGAGGCGTCGGATTCCGCGACGCCGACGAAATACGGATAGACCGAGCGGTGCACGGTCGCCGGTACCAGCCCCTGGGTGAGCATCAGCAGCGGGCGCCGGCCGCCGTTGCCCGGAACCTGGAAGTCGGTACCGACATTGGGCCGCAGCACACCGAGGCAACTGTCCGGCACGACAACGGATTTCGTTTCCGCTCCGGCCGCGGGGCGACGCTGGTAGCGGGCGTAGCCGAGGAGGGTGAAATGCCCGTCGGCCAGCCACTCCAGCAGATGCGCGCAGTCGACCAGGTCGACGACCGGATACGGCGAGGTGCCCGCGTCCGCCGTGCGGATCAGATCGTGGGCGAGTCGATCCTGTACCGCGCGCATCGCCTCGGTATCACCGATGACCTGCCGCACGTCGGTGAGCACATCGGGCACCTCGGACTCGATGCGTTCGAGAACGTCCCGGCTCGTGGACGGGTGCAGCTGTACGTGAATCCAGGATTCCCGCAGGCCGGTCACGCCGTTGCCGTCGACCTCGTGCGGTGCCGCGGAGTGCAACCGCCCTTCGTCGTCGCGCATCACCTCGAAGATCGGGTGGATCACTTCGCTGACGGTGACACCGATCCGGGTCAGGGCGGACGCCACCGACTCGACGAGCAGACGCATATCGTCGGTGACCAGTTGCACGGCCGCCCCGATACCGCTGCCGTCGTCCGGGTGGTAGACCCGCACGCGCGCCGTGCCCGCAGGACGCTGCAAGCCCAGTTCGAGATGCCTTCGGAAGACCAGCGCCGAACTTCCGGTGATCGCACAGTCCACGTCGCCGGCATCCACGTGACGGAAGTACGCCGACTCGAGCGTTGCGAGTTCTCCCCGCAGCGGCTCCGGCAGACTCTCCGCCCACGCGTTACTGGACAATTCGGACGAGACCGTCATTTTTTTCGCCAACTCCCTCGGATTCGGTTCCGCAACAAAGTGACGCCGGAGTCGAGAGTAGCTGCGCAGCCGAGGCGCCGGGGTGGATTCCTTCTAAACCCTCGGCGACGCTCAGCTACCTCGAACGGGCCGGTTGGTACGCCCGCGCTCGCAGCCTACGCCGGGACCGGGGTAGGGCGCGATGACGTTGCGCCCCAGAATGATTGACGCACGTCCGGGTGGTCGGCCGACTACGCGAGCCGCAAGATCAGTCGCGAGTCAGCTTACGGTGAGTAACGCGATGCGGACGGGCCGCCTCCGGGCCCAAGCGCTCGACCTTGTTGGCCTCGTAGGCCTCGAAGTTGCCCTCGAACCAGAACCACTGGGCCGGATTCGAGTCGTCGCCTTCCCACGCCAGGATGTGGGTGCAGGTGCGGTCGAGGAACCACCGGTCGTGGGAGATGACCACAGCGCAGCCGGGGAAGTTCTCCAGCGCGTTCTCCAGCGAGCCGAGGGTTTCCACATCGAGGTCGTTGGTGGGCTCGTCGAGCAGGATCAGGTTGCCGCCCTGCTTGAGGGTCAGCGCCAGGTTCAGGCGGTTGCGCTCACCACCGGACAGCACACCGGCCGGCTTCTGCTGGTCGGGGCCCTTGAAGCCGAAGGCGGAAACGTATGCGCGCGAAGGCATTTCCTGGTTGCCGACCTCGATGTAGTCGAGCCCGTCGGACACCACCTGCCAGACCGTCTTCTTCGGATCGATCCCCGCGCGGTTCTGGTCCACGTAGCTCAGCTTCACGGTGTCGCCGACCTTGACCTCGCCGCTGTCGGGCTGCTCGAGTCCGACGATGGTCTTGAACAGCGTCGACTTACCGACACCGTTCGGGCCGATCACGCCGACGATGCCGTTGCGCGGCAGGGTGAACGACAGATCCTTGATCAGCTGCCGGTCGCCGAAGCCCTTGTCCAGGTGCTCGACCTCGACGACCACGTTGCCCAGGCGCGGACCGTGCGGAATCTGGATCTCCTCGAAGTCCAGCTTGCGCATCTTCTCCGCTTCGGCGGCCATCTCCTCGTAGCGACCGAGACGGGCCTTGTTCTTGGCCTGGCGGGCCTTGGCGCCCGAACGCACCCAGGCCAGCTCCTCCTTGAGCCGCTTCTGCAGCTTCTGGTCCTTCTTGCCCTGCACCTCGAGCCGTTCGGCCTTCTTCTCCAGGTAGGTGGAGTAGTTGCCCTCGTAGGGGTAGGCCCGGCCGCGGTCGAGCTCGAGGATCCAGCCGGCGACGTTGTCCAGGAAGTACCGGTCGTGCGTGACGGCGAGGACAGCGCCCTGATACTGGGCCAGATGCTGTTCGAGCCAGTTGACGCTCTCGGCGTCGAGGTGGTTGGTGGGCTCGTCGAGCAGCAGCAGGTCCGGCTTGCTCAGCAACAGCTTGCACAGCGCCACCCGGCGGCGCTCACCACCGGAGAGGTTGCCGACCGGCTCGTCCGGCGGCGGGCAGCGCAGCGCGTCCATGGCCTGCTCGAGCTGGGAGTCGATATCCCACGCGTCGGCGTGGTCCAGGTCCTCCTGCAGCTTGCCCATTTCCTCCATGAGCTCGTCGGAGTAGTCGGTGGCCATGAGTTCGGCGATCTCGTTGAAGCGGTCCAGCTTCACCTTGATCTCGCCGAGGCCCTCCTCCACGTTGCCGCGGACGGTCTTCTCCTCGTTCAACGGCGGCTCCTGCTGCAGGATGCCGACCGTCGCTCCGGGCGCCAGGAACGCGTCACCGTTGTTGGGCTGGTCCAGTCCGGCCATGATCTTCAGCACGCTCGATTTACCGGCGCCGTTCGGACCGACGACGCCGATTTTGGCGCCCGGAAGGAAGTTCAAGGTCACATCGTCGAGGACGACCTTGTCGCCATGCGCCTTGCGAACTTTCTTCATCTGGTAAATGAACTCAGCCATGTAGGAAAGCCTATCGGTGTCGGAACCAGTGGGTCGAAACGGAGGACCGCGCGAGCGGAGCAGAGGTAACGGTAGTCATCCGGCGTCGGCGGCCGCCGCGGAGACCGGATCGACGGTAGTCGATACGACGCCCGCCGCGGGGCCGGACTCGCCCGGCGGCGCCTCGGGCACCGCGTCGTCCCCTCCGGGGACAACGTGTAGGTCCGGGCCGGAGTTCCGCGCACCGCCCCGCCGCATCACCGGAGCCGTGCAACGGCCCAGGTCGGGCCCCAGCGCGGCGGCTCGCATCTCGAGATCGTGGCGTTGCACACCTTCTCTGGTCCGGTACTCGTTGGTGCGCAGCTGACCGTAGGCGATGATCGGATCGCCGCGACGGATGGAGGCGTCGACCCCCTCCACCAGCCGCCGCCAGCAGGTCACCGTCAGGAACAGGGTGCCGCCGTCCACCCAGCCGCCGGTATCGCGATCGAAGCGGCGGGCATTGCTGGCCATCCGGAAACTGACCACCTGCTCCCCACCGGGCAGACTCCGCCGCACCGGATGTGTGACGACGGTGCCGATGACGGCGGTATTCGCCTCGTACATGGTTGTCCCCCTTCATGTTTCGACTGTCCCCGTCGTGGCGCCCGCGGCTGCCGTGACCTGTTCAGCGTCGCCGATTTCGCGGTTCGCCACCAGTGCCGAATGCGGATATGTGGACAACTCAGGTAGGTGTGAACAGATGTCGTTTCCGAATTCTCGTCGCTAGAGGTTGCTCACGTCCGTATTGGCGCCGCACAGCACGATCACCGGCCGCTCGCCGGGTTCGGGGACATAGGCCCCGCTCTGCACGGCGGCCAGTGCCACCGCGCCCGCCGGTTCCACGACCAGACGGAATTCGCGCCACAGATATTCGCGGGCCATCGCGATGGCATCGTCGCCCACCAAGAGCGAGCCGACGCCGTAGCGGATCGCGGTGTCGAGTGCGATGTCACCGATCCTGGTGGCACCCAGCGCGTCCGCCGCGATGCTGTCGACCGGCACGTCGACCGGGCGCCCCGCCGACAGCGCCGCGTACAGCGTCGGCGCGCCCTTGGGTTCGACACCGATCACTCGCGACCGTGGACCGAGCGCGATCGCGATACCGGCCATCAGTCCCCCGCCACCGACCGCCATCAGCACCGGCGGCCGCCCGCGCACCTGGCGTTCGATCTCGAGTCCGACCACACCGGCCCCGGCGACCACCGCCGGCAGATCGTAGGCGTGCAATTGCAGCGCGTTACGCTCCGCGGTCACCGCGTCGGCGTGGCGTTTGGATTCGGCATAGGTCGTTCCGTGCCACAGCACCTCCGCGCCGTATCCCCACATCGCCGCGACCTTGGTGTGCGGCGCGGTTTCCGGGACGACGACGGTACAGGGGCGCCCGCGCAGCGCACAGGCCAGCGCCGCGGCGATACCGGCATTGCCACCCGAGGCGATCACCACCGGACGGCCGTCGTCCGCCGACTGCAGCAACGCGTTCAGGCTGCCCCGCACCTTGAACGTGCCGCCGTGCTGCAGATGTTCGAGCTTCAGAGTGACCTTGACCGGCCCCTCGGGACCGGCCACCTCGGTGTGGAACACGGGCGTGACCCGCACGTCGTTACCCAGCCGCTCGCGCGCGGCCCGGATGTCGGCGCGAAAAAGGCGCGGAATCCGCGCGGGCGCCTCGGTCACGGTTTCACCTCGCGGTCGCGTTTCGCCAGTTCGGCGAACATGGCGTTGTGCGCGGCGAGTGCGGCGTCGTGGTCGCGGTCGGCGGCCCGGTCGAAGCGTTTGGCCGTGCGGTTGTCGCTGCGCGACCACTGCACCAGCAGGGCCAGCATCACGAGGACCAGGGGAATCTCACCGCTGGCCCAGGCCAGACCGCCGCCGGTGCGCTGATCACCGAGCAGATCGGTGTTCCAGCTCAATCCGAGCCCGCGATAGAACCACTCGCCCATCACCGTGGTCATGCTCATCAGCGCGACCCCGAAGAACGCGTGGAACGGCAGCGATCCGAACACCATGCCGACCTTCGTGAGCGGCTGCACCTGGCGTGGCTTGGGGTCGATACCGAGAACGACCCAGTAGAACAGGTAGCCCGAGACCAGGAAGTGCAGATTCATCGCCAGGTGGGCGCCGTGCTCGCCGACCACCGCATCGAAGATGCCGCCCAGGTACAGCGCGTAGAAACCGAGGATGAACAGCGCCGCGGCGACGGCCGGCTGAGTCAGGAAACGGGAGACCGGATTGTGCACCGCGGCCAGCACCCATTCCCGCGGTCCGGGCGGTGCGTCGCGACCGGCGGCAGGCAGCGCGCGCAGGGCCAGCAGCACCGGGCCGCCCAGCGCGAACAGCACCGGCGCCAGCATCGACAGCAGCATGTGCTGGGCCATGTGCACGCTGAACATCGCCGGGGCGTAGCGGCCCACACCGGAACTGGTGGCGATCAGCAGGACCGCACATCCGCACAGCCACGCCACGGTCCGGCCGACCGGCCAGGAGTCGCCGCGCGCGCGCAACCGCCGCACGCCCACCAGATACAGCACCGCCAGCACAATGGCGAGCGTGCCGAACATGATGTCGAACCGCCAGTCGAACAGGATGCGAGCGGCGGTCGGCGGCCCGGCGAGGTTGTACCCGAGTTCGACCTCCGCGGGCGAGGGCACCCGTTTCAGATCCGGCGGCGGGGTCCGGCCCAGCCCGACGGCCAGTCCGATCGTGGCCGCGAAGATCAGCACCTCGACTCCGGCATAACTGATCAGGGCGGAGCGGTCGCGGGGGTTGTCGGCCAGCGCCGGAACGGCGCGGCGGCGCTGCAGGAATCCGGCGACACCGAGCAGGCAGAGCGCGACCGTCTTCGCGATCACCAGCCGGCCGTAGGTGGTGGTGAACAGCTCGTCCCACGGCACCCGCACCCAGGCATTGAGCACGCCCGAGACCGCGACGACCGCGAACGCACACGTCGCCACCACGGAGAATCGCCGTGCGGCGAGACCGGTGTGTTTTCCGCCGCGCATCGCGTAGGCGAGGACCGCGAACAGGCCGCCGACCCACACCGCCATGCCCACCAGATGCAGGATCAGGCTGTTCGTCGCGACGTCGTGGGCGCCTCCCGAGGACGAATGTCCGGTCAGCGCAACCGGAATCAGGCACAGCAGCGACCAGGCGAACAACACCGGCGTCCAACCCCAGCGCAACGCCAGCCGGCAGCCGATGGCCAGCAGAATCGCCATGATCGCGGTGGCGCGCCAGGACCCCGCGACATCGACCTTGCCGATGGCATGCCAGATCTGATCGGGCCGCAACACCGAGCGCACCGGCTGGCCGGTGGTGTCCGACAGCGTCAACGGCACCAGCAGTGCCGAGGTCACCGCCCAGGCCAGCGCCGCGATACCGGCACGACGAAGAGCCCGGTAACCGCCGACATCCAGCAGGCCGTCGCGTTGCGGCGGGCACAGGAACGCCGCGAAGAGCAGCGATCCGACCGCGACCGCACCCGAGAAATCGGCCAGCGCCCGCACCGCGGGCAGGCCGTAGGTGGTCAGCGGTCCGGGGTCGGGAATGCCGAGCAGAGTCAGCGCCTGGGCCGCCGACAGACTGACCACGATCGGCGCGACCAGGGCGGTCAGACCGACAGCCACCACCGCCAGCACCGGGAACGCCGTCGCCTCCGGCCGCACGGCCTGGGGGTCGGAATCGGCGGGCGGGTCCTGCGGTGACGACATACTATTCAGCGTAGTTGGCGGCCCACCTCACAGCCTTCCGGCCCCGAATCGGCCCGCTCACTGTGACGAGGCCGACAGTCGCACACGGCGTTGTCGATGACCAGCACGGATCTGGACGCTCGCTATAATCAACTCGCTGGACACGCTGCCCCAAACCGGGCATGGTGTTTGGTACTGCCATGCCTCCGTAGCTCAGTTGGATAGAGCAAGGGCCTTCTAATCCCTAGGTCGCAGGTTCGATTCCTGCCGGGGGCGCTTTGTCGGTCCAACCTGCGCGCATTTCGGGTTGGGCTGTGGTTACCCAAACGGTTCAACGCTCAAACACAGAAGTTTCGTGCCGGATTCGGGACACACAGGCCGCGTCGGGCAGCTCGCCCCCGAGACCGTCGACACCCGGTCCGCGATCCCCCCGCGGCGCCTGCGACCACCGCTGCGTTTGCGTTAGCCAGCCGAGTGACAAGCTCGGCATTTCGAGCAGATATCGGCCGCTCGGTTCCGCTTTCCGAGCGGATGCCAGCTGATAGCCTCCCCTCTAGTTGTCGCCGGGCGTTCCATTCGTGGAAGGGGATGGCGTGCACGATCCCGATCCACCGTTCCGGCCGATCCACCGGAACGAGGGGTATCTCCCGCTGGAGGACTACGGGCTGATCGGAGACGGTACGACGGCCGCGCTGGTCGGGGTGGACGGTTCGATCCCGTGGCTGTGCCTGCCGCGCTTCGATGCCCAACCACTGTTCTGCGGGCTGCTCGACCGTGCGCGCGGGGGTCATTTCACCGTCGCGCCGATCGATCCGCTGGAAGGCCGCCAGCGCTATCAGCCGGACACCGGCGTGCTGGAGACCGAATTACGCAGCGCCACCGGCGTTCTCCGAGTGACCGATGCCATGGTGGTGCGCCCCGGCTCGGACCTCGGCGACGACGCGCCCGCCGATCGCTCGGAACTGGTTCGCTCCGCGATCGTCGTGAGCGGGCATGTGCGGGTGTCGGTGGAGATCGCCCCGCAGGGCGGTGCGCAGTTGCGGCCGGTGCTCAGCGGGCTGGAGATCCGGGTCGCGTCCCAGCCGAACCTGCGGCTGCATCTGCGCGCCGACCGGCCGCTGGACGGCGTGCACACCACCGTCGACCTGGCGCAGGGCGAGCGGCTGGAGCTGGTGCTGTCGTGGGGACGCTTCCACCGTCACCATCGCTTCGACGCCGAGGCGATGCTGCGCCACACCGCCGATGCATGGCGGTCGTGGATGCGGACGTGCACCTACGACGGCCCCGAACAGGCACTGGTCCGACGGTCCGCGATCACCCTCAAACTCTGCGATCACTGGGTGAGCGGATCCGTCGTCGCGGCACCCACCTCGTCGCTGCCGGCGCCGATCGGCGGGGTCCGCAACTGGGACTACCGCTACGTGTGGATCCGCGACGCCTCGTATGCCGTCTACGCCCTGCGCCGCATCGGTTTTCGCAACGAGGCCGACGCCTTTCTCGGCTGGGTGCTCGACGCGTTCGAGCGCAGCGGCGAGCCGCGCATCATGTACGACATCGACGGTGATCCGGTACCGGACGAGTTGGTCGACACCGGCCTGGAGGGCTACCGCGCGAGCGGCCCGGTGCGCTGGGGCAACGGCGCCACCGATCAGCGCCAGCACGACGTCTACGGCGAGATCCTCGATTGCGCCGACCAATGGCTGCGCACGGGCGGGGAGTTGCAGCCGGTGCTGTGGTCGAATCTGTCCGATCTGGCCGAGGCGGCGGGCCGATCGTGGCAGGAGCCGGATCAGGGGATCTGGGAAGTGCGCAGCGCGGGGCGGGTTTTCACCTATTCCGCGGCGCTGTGCCAGGTGGCACTGCATCGCGCCGCGTCGATCGGGGAACGATTCGACCTGCCCGGCCCCGTCGGGATGTGGCGCAGCACCGCGAACGAGATTCGCGAGGCCATCCTGAAGAACTCGTGGGACGAACGGGCCCAGACCCTGAGCGCCCATCTCGACGGTGGCGGCGAACTGGATGCGAGCCTGCTGGCGCTGCCGTTGCGCCGCGTCGTTCCCGCCGATCACCCTCGTATGACGGCGACGACCGCCGCGGTGGCGGATCGGCTGGGCGCCGGCGACGGTCTGCTGTATCGCTATCTGCACGAGGAATCACCGGACGGCCTGCCCGGAAACGAGGGCGCGTTCCTGCTGTGCAGTTTCTGGCTGGTCGACAACCTCACCGCTCAGGGACGGCTCGAGGACGCCGAGCGGCTCTACACCTCCCTGTGCGCCCGCGCGAGCACCGTGGGCCTGCTCGCCGAGCAGATCGACCCGACGACCGGCGCGTTCATGGGTAACTTCCCGCAGGCGTTCAGTCATATCGGCATCATTTCCAGCGGGGTGAAACTCGCGCGAGCGAAGGCGGGTGCGTCATGATCCCGCGTCTGGTTCTTCCTGACACGTGACGATCCAGCGTTCGACGCACGCCCCTCGAACGCCTGCGGCCCACCACATCCGTGATGTGGTGGGCCGGGGTGTGTCGTGATGGGTGGTCAGGCCGCGCTACCGCTGGCCCCCAGCGCAGCCAACATGTCCACGAGCACAGTCAGAAAGTCCATTCGGGTTCTTACCTTTCGATTCAGCGGAGGGGCCCAGCATGCATGTCGAATGTTGCCGCAAGGTTATGCGCCGGTGAAGTCGAATCGGCCCCGGCAAGAATCGGGTATCCGAAAAGGGAGATTGCTATTCTTCCACCATGAGCGACGATCTCGGGGCAGCGGGACTGCGATTCGAGCGTGACGGCGTGATCGGCTGGTGCGTGATCGACCGGCCCGCGGCGCGCAACGCGCTGACCCCGGCGATGTATTTCGGCATCAAACGCGCTGTCCACCTGGTCAATTCGGATCCGGACCTGGCGGCGTTGATCATCACGGGCACCGACGACGTGTTCGCGCCGGGCGGCGACCTGGGCGGGCGCGCCGAGCCCGGTGACGCCTTGCCGCCGGAATTGTCCGGCCAGGATGTGCTGCCCTTCCTCGCCATTCGGGACAGCCGCGCCCCGGTCGTGTCGGCGGTGAACGGCATCTGCCAGGCGGGCGGTCTGCTCATCGCGATGATGTCCGATATCGCGGTCGCCAGCGAGCGGGCGGTGTTCCGGGTGCCGGAGCTGTTGCGTGGCATTCCCGACGCCACCTACGCCGCGGTGCTGCCCGCCCACGTCGGTGTGGCGGTCGCTCGCGACCTGCTGTTGTCGGCGCGGCGGTTCGATGCCGCCGAGGCGCAGCGTCTCGGGGTCATCAGCCGGGTGGTGGCACACGAACGGCTGCGCGCGGAGGCCGTCGCGGCCGTCACCGAGATCCTGCAGACCGCGCCGCAGGCCCGCGCCCACGTGAAGCGCATGCTGAACGAGCGCTACGGCAGCATCGACTACCAGACCATGTTCCTGGCCCTGGAAACCTCGCCGGAACCGCGGGAGGGAATGCGCGCCTTCATGGAAAAGCGTGCGCCGCAATGGATTCCCGAGGCGCTAGCCACCTCCGGGGAACGCCGTCCTCAGGGCAGCATGCCGTAGGCGCGGGTGGGATGCAGACGCGCGATCACGCGGCGGTCGGCGACCATCGCGCGGCGGTAGTCCGCCCAGTCCGGGTGCTCGCCGCTGAGCGCGCGGTAGTACGCGATCAACTCCTCCACGGTGGCGTCGTCGGTGCTCGCGGCCACCGGGGTCAGTTCGACATCGGCCTCCAGGACGGCGTAGGCCCAGAAGTCGTCGCGCGTGACGTGCAGGGCCGCCCACGGCTCGCGGCGCAGATTGGCGTACTTGGCCCGATCCGCGGTGATGGAGATCCGGACGATGCCGTCCGGCGCGACCCAGTGCGTGACGTTGGACAGCTGCGGGCGGCCGTTGCGGCGCACGGTGGTCAGGACGGACCGCGAGGTCGTACGCGCGAAGTCGAGCGCGGTGTCGAGTTCCATACGGGCTGCAACCCGAGGTGGTGAGGCCCTGTTCCCGAACGGCCGCAGTTCATTCCGAGGGCGCAGCGGCCCGCGGCGGCGAGTCGGGCAGATGGACCAGCACCAGCCCGATCCCGGCGATCAGGAAGTTCTGCAACGCCGCCGACGAGGCGTTGACCTCCTTGTTCGCCCACATCCGGAACCACTCCCCGCCCACGGTCAAAAACGCCCCCGCGAACAGCAGCACCGCCATCGTCCAGCCGATACTGGACAACGTCGCCGCGGTGCCCGGCCGCACCGGCACCCGGCGTGGCCGACCGCTCAGCTCCCGCAGCCAGCAGGCCGCGGCGGCCAGCAGCACGAGGGCGATCGAGAATTCCCAGATCACCACGAGGATGTAGACGACGAGCGCGATGTTGCCGTTGGTGATCGCACGCCAGTCGGTACCCGGGTTGTGGATGGTGGCCCGCATCGACAGCACGGCGCCCACGCCCCGGCGGTTGGTGACGGTATCGGTGCAGTTGGTGATCGCGACGAACAGATAGTAGAAGCCGGTGATCGTCGCCAGCACCGCCACCGCCGTCCGGCGGCTGCCGAGCACATCGAGGATTCCCGCACCACCGATTCGCATGTTGCTCACCTAAACGGTTCGGCGAAACCGCGTCAACCGCACCGGCTTCCCATCGACGACCATGCGCGAAAGGGCTTTTCGCCACCTCGAACCATCGGCCGCCGGGCCGATCTAGCTCGCGGTGCGATCCGGTTCGCGGGCCACGAAGGTGATCGGCAGGCTGAGCGGCGAACGGGTGAGACCGGCGTGATATCGAATCTCCGCCCCGTCCCGGACGGCGATCCGATCCATGCGTTGCACGATCTCCTCCAGCGCCACCCGCAGGTTCAAGCGGGCGAGGTTGGAGCCCGCACAGCGATGCGGGCCCGCACCGAACGCGAAGTGGCGGTTGCGAGTCCGGTTCGGATCGAATCGGTCCGGATCCGGGAATTCGCCGGCATCACGATTGGCCGAGGCCCAGTGGATGAGCATCTTGTCGCCGGATTCGATGGTGTGTCCGGCCAATTCGGTCTCGCGGACCGCGGTGCGGCCCACCGAGACGAACGGTGAATCCAGCCGCAGCAGTTCCTCGACGGCCTTCGGCATGAGCTCGGGGCGTTCGCGCAGCAACTGCGGAATCTCGGGCTCACGGCAGAACCGCTCGACCATCAATCCGAGTGCGCCGGCGGTGGTTTCGAGCCCGCCGAGGATGAGAAGTTGTACCGCCCCGATGGTTTCGTCCTCGGTCAGTGGTACGCCGTCGATCTCGGCGGCCAGCACCGCGTCGACCACATCCCCGCGCGGCGGTTGTTCACGCCGGTCGGCGAGGAAACCTTTGACCCAGGCGTACAGGCCTTTCCAGCATTCACGCGACTCGGGATGGTTGGGGATCGACGACCGCGAAGCCAGCCGCGATACGGTGTCGAGTTCATCGGCGGGCGCGCCGATGGCGAGTTCGAAGAACGCCAGGCTGGGCAGCGGCCGGGCGAAGGCGTCCATGAATTCGCACTGCCCGTCGGCGAGGAAACCGTCGAGCAGGCGGGTGACCAGATCGCGCGTCGGCCGTTCCCAGTCGGCGACCGCGGCGGGTGTGAAGTACGGGGTGATGAGGCTCTTGTAGGCGCGCTGCTCGGGCGGGTCCACCTCGACGGGCAGGTTGCGCACCACGCCCTTGGTGCCGGTGACCGAGAGGCCGTGCGCGGAGCTGAACACCGACCAGTTCTGCGCGACGCTCAGCACCTCCTCGTATCCGGAGGCCACCCAGAATCCGCCGTATCGGTCGCTGTGGGCCACCGGGCACAGCTCGCGCATGCGGGCCATCGTCTCGGGCAGCGTGGCGGCGAGTTCGGGCGAGAGGTGGTCGAACTGGCGCAGACACCAATCATCGGGCAGGCGTACGCCGTTGGGCGTTGTCTTCTCCATGGTTTCCCCTGGCGGCTCGGGCACCGAGTGGGCGCCAACTCACACTAACAGGGTAAGTGATCACTTTCTAGCAGACGATCGAAAGCGGTGAACTACCATGTGTTAGTAAGTTCTTACTCACAACCTGTCCGGCCCGGCTCGCTCGATGCGCGGTGGTCAGGAAGGATCTCCATGTCGACAAGCACCGGAGCGCTCGCCTCGCTGCCCGCATTCCTCGACGGCCGCACCAAACGCCTGCTGATCGGCGGGCGGTGGGAAGCCGCGGCCGCGGGGCGCACCTTCACCAGCATCGATCCCTCCACCGGTGCGGTGATCGCCGAACTGGCCGCCGCCGACGCCGTCGACGCCGACCGCGCGGTCACCGCGGCCCGCGCGGCACTGGTGGGCCCCTGGCAGCAGTTCTCCCCGCGCGATCGCCAGGCCCTGCTGTGGGCGTTCGCGGACAAGGTTCAGGAGCACTTCGACGAACTGCGGCTGCTCGAATCGCTGGATATGGGGTCGCCGCTGGGCCGCCGCCGCCCGGGCTCGCGCGCCTGGGAGGCCGAGGTACTGCGGTACTACGCGGGCTGGGCGACCAAGATTCACGGTGAGACACTGCCGAATTCGATTCCGGGCTCGGTGTTCAGCTATACGGTCAAGGAGCCGGTCGGGGTCGTCGCCGCGATCGTGCCGTGGAATCGCCCGGTCGCGAACGCGGTGTGGAAGATCGCTCCGGTGCTGGCCACCGGCTGCACCCTCGTCCTCAAACCCGCCGAGGAGGCGAGCCTGGCCGCGCTGCGGCTCGGAGAATTGCTGAGCGAGACCGGAATTCCCGACGGCGTGGTGAATATCGTGACCGGCGAGGGCGAATCCGTCGGCGCCGCATTGACCACACATCCGGGCGTGGACAAGATCGCGTTCACCGGCTCGACGGCGGTGGGGCGCGAGATCATCCGCGCCTCCGCCGACACCCTCAAACGCGTCTCGGTGGAGCTGGGCGGTAAATCTCCCGATGTGGTCTTCGCCGACGCCGATCTGGACAAGGCGGTGCCGGGCGCGGGCATGGGCGTGTTCTCGAATTCGGGCCAGACCTGTTGTGCCGGAACGCGTATCTTCGTCGAGCGGCCCGTCTACGCCGAATTCGTCGATCGCCTCTCGGATTTCGCGAGTTCGCTCACCGTCGGCAACAGCCTGGACCCGCGGACCCGGATCGGCCCGCTGGTTTCCCAGCAGCAGTTGACCCGGGTGTGCGAGTACCTGGCGGTGGGCCCGGACGAGGGCGCGCGCACCACCGCCGGTGGGGCGCGAATCGCCACCGGCGATCTCGCCGCCGGCTACTTCGTGGAGCCCACGGTCTTCGCGGATGTGCGCGACGAGATGCGGATCGCGCGCGAGGAGATCTTCGGTCCGGTCGCCTGCGTGCTGCCGTTCGACACCCTCGACGAGGTGGCCGAGCGGGCCAACGACTCCGATTACGGTCTGGCGGGCGGAATCTGGACCCGCGACCTCGGCACCGCGCACCGGCTGGCGGGACGGTTGCGGACGGGCACCGTGTGGGTCAACACCATGCTGCTGTTCGATCCGGCGGTGCCGTTCGGCGGATACAAGATGAGCGGCTACGGACGCGAGATGGGCCCGCATTCGCTGGAGGAATACCTCGAGGTCAAATCCGTGTGGATCAACACCGATTGATCGTCCATGTCGGCTGATCGTCCATGTCGGCGCGAGTACCTAATGCCGAAGGGACCGCGCGTAATTCCGCGGTCCCCTCGGCGCGCCGGTCGGTCCGGTCGATCAGCTGCGCAGCAGCCGTCCCGCCGCCGTGTCGGCCATATCCACGCCGTCACGGCGCGTCTGCACGCCGTTGACCCACATGTGCGCGACTCCGGTGCTGCGCACGACGAGCCGATCCGCTCCGCCGGGTTGATCGTGCACCCGCTCGATCGGAGTCGTGCCGACGGTCGCGGAATCGAAGGCCACCAGGTCGGCGAAGTACCCCTCGCGGATCAGCCCGCGCTCGCGGATGCGGAACGCGTGGGCGGGCTGACCGGTCAGGCGCCACACCGCGTCCTCCAGTGCGACGGCCTTGCGCTCGCGCACCCAATGCCCCAGCAGGTGAGTGGAATAACAGGCGTCGCAGAGCTGACTGGCGTGCGCGCCGGCATCGGACAGGCCCAGGATCGTGCGCTTGTCGGCGAGCAGATCACCGATCTCGTCGTCGCCGTCGTTGTCCAGGACCACGCGGAAACGCGTCGACATCCCGTCGGCGAGCGCGACGTCGAGCATCAGGTCGAAGGCGGTGGTTCCGCGTTCGGCGGCCAAGCGGTCCAGGGGAATTCCCACCGCGTCCGGATCGGCGACGGTCTCCTCCACGGCGACCTTGGGCCACCGATGCGCCCATGCGGCCAGCGTCGCCGGGCGGGCCCGTTCCCGCCATGCCGCGTCGCGGTAGAGCTCGGCGCGCTCCGCCCGCGGCCGGGCGAGCACTTCCTTCCACTCGTCGATCTCCCCCAGCGGAGTGGGATCGGCGAGGCTGACCTGCATGACGATGGGCCGGCAGGCGATCTGCGGGTACACCTCGCCCGGCAGCGCACCGCCGCGCTCCACCGTGCGCATCGCCGCGCCGGGTTTGTCGGCGCGCGCCACCAGCGCGGTCCAGGTGACCGGAATGCCGTAGCGCACGGACAGATCCGAGAACTGGTCGACGAACATGCCGGGTCCGATCGACACCTGCAGGATGCCCTTGCCGACCGCTCCCAGTTCCGCGGCCAGCGCGTCGACCTCGTCCACCTCCGCGAAGCGGCTGGGCACCGGGCGGCCGAACGCACCCTGATGAGCCGGTTGGCGCGACGTGGACAGTCCGACCGCACCGGCCGTCACCGCCTCCCGCACCAGCGCGCGCATGGTGTCGAGCTCCGCGGGGGTCGCGGCGCGTTCCGCACCGCCCAGGACGAACAGCCGCAGCGGCGTATGCCCCAGGAACGCACCGACATTGAGCCGCTTGCGTCGCCGCTCCAGCGCGTCGAGATACTGCGGGAAGGTCTCGAAGCACCAGTCGATGCCGGCGTTCAGCGCCTCCATCGACATGCCCTCGACGTTTTCCAGTGTGCGCACGATGATTTCGCGATGCGGCGGCCGGGTCGGCGCCACGCCGAAGCCGCAGTTGCCCATGATCACGGTGGTGACGCCGTGCCAGCAGGAGGGGGTGAGATCACCGTCCCAGAGGATCTGCGCGTCGTAGTGGGTGTGGATGTCGATGAAACCCGGTGTGAGCGTGAGCCCGTCGAGATCGACGACGTGTGTGTCCGGTCCCGGTGCCAGCTCGCCGGGCGCGCCGACCGCGGTGATGCGGTCACCCGTGATCGCCACCTCGGCGGCCCTTCCGGGTGCCCCGCTTCCGTCGACCAGCCAGGCGCGGCGCAGCAACAGATCCATGGGTCCTCCCGGAAGTGCGAATCAGCTAGGTGGTCAGGCATTCTCACGCCCGGCGGGCGGCCGCCAGCGCGTCGTCGAAACCGCGGTGCAGATGCTGCGGCGCGGGCTCGTTGCGGCCGAAGACGATGGTGTCGAGCACGCCGGCCCGGATGCCCGGTTCGGTCCGGGCCGCCACCCAGAAGTCCTCCCCGTCCACCACGGTCTCGCAGATCCAGGGGGCCATCTCCACCGCCTTGGCCCGTTCGGACTCGCTGAGCCCGGGGCGCAGATACGTGCTGTGCACGACCTCGGAGGAGTTCGCGTCGACCGGGACGATCTGCCACAGCTCCACGTGGCGGCTGTCGAAGGTGAGGCTGGTATTCGGAAACAGCGCGTACTGCAGGCTGATATGGCCCATCACATCGCCCCACTGCTCGTCGGGCACCTCGCGCAGTTCGTCGATCGTGCGCAGTGCCGAGCAGTTGCGCAGATGCCGGCCGAACGGGTCGAAGGTCAGCACGCCGCCGTAGGCGTATTTCGCCAGGGTCCGGCGGTGCAGGAAGCGGAAGTGGTAGTTCTCGCGGAAGGTGTCGAGCGTGACCTTCCAGTTGGCTCCCACCGGGTGGACGTGCGGCTCGCCGTACAACTCCCAGTCCGCGAACTCGAGCACCGCGAGTTCGTCGGCCAGGCCGGGGCCGAGATATTCGTCGATGTCCACGGTGGGCCCCGGTTGCAGCGATCCGACGATCAGCCCGTACCCCTCAGCGACGGGCAGTTCGACAAGTCCCTTGCGCTCCAGGCACATTCCGGTGAAGGCGTCCTGAACGGGAACGGCGACGAGGCGGCCGTCCAGATCGTAGGTCCACGAGTGGAACGGACAGGCGAATCGGCTGCGGGCGCCGCCGCCGTCGACCACCCGCACGCCGCGGTGGCGGCAGGCGTTGGCGAAGGCGCGAACGCGGCCTTCGTCGTTGCGGGTCAACAGAATCGGCACGCCGCACAGGTCGACGGCGCGGTAGGTGCCCGCATGCGGGAGCGCGCCGGACAGGCACAACACCAGCGGGTGGCCGCGGAACAGAACGTCGAATTCCTCGGCGTGCCGCTGCGTCGAATAGATATCGGTCGGCAACTCGAGGATGTCCGGCGCCAGGTCGGTGGTGCCCGCGTCGATGTGGTCGAGCAATCGGCGCGCGAGGCTGTGTTCCAGCGCTTGCCTGTCCATAACACACTCCACCCGAAACTCCGGCCCCGAAGGACGGTCCTTTGCGAGCTTAGTAGGTGATTACTTACTCTGCAAGGAAATGCGAGAACCCGGTTCTACCTGGAGAGATCGGCATCATCGCGCCGATCCGTGGATGCCGTCGCGGACGCACTAGGATAAAGTGTGTACCCACTAACAAACGCCGATCGGCACCGGCGCCGGCCCGGAAACGAGGAGGACTCGTGGCCAGAACCACGACGACCGGGAGTTCCACCATCCCGCCCACCCCTGCCGACGGCGCACCACCGGTGCGACGCCGGCTCACCGCCGAGGCCCGCAAGAGTTCGATTCTGGCCGCCGCGCGCCGCGCCTTCAGCGAAACCGGCGATATGAACGGCACCACGGTCAAGATGATCGCCGAGCACAGCGGTATCAGCGAGGGAATCATCTACCGGCACTTCGAGAGTAAGGATCAGCTGTTCTTCGAGGCGGTGGTGGAACCGCTCAAATCGGCCGTCGACGATCTGGTGGCCGCGACCGCCGTGGTCGACCGCGATCAGCCGCTGACCCCGCAGCGCCAGCTGGAGACGCTCAAAGGTCTCTACCGCCAACTGATTTCGACGCTCGACGAGGTACTGCCACTCCTGGGACTGGTGCTGTTCGGCGACCCGCAGGTGGCCCGGCGGTTCTACCGCGAGAATTTCGCGGTCGCCATGGACCGGCTGGCCGAGGCGTGGCGCGAGGTCGAGGATCGTTACGGTTTTCCCTTCGAATCGCCCGACATCTCCGCCCGCGCGGTGATGGGTATGGCACTGATGCAGGCGTTGGAGACCCGCCACGGCACCGCCAAGAAAGCCGACCGCGACCGGGCGATCACGTTGATCAGCGAAGGCACGGTCAAGGGATTCTTCCCGGTGATCGAGGGAGCCGAATCCGATGACCGCACAGCCTGATTCGTCGCACGACACGCCGTCGCGCGACGGCCTGGAGATCGTGACGGAGTTGTCGCGCCGTTTCGCCGCCGGTGACGGCGCCGGTGCGCTGGCGCTGTTCCACCCCGAGATCCGGATCGAACAGCCGGCCTCCCTGCCGCACGGCGGCAGCTACCACGGCCATGCCGGGGTGGCCGCCATGGGCGAATCGTTCGGGCGCTACTGGGAGCGCAGTATCGACAATCCGCGCATCTTCGGCTCCGCGGAGTCGGTGGTGCAGCTGACCACCCAAACCTGGACGGCCAGGGAATCGGGGCGGCACGCCACGGTCGACGTGGTGGAGCTGTTCTCCTTCGCCGACGGGCTGGTCCGCGAGATCCGGGTGTTCCAGCAGGACACCCACGCCCTGCTGAAAACCCTCGAACCTCGGTGAGAACCTGACCTCAGCGCACGTCGACCACGACCGCGGTACCCATCCCACCTCCCGCGCACATCGCCGCGACGCCGACCCCACCGCCGCGGCGCCGCAGTTCGTGCACGAGGCTCAACACCATCCGGGTTCCCGTCATCGCCACGGGATGTCCCAGACTGCAACCACTTCCGAGGACGTTGACCTTCTCCTCGTCGAGTCCCAGCGCGCGGGTCGCGGCGACCGCGACCGAGGCGAAGGCCTCGTTGATCTCCCACAGCGCCACGTCGGCCACCGACAGCCCGGCGCGCGCGAGCACCTTCTCGATCGCGGGGGCGGGCGCCAGTCCGGTGTCCGCGGGCGGAACGCCGACCGAGGCCCACGCCCGGACCACGGCCAGCGGCTCGATCCCGCGCTCGCGGGCCACCTCACGATCCGCGATCACCAGCGC
This sequence comes from Nocardia cerradoensis NBRC 101014, assembly GCF_000308535.1. Taxonomy (GTDB): domain Bacteria; phylum Actinomycetota; class Actinomycetes; order Mycobacteriales; family Mycobacteriaceae; genus Nocardia; species Nocardia cerradoensis. Next base: position 20,451 of record NZ_BAFW01000053.1, on the reverse strand, counting down.
ACCCGCGGCGTCGTTGATGCCGGCGGCGTTTCCCGCGGTGATGCCGAAGCCCTCGATCTCGGGATGCAGCGGTTTCAACGACGACAGCTTCTCCAGCGACGAGGTGCGCCGGGGATGTTCGTCGACGGCGAAGGTGACCGTACTGCCGTCGCGACGGGTCACCTCGATCGGCACGATCTCCTCGGTGAAGCTGCCGGCGTCGATCGCGGCCACCGCGCGCTGATGGGAACGTAACGCCCACTGGTCCATCTGCGCGCGCGTGATCCCAGCCTTCACCGCGGCATTCCACCCGACCGTGATCGACATATCGCGCACGGGTGCGTCGGGGGATTCGCGGTGGCTCGGTGCGAGCCAGTCCTCCTCCCATTCCTCCGACCCCGGAATGCGCCGGTTCACCTTCGGTGCGGTCGAACTCGACTGCGCACCGCCGGCCACCACGATCCGGTCCATCCCGGCGATGATCGAGGCGGCCGCGCTCTGCAGCGTGGACAGCCCGGAGGCGCAGTGCCGGTTGTGCGCGATGCCGGGCGCATTCACCAACCCGGCCTCGATGGCGACGTAGCGGCCGATCGCCCCGCCGCCGTACAGCGATTCGCCGAGAATGACGTCGTCGACCAGTTCCGGTTCGACCCCCGCGCGGCGCACCGCCTCGGCGACGGCCGCCGTTCCCAGTGTGAAGGCGTCGGTGTCGGTCAGCGATCCCTTGTATGCCGTCCCGATCGCCGTGCGCGCGCCCGAAATGATCACGGCCTCATGGCTCATGGGGGCCACCCCGATTCTGAACTAAGTAAGTGTTCTCTAACTTCGCCATCGTAACGGCGGCTCGGCGCGGGAGCAACGGCCCACGTCGACGGCGTCGAGCACACCAGGTTCTCAGCGCGCGGTGACCAACCGCCCGGGAACCGCACCGGTCGTTTCGTCGTGGTCGACCAGTACGCGTCCGTTGACCAGCGTGTAGTCGTAACCGCGCGCCCGCTGCACGAATCGCTGTGCGCCCAAGGGGAAGTCGGCGACCATCTCCGGGGCGAACAGATCGAGATTCGCCAGATCGATGACGTTCACGTCGGCGTACGCGCCCGGCGCGAGCACGCCGCGGTCGGCGATCCCGAACAGGTCGGCGGCATCGACGGTCAGCCGCCGGATAGCCGCACCGATCCCCAGCAGCGCCCGATCACGCACCCAGTGCCGCAGGAAATAGGTCGAATTGCCGGCGTCCATGGTGAGCGCGACATGCGCACCCGCGTCCGCGACCCCCAGCACGACGTCGGGATTGGTGATCATTCGCGCGACCGCGTCCAGATCCTGGTTGAGCACCGGGTAATACAGCAGCCCTCGCCCCTCCGTCTCGAGCGTGTAGTCGAGGAACGCGGCCGCGGCACCGCCCCCGCGCCGCCGCGCCTCGGCGGCCAGGCTGTTGTCCGCCCCGACGTCGTAGGCGGCCGAACCCGGCGGCAGCAGATACATTTTCGCCGGATCCTTCGGCGCCAGCGGACCCGATGCCTGCGAGGGCAGCTCGGCCTCGGCGATCAGACGGTCGCGAACATCTCCGCGCGACAGCATCCGGAGCCGCGCGTCGGGCGGTTCGGCCATCACTTCGGACCAGGTCGGCAGCGCGTCGTACGGGGTGCGCCCGGCGATCCCGTAGACGATCGCGCTGCCGCGCACCGCGGTCATCGGGCGCAGATCGGCGCCGCGCGCCCGCGCCTCGGCCGTCTGTTCCATCACCCAGGACCACAGCCCGGGTCGCCGGTCGCTCTGCATGATCGAAAAGGTCAGGGGCCGCGAGGAATTCAGGCTCACCTGTTCCATCCACGCCATCTCGGCGCGGGAATTGGCACGGTCGGCCCCGTCGCGCTCGCCGATGCGCGGGACCACCTGGAAGGTGCCGCGCCCGCGTCCGGCGAGAACGCCGGCGATCGCCGACAGCTCCTCGACGTCGGCGAAGGTGCCCGGTACCGGCCGCCCGTCCGGCACGGTGTGCATATAGGTCCGGGAGGTCGAGAAGCCCAGCGCTCCGGCGTCGACGGCCTCGCCGACCAGTTCCGCCATCGCGGCGCGGTCCTCGGCGGTGGCGGGCGCCTCGTCGAGACCGCGCTCCCCCATCACGTAGTAGCGCAGGGCGGCGTGACCGACCAGTCCGCCGACGTTCACCCCGAGTTCGCGGTCGCCCAAGGTTTTCAGATAGTCGCCATAGGTCTGCCAGCCCCAGTCCAACCCGGCCATGATCGTGTCGGCGGGGATATCTTCCACCGACTCCATCATCGCCGCCAGGTAGCCCTCCTGCCCCGGCCGCACCGGCGCGAAGGTGACCCCGCAATTGCCCATCACCACCGTGCTCACCCCCTGATAACACGAAGGCGTGGCGAGCGGATCCCAGAACAGCTGAGCATCCAGATGGGTGTGCACGTCGATGAACCCGGGCGTCACATACCGGCCCGACGCATCGATCACCCGGCGCCCGGGGCCGACCGCCGGGCCGACATCGGTGATCCGGTCCCCGTCGATCGCCACCTCCGCCCGACGCGGCGGCGCACCCGTTCCGTCGACCACGTCCCCACCGCGAATCACGATGTCATGCATGGTTTTCCATCCTTCCCGGCGCGGGCTGCCCGAGCATAAATAAGCAGGTACTCACTCAACATAACCCTCGAAACGCTCGCATATCACCGGGTACCGTGAGAAAGTAGGTACTTACTTGCTAGACCGCATGCTCCGGCGGCCCGTTCCGGAGCGCACAGCGCAGGAGTCGACGTGGGATCGATGGACGGCCGGACCGCAATAGTCACCGGCGCGAGCCGCGGCATCGGGCGGCGGATCGCCGAGCGCTTCGCCGCCGAAGGCGCGGCAGTGGCGGTGGTGGCTCGCACCGCCGAACCGGGCACCTCGGCGCTTCCCGGCTCCATCGAGGAGGTCGTGGCGGATATTCGCGATCACGGCGGCCGGGCAGCGGCGATCCGCGCCGATCTGACGGTTCCCGCGGAAGTGGAGACGGTCGTGGCGCGCGCCGAAGCGCTGCTCGGCCCGGTCGACACCCTCGTCAACAATGCCGGGGTGAACTTCTACGGCCCCGCGCTCGACATCCGCCCCCATCGCTACGGCCTGATGTTCCAGATGATGGTGCACACACCGTTTCGCCTGTGCCAGTTGGCGATTCCCGGAATGATCCAACGCGGGCGCGGCTGGATCCTCAACATCACCTCCAAACAGGCGCGCCACCCCCTCGGCCCGCCCTATCCGGACTGGGCCGCCGACGGCTGCGTGCCCTACGGCATGTGCAAATCCGCGCTCGATCGCCTGACCACCGGCCTGGCGGCCGAGGTGTACGGCACCGGCGTGCGGATCAACTGCCTGGGCACCTCCGGTCTGGTCATGACCCCCGGCGTCGCCGTCGTCTCCCCGCACACCCCGGACAACACCCCGGTCGAACCGGACGACGCCATGGCCGAAGCCGCCGTGCTGCTGTGCAATTCGCGCGAGGACACCGGACGCATCGCCTACAGCATGGAGCTGCTGGGTCGTCCGTTCCCCGACGGCCCCTGGGCACTGTCGGCCACCTACTGAATCGCCCCGCACCCGGAGGACAGTCATGCACGTATCCGTCGACCCCGACCGCTGCCAGGGCCACGCCCGCTGCTGGGAGATCTGCCCGGAGGTCTTCGACCTCGACGACGAAGGCCACGGCCGCGCAACGGTTTCCGAGATACCGGCCGAACTCCGGGACCGCACCCGCGAGGCCGCCGACAACTGCCCGGAACGGGCGATCGTACTGAGCTGAGCCCCCGCTGCGTTCGCACGCGCAGGGACCCCGAAACGCGAAGGTCCGCCCACCATGGTGGGCGGACCTCGGCATCTGCGGACCGTCACCGGCCCGCGATAGGTCACGACTCGGGGATCGAGGCCGGATCGGCGGGGGTGAAGTTGTAGACCCGCGACGCGTTGCCGACGGTGATCTTGTCCTGCACGTCCTGCGGGAGATGCCCGAGCCACTTGCCGGCCAGCTGCACGGTATCCGGCCAGGTGGAATCCGAATGCGGGTAGTCGCATTCGAGCATCACGTTGTCCTCACCGATGATGTCCAGCAGCCGGATTCCCGCCTGATCCTCGATGAAGGTGCCGTACACGTGGTCGCGGAACAGGCGCCGGATATCGGTATCCAGATCGAAGGTCGCCGTGCCCTTCTGCTCGCCGCGTTCGTGCGTGGCGTTCATGCTGATGTCGAACCGCGAGGCCCAGAACCGCTGTTTGTCGACCACCTGCTCGGCACGTTCGAGGAAGTACGGCATCCAGCCGATGGACCCCTCGGAGAGTGCGATCTTCAGGTTCGAGTACTTCACGAAATTGCCGCTGAAAAGCCAATCCAGCAGCGTCCCCGCCTGATTCGCGGCCGCCGAGTAGGCCATGAACGCCAGCGTCGGCATATCCTCCGAGGTCCGGATCATATTGGAGGACGATCCGACGTGCATCGAGATCACGAATCCGGTGTCGTCGCAGGCGCGGAAGACCGGGTCCCAGAAGTCGGTGTGGATCGACGGCAGGCCGAGTTTGGTCGGATTCTCCGAGAAGGCGATGGATTTCGCGCCCAGCGCGGCAGTGCGTTCGATTTCGGCCGCGGCGGCGACCGGATCCCAGAGCGGAATGATCATCATCGGGATGAAGCGGCCGGGATAGGCCTGGGCGAATTCCTCGAGGATGAAATCGTTCCAGGCCCGCACACACAGCAGGGCGAGTTCCTTGTCCTTCGCCTCGTGGAAGATCTGGCCGCAGTAGCGCGGGAGCGAGGGGAACAGCATCGACGACAGCACATGTCCCTGGTTCATATCGGCCACGCGCGCCGCCGGGTCGTAGCAGCCGAGTCGCATCTCCTCGTAGGTGATGGGTTCGGGGGAGAATTCCTCACGCTTCTTACCCGCGACGGCGTTGAGGCCGGTGGTGACGATCTGGCGATCCTCGTAGACCCAGAATTCCGACTTGTCCTCGCGGACGATCCGGGGCCCGGTCTCGCGCCACTTCTCCGGCAACCGCTCCTGCCACAGCCGCGCCGGCTCGATGAGATGGTCATCAACCGATATGAACCAGCTGAACGACATGGGATCTCCCAACTCCGGTAACAAAGCGAATACTTACATACAAGGTAGCCGCATGCCGGGGCGGGCGCCAGGGTTGCCGGCGATTCGTTGCGAGGTCGAAGCGGGTCGGCCGCGTTCACCGCGTCATCCGACGATGACCGTGCGCACCCCCTCGGCCCGCGAGAGCAGGTGCACACCCTTGTTGATCTCGTCGAGCGAAATGCGATGGGTGATCATCGATTCCAGATCCAGACGTCCGGCCTCGGCGAGCCGGATGAAGCGCGGGAAGTCACGCAGGATCTGCGCCCCGCCGACCACCGATCCGGCGATCCGCTTGCCGGAGAACACCGTCGAGATCGCGGGCAGGGTCAGCACATCCGTGGTCGACGGCATGCCGACCAGCGTCACCACCCCTTCCACCCGGGCCATATCGATGGCCTGGGTGACCAGTTCGGGACGGCCGACCACCTCGAAGGTGAAGTCGGCTCCGCGCCCGCCGGTCAACTCCCGCACCTGCGCGACCGGATCGCCGGCCTGCGGGTCGACGGTATGGGTCGCGCCCACCCCGATGCTCGCCTCCCGGCGACCGGGCACGGGATCGACGGCGACGATCGTGGCGGCCCCGGCGATATGCGCGCCCTGGATCACCGATTGCCCCACCCCGCCGCAGCCGATCACCGCCACCGACGAGCCCGGCGTGACGCCGGCGGTGTTGAGCGCGGCGCCGAGGCCCGTGGTCACCCCGCAGCCGAGCAGGGCGAGCTGCTCATCGGCCAGATCGGTCCGCACCGTGACCACCGACGCCTCGTGCACGACCATCGCCTCGGCGAAGGTTCCGCAACCACATACCGCCGCGGCCGAGCGGCCATCGGCGAGGCGGAAACGTTGCCGCCGTTTGACTTCCGCGTTCAGTTCACAATGGTTCGACATACCATTGACGCACGACCAGCACTGTCCGCAGGCCGGTGTCACCGAGGCGAGCACCCGGTCACCCACGCGCACCCGGCGCACCTCGGCGCCCACCTCCTCCACCACCCCGCAGCCCTCGTGGCCGGGCACGATCGGCAGCGGCAGCGGCGAGAGCCCGTTGATGACGGTGAGGTCGGTATGACAGATGCCGCTGGCGCTCAGCCGCACCACCACATCGTGGGGGCCGGGTTCCGGCAGGGGCAGATCTTCGATTTCGAGGGGCCGGCCGACCTCGTAGGCGACAACAACTTTCACTGCGTACCTCTATCGATTCGGATGCGTCGCGGATCGAACCGCCGCGCCATCCCGGTTGTCAAGCGAGTGCTTACTCATATTAGAAGCGCACCCGGGGTCCCGGCACCGATTCATCACACCTCCCCTCAGCCCTCCGCGGAACACCGCACGACCTTGACATCCTCTACCGCCGATGCGAAGTTAGTAACTATGCGCTCACTTACTCAAGTGCCACTGCCCGGAGCGCACGGTCCTGTCCGCGGGCGATCCCGGAGGTAGCGCAGCGATGGAATACGGGTTGATCGACGCCGACGGGCACTACTACGAACCCGACGACTGCTTCTCACGCCATATCGAGTCGCGCTTCGCCGATCGCACCATCCGAGTCGAACGCGGCACCGACGGACTGGGCCGCATCTTCCTGCGCGGGCAGCGCACCTTCATGAGCGTGATGCCCGGCGACTACGCCTCGGCGCCGGGTGCGTTGCAGGGACTGTTCGTCGGAGGCGTCGCGGACGGATTCACCCATCGCGAGGTGGTGACCTCGCGGGACCATCCGGAATTCGCCGACCGCAGTGCACGTTTGGCGGTTCTCGACCGGCAGGGCGTGGAGGCCACGATCATGCTGCCGACGCTGGGTGTCGCCGTGGAATACGACCTGCGAGACGACGTGGAGCTCACCTACGCGAGCCTGCGGGCCTTCAACCGCTGGCTCGAGGAGGACTGGGGGTACGGCGCGGACGGGCGGCTGTTCGGCGTACCGATGCTGTCGCTGCTCGATATCGACCAGGGCGTGCGGGAACTGCACCGGGTGCTCGACGCCGGTGCGCGGATGGTGCACCTGTGTCCCGGTCCGATCGCGGGCCGTTCCCCCGCCGACCCCCTGTTCGATCCGTTCTGGGCCACCGTGTCCGATGCCGGAATCCCGGTGGCATTCCACGTATCCAACAGCGGCTACCAGCATTTCTACGGCACGCACTGGTCGGAGAATCCGGACAACCCGTCGCATCAGCAGTCACCGCTGCAATGGGCACTGTGCAATACCGAACGCCCGGTGGTCGACACCTTGATCGCGCTCACGCTGCACAACCTGTTCGGCCGCCACCCCGGCGTGAAGATCGTCTCGATCGAGAACGGCTCGAATTGGCTTCGGCCACTGTTCAAAACGATCGACAAGGCCGCCGCCCTCGGCCGCCGCGGCCCGATGATCGGCGGCAAGCTCCCGCCCCGCCCCAGCGAAGCGCTGGCCGAACACCTCTGGGTCTGCCCGTTCCCCGAGGACGATGTCCACGACCTGATCGACGCCATCGGCGCCGACCATGTCCTGTTCGGCTCGGACTTCCCCCACCCCGAGGGCTTGCGCGAACCGCGCGATTACCTCCCCCGGCTGGAATCCTGCGACCCCACGGTCCGCCACCAGGTACTGCGCGGGAACACCGCGGGACTCCTCGGATTGAACTGAAACTTCGGTACCTGCAACAACGCGGGCGGGCGCAACGCTCGTCGCTGCCAGAGGGCGGACCCGGTCGGGTCAGTCCATTTGGCGGGCGACCTTCGTCGCGAGCAACTCGTCCACCCGAGCTTCATCGAACCCCAACTCGCTCAACACCTCGGTGGTGTGTTCGCCGACGCCCGGAATCATCAGCCTCGGACCACCGATGACATCGGGGCCCGTGCGCAGCAGGGGGCCGATCTGTTCGAAATAGCCCCAGTCGGCGGTGCGGTAGCCGACAACGCGGCCGAGTTGGCGGTTGACCGGATCGTCCAGGACGGCGTGGCGGAAGCGGTTGCGGTTCATCGGTTCGATGAGTTCGGCGGGAATGCCGAGTTCGCGTAGCCGTCGCACCCATTCGGCGGCGGGGGCGGTGGCGAAGGTGGATTCGAGATTCGCCTCGGCGGCGCGGGCGGCGCTGTCGTCGTGGCCGTTGCGCAGCGGGACGTAGTCCCCCAACCCCGAGCCGCCGCAATCAGCGACGAATTCGTCCAGCTTCCACCAGGATTCGGGGTCCGCGACCACCAGGGCGAACCACTCGCCGTCGGCGCCCTCGTAGATGCGGTAGCCGGGACCGTAGCCGGTCTGCCGCTCGTCGAGTGCCGGCCCCGCGACGAGCTCGCCGTCGCGCACGAAAACACCGCAGTGCATGAGCATTCCGGCGCCGAGCAAGCTGGTGATCACCTGCTGGCCGCGCTGCTGAGTGGCCCGGGCGTAAAGACCCAGCGCGATGCCGGCGGCGGCGACCCAGCCACCGGCCATATCGATCGGTATCCAGGTCGCGGCCAGCGGCTCGTTGCCCGCGCCGCCGATCGCGCGCTCGACACCGGTCAACGCCTGCATCAAGGCGTCGTTGCCCGGATACGCCGCCCGCGGGCCGGTGGCGCCGAAGGCACTGGCGTGGCAGTACACCGCGTTCGGGTTCAGGCGGGCCACGGTGTCCGCATCGATGCCGAGCCGTTCCGCGACGCCGACGCGGAAGTTGTGCAGCACCACATCGGCAGAGGCGAGCAGTTTCTCGACCACCGGCTGCGCCTCGGGGGCGTTGATATCCAGTGCGAGACTGCGCTTTCCGCGTTGACAGGCCGCCACCGCATAGGCGGCGGCACGCATGGCCTCACCGCCCGGTGGTTCCACCTTGATCACGTCGGCACCCAGGTCCGCCAGCACCTCGGCGGCCAGCGGCCCGGCGACGAACGCCGAGAAGTCCACAACGCGCAGGCCCTCGAAAAGGCGTGCGGCAGAACGCGTGCGCGCGGCGACGGGCGCATCCGGCGCCGGCCGCAGCGGATGGATCTCGAACGGCGAGCCGATCATCAGATCCTCGTGGCCGTGCTCGGAACGCGTGACGGCCACACCGGTTTCGGCGCTGTGCGGATCACGCAGCACCTCCCCCGGACCCAGTACCGGCTCGCAGGCCACCCCGGCGGCGCGCAGCCGCTCCACCCACACCGCGCGCGGCCGGGTGGCGAAGAACGATGTCCACCGCTGGGCCCGGGCACGCAGTTTTCCGGTGGTCTGGTCGGTGTAGTACCCGTCCCGGCTGGGTTCGTCGCCGAGCACCTCGATCACCGCCTGGTACATGCCCTTACCGCCGAACCACACCTGCAGCAGTTCGCCGTCGGCGCAGCGGTAGAGGAAGTTCGGGAAGGTCGAGCCGTGCTCCCAATAGGATTCGACTTCGGGCGCGGCCCGTTCGGACCGGCCGATCATGCAGCCGAGGGTGGCCAGCATGCCGTCGTAGAGCGAGGTTTCGCTCCATCCGCCCGTGCCGGTGCCGACGCGGCGACGCAGCAGCGCGAACACCGAGGTGAGTAGCAGGAAGGCAGCCCCCATGCCGGACGCACGCACCTCGGGGAAGATCGGTCCCCGACGATGCCCGGGCAATTGTGTGCAGAAGCCGGCACGCGCCTCGACCAGCAGTCCGAAATCCTCGACCGTTCCGGCTTCGGTGCGGCTGGGCCGGCAGCGGCCGTAGACGAGCGCGGGATTCGTTGCGGCACAATCACGGAACCCCAGTCCGCGTGCCTCGACGAGTTCCTCCGGGCCGTAGACCAACGCGACATCGGCCGTTCGCAGCAGCGCGGAGATTTCGGCCACACCGGTGGTGGTGACGATGCGCTTGTCGCGATGCCAGACGCGACCCCACGGCACATCGGTGTCGATCGGCACGGCCTCCCCGACCACCCGGATCACGCTCGCACCGAGATCGGCCAGCAGCATGCCCGGCAGCCCACCGGCCAACCCGAGCCCGAGATCGCTGACCCCCACCGCGATTTCGACCACGGTCAGATCCGCGCAGGGACGTTCGCCACTCATCGTCGGAGTCCTTTCGCCGAACGATCCGAAGTCGCCGTTCCCGCCGGGCAGGCCCCTGCAGGCTGGTGTCGCGCCGCTGTCGCAGAGATCCGACGCACTCGCAGTGACTGCCCGTCGCGGACCGGAAATCCCTCGGTACCAGCACATTCGGAGTTCATTGCCCGACCCGGACCGGAAGTTCCAATCTCGGCAACACCTCTTCGGCGGCCAGCCGAACCACGTTCAGCGTGTCCGACCGCGTAGCGGGTGCGATGACGAAATGCCGCACGCCGGCATCGACGTATTCCTGCAGCCGCACCGCGACTTCGTCCGGCGTGCCGGCCGGCGCGATGCGCCGCAGCATGTCGCCGGGTTTGTCGCCGTAGGCGCCACCGAGGAATTCGGCCACCTCGGCGCGGGCGTGATCACCGTCGCGGCGGATCGAGCAGTACAGATACATCGCCCATTCGAATCCGGTGAGATCGCGGCCGATAGCCGCCGCCTCCTGCCGGATCGCCGTGACGGAGCGGGCATACGCGGACGGCGACATCAGGTACGGCATCCAGCCGTCGCCCCGCCGGGCGGCCCGACGCATCGCGGGGCCGGCGCGTCCGGACACGATCAGCGGCGGCCCGCCGGGCCGCATGGCGGAACCGTCCAGGCCGCGGACCGGGCGCAGGTGCAGATCGCGCAATCGGAAGAACCGGCCTTCGTGATCGACCGGTTCGTCGCGCCACAGCGCACGCAGTACATCCATCGCCTCGTCGGTGCGCGGGCCGCGTTCGGACAGCGGCACACCGAGGGCCTCGAATTCGTGCCGGAACTCCCCGCCGACCCCGAGACCGACCGACACCCGCCCACCGGAGCGGGCATCCAGATCGGCGAGCTGTTTGGCCACGATCACCGGCTGATAGAGCGGCAGCAGCAGCGTCGCGGTTCCGACCCGGACGCGTTCGGTCCATGCGACCATCAGCGACAGACGGGTGACGGCCTCACCGGTAGGACTCGGCGGCAGGATGTGGCCGCCCTGCCAGACGGATTCGATGGGCAGGCGTTCGGCAGCGGCCAGCCAGTCCCGATCCGGTTCCGGCATCGCGGCTGCCCCGAAGACGATGCGGTCGGCGGACATCCGACTCCCTCGGCGAGCAGTGCGCCGGTGCCCGATCGGCACCGACCACACGAAGATAGCAAATGCTCACTTATCATGATAGTGGTTATAGGCAGCAACGACTCGCTCCTGGAGGCCGGATGAACGCGATACCGGGTATCCCGCCGATGGTCACCGAGGAGACCGAGCCCTTCTGGACCGGCGCCGCCGCCGGCCGTTTGCTGGTCGAGCACTGCCCCGCGTGCGGCGCCGATTCCTTCCCGCCCCGCGGCATCTGCCGACGATGTCGGCGCCGCGATCCCGCGTTCGTCGAAATCGTCGGTCCCGGAACGATTTACAGCTTCACCGTGAACTACCAGCGCTGGCTCCCGGACCTCGAGGTGCCGTACGCGATCGTGCTGGTCGACTTTCCCGGCCACCCGGGCGTGCGGATCGCTGGGCGATTGCGCGGCTGCGGTCCGGAGGAGGTCGCGATCGGCATGTCCGTCGACATCGGGTTCGAGCCCGGTCCGGGCGGCTACGCGGTTCCGAGTTTCCTCGCTCACGAGGCGGACCGATGAGTGCGGACATCTTCGAACACCGGGCCGTCATCTCCGGCATCGGCCAGTCCGCGATCGCCCGCCGGCTCGACCGTTCCGGACTGCAATTGACGCTCGACGCCGTTCTCGCCGCCGTCGCGGACGCGGGATTGACCGTCGACGACATCGACGGCCTGGCCATGTTCCCCGGCGGCGGGGTCGCCAACCTTCCCGGCTACGCCAACGGCAATCTCTACGAGGTGCAGGACGCCCTGCGCATCGAGACGACGTGGCGACAGGGCCTGGTCGAAGGTATGGCGCTGCCGTTCTACGGCCCGGCTCAGGCGGTCGCGACCGGCCAAGCCCGGCATGTCGTCATCTGGCGGACCGTGAAGGAGGGCAGCGCCGCTCGCGACGCCGGTGGCCGCCCCGCCTACGGTTCGACCAAACCGCTCGCCGAGGGGCCGCAGGCGTGGCTGCTGCCGGTCGGGATGCTCTCACCGGTGTGCCAGATCGCGCCCTTCGCGACCCGCTACATGCACGAATACGGCCTGACCCGTGAGCGATTGGCGTGGATCGCGGTCGCCCAGCGCGCCCACGCCGCGCACAACCCCGATGCGGTCTACCGCTCGCCGCTGACCGTGGACGACTATCTGAGTGCGCGAATGATCTCCTCACCCCTGTGCCTGTTCGACTGCGACGTCCCCGCCGACGGCGCCACCGCGATCGTGGTGTCGGCGGCCGAAACCGCCGCCGATCTGCGCGCACCGGTCCGCATCGAGGCGATGGCCGGCGTGGTGGACGGGCGCCCGGCATGGGATCAATGGGAGGACATGGGCCGGGTGGGTTACGCGACGGCCGCGGCCCTGTGGGCGCGGACCGCGCTGACCCCCGCCGATGTGGACACCGCCCAGCTCTACGACGGTTTCAGTATCGAGGCGGTGTGGTGGCTCGAGGCGATGGGTTTCTGCGGCACCGGCGAAGCCGGGGATTACCTCGACGGCGGCACGCGCATCGCCCTGGGCGGCGAGCTGCCGCTCAACACCTGGGGCGGTCAGCTCTCGGGCGGACGGCTGCACGCCAGTTTCGGTCACACCGCCGAGGCGGTGCGGCAGCTGCGCGGCGAGGCGGGCGCCCGGCAGGTGGCCGGGGCCGAGGTCGCGGCGGTGACCAATGTCGGCGGAATCGAGTCCGGCGCAGCGCTTTTGACGCGCTGGTGAAGCAGCAGTACCGGTGACGGCGAAGGAGAGATGATCATGGTGGAGCGTCCGGGCCGCGTGGACGGCAAGGTGGCGATCGTGACGGGTGCGGGATCGACGCCCGGGCCCGGCATCGGCACCGGGAAGGCGACCGCGGTGGCACTGGCGCGGGAGGGTGCGGCCGTGCTGCTGGTGGACCGCTACGGCGAACGCGCCGAACAAACCCTGCGGATGATCGAGGAGGAAGGCGGTAAGGCCGCGGTCTTCGCGGCCGACCTGACCGAGGCCGCGGCGTGCGAGGCCATGGTGCGCACCGCCGTCGACTCCTTCGGCGGACTGGACATCCTCGTCAACAACATCGGCCTGGCCGCGGTCGGCACGGTCGTCGACGTCTCCGAAGCCGACTGGGACCGATCCTTCGACATCAATCTGCGCACCGCGTTCCTCGCCTCGAAGTACGCGGTGCCCGCACTGGCCGAACGCGGCGGCGGGTCCATCGTGAACATCTCCTCGATCTCGGCGCTGCGCGGCGACGGGACGGTCGCCTACTCCGCGGCCAAGGGCGGACTGCTCGCGATGACCGTCGATATGGCGTATTCGCACGGCCGCCAAGGGATTCGGGTCAACGCCATCGCACCTGGGCACATCACGACGCCGATGGTGCTCTCGGTGTCGGCGCCGGGGCCGCGGGCGGAATTCATGAACGCGATGCGGTCGGAGGCGGGTCTGCTCGGCAGCCCGGGCGACGGCTGGGACGTGGCGTGGGCGGCGACCTTCCTGGCCAGCGACGAGGCCCGCTGGATCACCGGCATCACCCTGCCGGTGGAATCGGGCGTGCTGAGTGTGACGCCGCTGATGATGGCGCCGCGCCTACGCGCGGTCCCCGAACCCGCCCCGGCCGAGCCACCGGCGCCGGAATCCGCGCACTGAACTCCGATCCGCCGCGGCAGACGGTTGTACATCGCGCGGCCGATCTCTAGAGTAAGTAAGTAAATACTCTCATATATTGAGTAATCTCCCTGGTACAGAAGGAGTTCGGGATGGCTGACCCCGATGGCGCCGGAGCCGCCCTGTGTGAGCGATATGCGGTCGCCGATGTCGACTCCCACATCATCGAACCCGCCGATCTGTGGACCTCGCGGATCTCGAAGAAGTGGGGCGATCTGGTTCCGCACGTCCGCTTCCACGAACGGCGGCAAGAGGATTACTGGTACATCGGCGACAAGAAGCTCTACGGCGTCGGCGCGTTCGCACAGGCCAAATGGCCGGAATTCCCGCCCTCCCATCCGAAGAAACTCTCCGAGGCCTTCCCCGCCGCGCTCGATGCCGAGGCCCGGCTCGCCTATATGGACGAGGTCGGCATCTACTACCAGGTGATGTACCCGAACATTCTCGGCTTCCACAGTCACGTCTTCCTGAATTCGATGCCGCACGAACTGGCCACCGAATGCGTTCGCGCCTACAACGACTGGCTGGCCGAGTGGTGTTCGGCGGATTCGCGCCGGCTGGTTCCGATGATGATGCTGCCCTTCTGGGATATCGACGAAGCGGTCACCGAGATGAAGCGGGCCTACGAATTGGGCCACAAGGGTGTACTTTTCGCCGCGCGCTACGACAAGGTCGGCCTGCCCCGCCTGGTCGACGACTACTGGGAGCCGCTGCTCGGTCAGGCCCAGGACATGGGACTGTCGATGAATTTCCATGTCGGCTTCCTCAACTCCCCCGACGATCTCAAGGGTGCGGTCGACCAATCGCAGAAACTCGACTTCACCCAGGAGAGCGCGCTGGTGCTGCTCGGCAATGCGCGCAACATCGCCGAGGTGGTGGTCAGCGGCGTCTGCCATCGCTATCCGGAGTTGAATTTCGTCTCGGTGGAGAACGGTGCCGGCTGGCTGCCGTTCCTGGGTGAGAGTATGGATTGGCAGTGGCTCAATGTCGGTGCGCACCACGAATATCCGGATCGGCTGCTGCCGAGTGAATATATGCGCCGCCAGATCTACGGCATGTACTGGTTCGAAAACCGTTCGCTGCGACCGGTGATCGGCGAACTGGCCGACAATCTGATGTTCGAAACCGATTTCCCGCACGCCACCAGCCTGTCGCCGGGGCCGGCCTCGGAATCACCGAGCCCGCGCGACATCATCGACCGTTCGCTGACCGGAATTCCGGACGAGACGGTCGCGAAGGTGCTGCAGCACACCGCGACCCGGCTCTATCACCTGGATCCGCCGCAGCGGAACTGACGAACGACACGATATCGGAGGGCGGCGTGCCGGCGACGGGTCACGCCGGCACGAATGCAGGAGGCGGCGTGACCGATCGGCTGATGTACCGGCGCGAGTTCTACGTCGGCGGCACGTGGGTGCCGCCGGCCGGTGACGAACGCTTCGCGGTGATCTCGCCGTCCACCGAGGAGGCGGTCGGCGAGGTGCCGGTGGCCCGCACCGCCGATATCGATCGGGCCGTGGCGGCCGCGCGCACCGCGTTCGACGACGGCCCGTGGCCCCGGCTGTCGCCCGGCGAGCGGGCCGACACACTGGCTCGCGCCGCCGAACTGCTCCGCAAGCGCGAGGCCGATATCGCGGCCGTGACGGTCGACGAAATCGGCTGTCCGGTCAGCCAATCCAGGCAGGCGCAGACCGGTATGGTCGCGGCCCTGTTCGACTATTACGCGGAGCTGATCCGCGGCTTCGACTTCGAGCACACCGTCACCGCCGGTGACCGGTCCGGCCTGGTCACCAGGGAACCGGTCGGCGTCGTCGCGGCCGTGGTGCCGTGGAACGCCCCGGTGACGCTGGCGGCGTGGAAGGCCGCGCCGGCGCTGGCCGCCGGATGCACCGTGGTGATCAAACCGCCGCCGGAGTCGCCGCTGAGCAACTTCGTCCTGGCCGAGGCATTGGACGAGGCCGGAATGCCCTCCGGCGCAGTCAATATCGTGCCCGGCGACCGAGAGGTCGGCGAGTATCTGGTCACCCATCCGGACACCGACAAGGTGGCCTTCACCGGTTCGACCGCCGCGGGTAAACGCATCATGAGCGTGTGCGGTGAACGGGTGCGGCGAGTGTCGCTGGAGCTGGGCGGCAAGTCCGCGGCGGTCGTCGCCGAGGACGCCGATATCGCGACCGTGCTGCCCGCGATCGTCAAGGGCGCGATGCATATGTCGGGTCAGGTCTGCGGTGCGCACACCCGGGTCCTGGTGCCGCGCACCCGCTACGCCGAGGCGGTGGACGCCGCAGCGGCGGCAGCGGCAGCGGTCCGGGTCGGTGATCCGCACGATCCGGCGACCCTGGTCGGTCCGCTGGTGGCCCAGCGTCAGCGCACCCGCGTCGAGCACTACATCGCGCTCGCCCGCGAGGCCGGCGCCCGGGTCGTGACCGGCGGTGGCCGCCCCGCCGGGCTGCCGCGCGGCTGGTACGTGGAACCGACGATCCTGGCCGAGGTCGACAACGCGATGCGGGTGGCGCGGGAGGAGATCTTCGGTCCCGTGCTGTGCCTGATCCCGCACGACGGCGACGACGACGCGGTGCGCATCGCCAACGACTCGCCCTACGGCCTCTCCGGCGGCGTGTGGTCCGCGGATGCCGAGCGCGGGCTGGCGATCGCCCGGCGGCTGCGCACCGGCAGCATCGCGATCAATGGCACCTATCCACCGTTCCCGCGGGTGCCGTTCGGCGGCTTCAAGGAATCCGGGCTCGGTCGCGAACTGGGCCCGGAAGGGCTGCACAGTTTCCTCGAACCCAGAAGTATCGGGCTGCCGGCCGCCTTGCGCCGGGATGCCGGAAACTGAACGGCCGCAGCGTCGTTCGGCAGTTGTTTGCGCGAAGGAAGTGGTATCCGATGCGAACCGGATCACGAGTGTGCGGTGCGGCGTTCGACCCCGAGTTGTTCGTCCGCGCCACGGTCGAATCGGTCGGGCCCTGTCCGGCGCGCGCGGACTACATCGAAATCTGTTTCTCGACCACCGAGGGCCGCTGGAAGTGGTGCTTCCCGGAGCCCGACCCGTCGGACTGCCCCGTGGAGCCCACCACCGACCTGGCGTTCACCCTGGACAACTACGGTGCCCAGGCACATCCGATCGTCGACGGCCGCATCCAGCCGGCGATCCTGAGCGCGGCCGCGCTACCGATGGTGCTGGCCGGGACCCCGGTGCACATCTCCCGCCGCCTCGTGGTCATGTGCCGCTGACCGATCCGCGCGCACCGCGCTCAGCCGGACAGCACCACCTCACGGGCGGCGAGAAACCACGAACGGTCGAACAGGCCATCCGGCCCGGAGGGTCCGTTGTCGCGGAACCAGTCGATGCGCGTGCGCAGGCCGGTGACGTCGTCGAAGTAGACCTCGTTCACCGCGTCGTAGGCGGTGCGGGTGGCCGCCACCGGATGATTCTGGACGTAGGCACGACCACGAGCGGCGTCGGGTATCGCCACCGTCGCGGCGCCCGGTCGCCGCACCGTACCCGCATGCGCCCTCCACCGTGTCGCGAACTCTTCGGCCGTCAGGCTCGCCGCCCGCACCGCGACCGCCATATGTTTGAGCCGATCGCCACCGTCGTCCCACCGGCGCTCCAGCCATTCACCGCCGCGCAGAACGTGTTCGCGGGCAATCACTTCCGCCGTGCTGTCCGGCAGCGTCACCACATCGGCCGCGTCGTCGCTGCCCGATCGCCAGCGGTCGTGGCGACGCAGATGCCGGATATCGCGAAACCACTCGGCGACCACACCGTCGTGGCGGGGTCCCGGCCCGGTGAGCTCGGGCAGGACGGTGCAGACCGCCACCCGCACCGGTCGCAGTCCGCTGGGCGCGTCCGCCGCCGCGGCACACAGCAGCGGCCATTGCCGGGCGAACGCGTCGAAGGACAGCTGCGGTGACCGGGTGGCGAAACGCAGACGTTTGATCACGGCAGCGCCCCACTCGCCTCGGACATCGGTTCTGCCGAGGTGTGTTCGAGCCGCCATGCCGCGATCCCGGCCCGCCACCGCTCGATGCTGCGTTCCTTGATCGGCCCGTACCCCGTGATCACGGCCGCCGAGGCCGCCAGCTCGACCTGCCGGTCGTAGGGCAGATCCGCGCCGGGATCGGTGATCTCGGTGACGAGCCGCGCGTACTCCACGATGACCGCGCGTTCGGTACGCCGGTCGCGGTCCCACCCGAACGGGTCGAACGGTGTGCCGCGCAGCCGTTTCATCCGCCGCAGCGCGCGGAAGGCCAGCGCGTAGGTCCGGCCCGCCGGCAGCTTCCGCGCCATCCCCAGGCGCCGCAATATCGGCGGATGCAGGTGATAGGTCAGCGTGTAGCCGCCGTCGAGACCGAGTTCGGCGGCCACCGCGTCGTAGTCCGCGGCCAGATGCAGACGCGCGACCTCGTATTCGTCCTTGTAGGTCAGCAGAGCGAACCACGACTCGGCCACGGTGCGGCTCAGTTCCCACTCCCGTGCGGCATCGTCGCGGGCGGCCACGTATTCGACGAGCTCGAGATACCGGCGCGCACGGCCCACGCTCTGATAATCGATCACCTGGGCGGTCCGGCGAACCAGCCGATCGCGGAGCTCGACCGGAACAGCCCGTTGCGCTACAAGCCTTTCCGCCGCCGCACCGGTCGCCACCGTCGGCTCGTACCCGCGTGCGGTCGATGCCACGCGCTCGTCCCCCAGAGCCGCCGCGACGGCCGCGGGGTCGTGCACGAGCCAGCGCCCCCATTCGAAGGCGAGCCGGTTGTCCGCCGCCGCCCGGCCGCGCCCGGCCAGCGCCCCCGCCATGTCGGCGGCCGACACCGGTACGCCGCCCAGCTGAAATGCCGCGCCCAGCACCACCACGTTCGCGGGCAGGTGATCGGCGAAGACCCGCTCGGCGACGCGTCGCGCATCGATCACCGACGTCCGCTGCGCACCGATCCGGTCGGCGATCGCGGCTTCCAGCGCCGCGACATCGGGGGCCGCGGTGTGGCTCTGCAACATCGCCGCCGTGGGTGTGACGTTCCGGTCGACCACCGCGATCGCCTGTCCCGCACGGGCTTTCGCCAGATGGTCGGCCGAGGCGGCCTGCAGGATATCCCCGGACAGGTACAGGTCCGCGCCGCCGCCGCTCACCGCCGCCGCGGTCAGTCCTGCGCGATCGGCCGCCAGGTGCAGATGGGACACCACGGCGCCCGCCTTCTGCGACAGCCCGGTCTGATCCATACCGCCGACCACCCAGCCCGCCGCCTCGGCGGCCCGCACGAGGATGCGGTTCGCGGTGACTATTCCGGTGCCGCCGATCCCGGTGAAGTAGATGCTGTAGCGTTCGCCGACCGCAGGCGGCACCGGCTCCGGCAGCGTTCCCGAAGGAAGTCGCGGACGCGCACGCCGCACTCGATTCCGCTGACGCGCACCGGCTTTCGGTTCGATCGTGACGAACGAGGGACAGTCGCCGTCCAGGCAGGTGTAGTCGCGATTGCACGAGGAATCGTGGATACGCCGCTTCGTCCCGAATTCGGTGTCCAGCGGCAGCACCGACAGGCAGTTGCTCTTGGTTCCACAGTCGCCGCAGCCTTCGCAGACGGCCTCGTTGATGACGACCCGCTGCGGCGGCTCCGGCAGCAGACCGCGTTTGCGCAGTCGCCGTGCCTCGGCCGCACACCGTTGGTCGTAGATGATCACCGTCACGCCGGACACCGTCCGCAGCCGCTGCTGCACCTGCGCCAGCCGATCGCGGCCCAGCACCTCGACCCCCGGCGCCCACCGCGCGCGCCGGCCGTAGCGGCCGGGATCCTCGGCGCACACAACGATCTCGCGCACCCCCTCGGCCTGCAGTTGCCGGGTGAGGGCGGGCACGTCCCGCAGTCCGGTCACCTCCTGGCCACCGGTCATGGCGACCGCCGCGTTGTAGAGGATCTTGAAGGTGATGTCGGTTCCGGCGGCCACACTCGCGCGGATGGCGAGCGTGCCGGAATGGGTCAGCGTGCCGTCACCCAGATTCTGAATCAGGTGGGGCGCCTCGACGAACGGGGACAACCCGATCCACGGCACCCCCTCGGCGCCCATCGGCGTCGGCGGCAACGTCGTCAGGTCGCGGTTGCGGGCCTCGAAATACATGATGCCGTGACAGCCGACCCCGCCGCCGACCAGCGCATCCTCCGGTGCGACCGTGGACCGGTTGTGCGGGCAGCCACTGCAATACGCGGGCGCGCGGGCCGGCGTCACCAGCAGGGGCAGCTCGAGCCGCGGGGGTGTCGCCGGGCGCAGCGCCGGAAGAACCCGGTCGAGTATCTCGCCCACGGACTTCGGATCGAGTACACCGGAACCGGGCACCAAGGGCGCCCTGTCACGATCTCGCTTGCCCAGCACCGGAATTCGACGCTCCGCCTCGTGCAGCACCGCGCGCAGCTGCGTCTCGACGAACGGCCGCTTCTCCTCCACCACCAGCAGCCGTCGCACCGAATCCGCGAATTCGACGACGGTCTCCTCGACCAGGGGATAGGTCATACCCAGTCGCAGGATGCGCACACCCGCCGCCGCGAGATCCGCGCGCCGGACGCCGCGCTCCGACAGCGCCTGCACCACATCGAAATACGTCGCGCCCGCGCAGACGAT